>JANXDD010000019.1 GCA_025059915.1 Bacteroidia bacterium | reverse complement strand
TGCCGCCCCGCCCATGCCAAGAACCAGAAATCACCAATCTACGCTCACCGAGAGAAAAAACCGCAACAGCACGGACCGCTTTCCTCTTGAAGGCAAATAAAGCCCGCACAAGTGGGCAGCTGATTCAGAGAAAGTTCTTTTTTCTCCGCAAGGGGAAAGCTCGCCACACACCGCCCAGCTAAGTCATAAATGCCCACTCGCTGCACTGAGACGCAGGAAGAAGTGGAAGAAGGAATCCGTACCGTAGATTCAGAAGAGATTGTGAGAGAAAAGCATCCAGCTGTCTGCCCGATAGGAGAGGCAGGAAGGTAGGTAGAACGGGGACACGCGTTCAAGTATCGTAGCGTAGCCGAAAGTTTGGGAGCAGGTATGAGGGTTGTATCTTGTCTGAGGTCCTCCAGAAGCCCCCAACTGCCATATTGGGCGCTTCGGTTCCATACCAGAGTAAAGTTCATAAGCCACCACGGCTCTTGCCCCCTATGAATGCTTTTGAGGTACTCATAGTTCTCCACGTACAGGTTATACATAGCGGTGTCTCGCTGAATGTCTAAAAGCACTTGATCATAAGTAGAAGGCGCGCCAAAAGGAATGGGCGTGATGTGCTGCCCCCCCTCATAGAAATAGACCTTTTTGCCGAGGGGCAGAGCGATAGAATCTACAATCTGCCGAATCCAGACCCACTCATGCTGCGCGCGGTCTCTGCGAACCAGCTGCGCTAAATAACTAACTGTGGCTAAGGCCCCCAGCTGATCTAAGATAGAGTCGCTTTCTTCGCCAATGCCGAAGTAGTATGCTGGCGATACGGCATCAAAGCTTTCAGGACGGAGATTGTACGCTATCCGCCGACTGGCATCCAAAAATGAAGTGAACATTCCGACCGTACGGGTGATGCGATGCAGCTGCCCTTGAAACTCCTGCGTCCATATATCCAGCGCCTGCTGAATGGCAGGCACGAGGCACTCTGGCCAAAACTGCGTTCCCCCCTGAGTTTCGCAGTTATATCGCAACCCTAACCACTGCGCCTGTCCAAAAATGCCATTCCAGATTTCATTACTGAACTCCACAACGAGATGGCGATCAGGCTCTAAGTTATCTCGGAAAAATCGGGCCATTTGGCGGATGTAGTCTGGACTTGCGCTATGGGGAATACAGACCCATCCATCCAGGTCATAGTCATTCATGAGCTTCACCATGTACTCGTAGGGTACGCCTTTGGAGTGCGTGAAAGTGTAATAGCTCGGCTTGGAACGCTCACTCCAATCAAAGGTTCGGTTAGGGTCTATAGTCCAAGGGTCGGACTGTCCCCAGTCATTTGTGTGTCCCCAGTCCATGAAGCGAACAGCATGGAACTTCGTAACCCAGGTGAGCCATCGGGGATTGAAAGGTTGGGTGCGATAGGTCTGAGAATGCCCAGGCATAATCAGGCGTAGGTTTCTCACCCGATTAGCGGGATTAGAACGAGTGATACAAAGCTGAAGCTGGGCCCCCCGAGTATCTGGAAACTCAAAGGTGATAGTAGAATCGTTTATCCGCTGCCAATTCCTGATAGGACCACTCGCCTCAAAATCTCCATCTCCCTCCCAGAGCAGGGTATAAGTGCCCGGCTCCCAACTATCGGTAACAGCCCAGAAAGTACAGACGTACTGGGGACGGCTGTCATGAGGAGAAGTCTGCGGAATCTGAGTAGGGTATCCATCCGCATCATATGACAGGTATGATGCCTGCCCAGTGTCCCATGTATCATAGTCCCCTACAGCTTTCGTATACCAGAGGCGGGCACATTTCATGAGATCCACGAAGGGGACCTCTGTGCCATAATCAAAAATCCCCCCCAGATTGGTACCCAGGCGGAGCTTACAGGGTGGGGGGGAAGGCTGGCAAAACACCAACGCAGGAAGAACCCACACTGTCAAATGCAGACGAGGCATATTTTCTTAGGGTGTTAGGAGAAGCTTTTCACTGTGCTGACTTTTTGTTTCATAAAGGATGTACAGTCCTGGCGCCTGCTGGAGGAAAAAGGCATGGAGACCCTCAGGAGCAGTGAATCTTTCCACACACCGACCCGATACATCCCATACCTCAAAAAGAGCAGTCCGCCCAAGCCGATTGTCTATCCAAATTTCCCCAGTAGTTTGCGTGGGAAAGGCTCTCCATCCCCTCTCATCAAAAGCAGCAGAAACAGTAGTGGGTGCAGTAGGAATAGAAATACGCATGACAAAGGCGTCATTATTCCCCCCGAGGGAGCTTCCAGAACCCACAGGAAAGTCCGCAGATTTGGTCCAACCGCATACATACACTGCTCCATTAGTGGTATCCACGAGAATAGCCTCTCCTCTATCTTCACTGCTACCTCCGATATAAGTGCTGTACAGAAGTTGAGTACCTCGGGCATTTATTTTGGCGACGAAAGCCTCTTCATTCCCTTGATAGGTCTGGTCAAATGCATCAGAAGTAAGAGGAAGGGAGGCGTTTCCACCTCTAACCCTTCCCGTGATGTAGCAGTTTCTGGCGGTGTCCAGGGCAATATCCTCACCGTAAATTTCTCCAGTAAGACCTAAGAGTGTGCTAAAAACAAGCTGAGAGGCCCGCGGGATAGAAGGATCAGGATTGAGTTTCATAATGAAAGCATTTCTTATAGCGGTACCGAGCGTTCCGTCATAGCTTCCCAGCGTAGTTGGAAAGTCCGTCGCTGCTGTAGAGCCCGCAAGGTAAACGAAGCCAAATTGGTCTAAACTCAAGCCTTGCACGTTTGTCGTATTATTCCCGCCGATAAAGGTGCCATAGTCAATGGCAGTAGCGCTGGGATTGAGCCTTACGAAGAATCCACTACCTCCGCTCCCGTAAGTCCCACTATATCCCACAGTCCCCAGAGGGAAGTCAGAAGAAGAAGTATTTCCTCCTACGTAGGCTCGCCCCGCCGCATCTACCGCAATAGTGACACCCTCATCAGAGCTGCTCCCGCCTAAAAAGGTACTGTAGATAAGATCGCCCATCCCGTTATTAGCAGGACGTAGCTTGAGAACAAAAGCATCCCATGAAGTGCCTGTGAGGGTGTTATCTACTACGCCTGACGTCCTGGGAAAGTTAGAGGACCACGTAATTCCCGTTACGAATATCTCGCCCTGTGGGCTGACAGCGAGAGCTTCTCCTCCGTCAGAGTTGTTTCCACCGATATAAGTGCCGTACAAAAGTTGGGTTCCCGCAGCATTGAAACATGCAATGAATACCTCTCGGTCCCCTGCACTGGAAGGCTTCGTCGGACGATAAGAACCCGAAGTAGTCGGAAAATCCAAGGCTGTCGTATAGCCAGTAAGATAGATAGTGTCGCCCCTACCGACCGCCACGTCATTTGCGACGTCCGCCGCTTGATTAGTACCTCCTCCACCTACAAAGGTCGCATATAAGATAGCCCCAGTATTGGGATTTAGCTTAGCAAAGAAGGCATCCTCTCCATTGAGGGTTCCATCATAAGCACCTGTGGTAGTAGGAAAAGTAGGAGAACTGGTGGTTCCTGCCACTACGAGATTTCGTTGGCTATCCAGCGCCAGGGCTCGGGCCTCATCCGCATTAACACCCCCAATATAGCGACTCCATACATAAGGGTCTATCACTAAAGGATACCGCTTATCATAGGAAGCTATCTGAAAGCGTATGACACCTTTTTCTACCACCCATGAGGCAGGGATGAACACCCGCCGCCCCTGAATAGTTTGATATACCTGAAGCCCAGCAATTTCCACATAACCGAATCGCGTGCCTAAAAGAAGCTTGTTTCCCTCAGCATGGATGGTAGTGGCGCCCTCTATGTGGAGCTTAATCTGACCTGGATCGGCTCCCGGAGCAACTACATAATCATGCCGCAACCTTCCCTGCTCTGCATACCAGCGAAGAGAGATGCAGGGATAAATATCATGAATCAGCACCTCCTGATAAAGAGGCACAAGTACCGCCCAACGGCTCGGATTATTTCCGAGAAAGTAGTTATAGTAAGTCGGAAGCTGGGCAGCGCCCTCGGGGCTGAGTGAAGGAGAAGCACCTACATGAGAAACTCGTATCACATGCCCATAACGTTCATACTCGTGATGAGGGCGTCTGGTCAGAGAATGGGGAGAGCTCAAGTGATTTATTTCTCTGGGACGCAGAGCGTAGAAGTCATACACTACGCCACTACGCGTAATCCATGCATTAAGTCCAGCTTGACTCCAGAGGTAGAGAACCTCTGGGGCCCACTGTCCCCGATTCTCTATGAAAGAAAGGGGGGTAGAAAGGATGTGGGCTTGCCCTTCTCCCAGTAAAAGGGTCAAGAGGACCGCAATAGGTAGGCTGCTCCAAGAGTTGTGCATAGCTGGGGAGGTTTGCAGCTAAGTAACAAGGAGAGCCCTTATGATACTTGACAGGATTTGGAGACTTTGTCAAGGTTTCAGACAGCGCAAATGTGATATAAGTAGCTGCATTTCAGGAAGTTCGGATGTGAAGCTCGATATGATCGGGAGGCTTACTCAGAATGAGCTGATAGTAAAAGGTAGAGCGGATATCATATGAGACTTGCTTAGGCGATGTGCGGCAGCGCCGAAGGCGCTGCCGCACATCGCCCTTCCTAAAAACTTCAGCGCATGCTTTGCAACCTTCTCACTACCTCCTTTCGTATAGATGGCGTATGAGAAAGATAGCCTTGACTCTGGTGCCCCTCTTCGGGGTGATGTTGGCAAAAGCCGAAACCGCTATCGTAGTGGAAAAAACTAACTTCTCGCAAACGCTCGTAGGTCCTCGCAAAAACTATCGGGCACAAATGGCTCGGGCTTACTTTGGAGGCGGAGGCGGCAAATGCCGAAACTGGAAGCGATTCTGCGGCCGCTGACCAGCTTCTTGGGAAGCCGTAGATTCGGAAGGCTGTACGGGCGAAAGGGATATACAAAGCCCGCTTTAGCTATCGTGAGTGACAGTCTATAGCCCTGCCCGTACATTTAGCAAATCCGCAAGGAAGCTCATTTTAGTTATTGGTTGGGGCAGCGCCTTCGGCGCTGCCCCAACCACGCGTAAATCAAAGCTTTCCCCTAAACATCCAGCCTCGCATAGCGCGCATTTTGCTCAATGAAGCGTTTGCGGGGAGCAACCTCTTTACTCATTAGGATAGAGAACGTTTCATCCGCTTCGGCGGCATCCTCTATGGAGACCCGCTGAAGGGTGCGAGTTTCTGGATTCATCGTAGTCTCCCAGAGCTGTTCGGGATTCATTTCCCCTAAGCCCTTATAGCGTTGTACGGTAACTTTAGTTTCGTCTCCGCCCCCCAGCTCTTCAATAGCAGCTTTGAGCTGAGCCTCATTCCAGCAGTAGCGCTGCTCTTTTCCTTTTTTGACCAGGTATAGCGGCGGGAGGGCAATGTACAAATGCCCCTTCTCTATCAAAGGCCGCATGTAGCGGTAGAAGAAAGTGAGCAGGAGGGTGCGAATATGGCTTCCATCTACATCCGCATCGGTCATGAGAATAACCTTGTGATAGCGAAGATTTTCCAGGTCAGCCTCATGAATGCCTTTGGGATTTAGTTTGCCCATGCCGAGGGCAATAGCGATGTTTTTGATTTCTTCATTTTCGTAGACCTTTGCGAGGTTTGCTTTCTCTACGTTTAAGATTTTTCCTCGTAGGGGAAGAATAGCCTGGAAGCGGCGATCGCGAGCTTGTTTTGCGCTTCCACCAGCAGAGTCCCCTTCTACGAGGAAAATCTCCGATGTTTCCGGATCTCGGCTGGAGCAGTCCGCCAGCTTTCCCGGTAGTCCGCCGCTGGTAGCGCTACCCTTTTTCTGTACCATTTCCCGCGCTTTACGAGCCGCATAACGGGCTTCCGCCGCCACGAGAACCTTCTCCAAAATAGTGCGAGCTACTCGGGGATTTTCTTCTAAGTAGTCAGAAAGAGCCTTTCCCACAATGCTCTCCACAATTCCAGCCACCTCCGAGTTACCCAGTTTTGTCTTTGTTTGCCCCTCAAACTGAGGCTCAGGTACCTTTACCGAAATGACCGCTGTCAGACCCTCTCGGAAGTCATCTCCCGACACTTCAAACTTTATCCTGGAGAAAAAGCCTTCTCTCTCCCCGTAAGCCTTAAATACCCGCGTAAGAGCTTTACGAAACCCAACTACATGGGTTCCTCCTTCGTGTGTGCGGATGTTATTCACGTAGGAGTGCAAAGTCTCATTGAAGGTTTCATTGTATTGGAAGGCTACTTCCACATGGTACAAACCTTCTGGGTCTGTGCCGGCGATAAACACGGGCTCATGGAGCGTCTGCTTCTCGTGATTGAGGTATCTGACAAACTCTGGCAGGCCGCCCTTGGAATAGAAAACTTTAGTGAGGGGACGTCCCTCTGCATCCAGTTCCCGCTCATCCCGAAGGGTGATCTTGATACCTTTATTGAGGTATGCCAGCTCCCGCAGCCGATTAGCCACGATATCAAACTGGAAGTCCGTTACGCTGAAAATGGTAGGGTCTGGCTTGAAATGAACCTCAGTGCCGCGCTGGCGAGTAGAGCCTATAGGAGCGACAGGTACCTGAGGAACGCCCCGTTTATAGGACTGGTACCAAATCTTCTGATCCCGAAAGACCCGTACTTCTAAGTGCTCGGAAAGGGCATTGACACAAGAGACACCGACACCGTGGAGCCCTCCTGACACTTTATAAGTGCGTTTATCAAACTTTCCTCCCGCATGCAGCACAGTCATCACGACCTCTAATGCGGAGCGCCCTTCCGTAGGATGAATATCTACGGGAATACCGCGTCCATTGTCCTTGACCGTTACATAGCCGTCGGCATGCAGGGTAACTTCTATCTCGGTACAATACCCTGCCATCGCCTCATCTATGGAGTTATCCACCACCTCAAAAATCAAGTGGTGCAGCCCCCGAATCCCTACATCCCCGATATACATGGCGGGGCGCTTGCGGACTGCCTCCAGCCCTTCCAGTACCTGGATAGATGCCGCTGTGTACTCCTGCGTGGGCGTCAGCGCTTCACTACTCATCCCTACAAAGCTACGGAGAATACCCAGGATAAGGGGACATGATACAAAGCAGCCGCACCGCTTCCCCTCATCCCATCAATCAACTGAGAAAGCAGGTCTCTTGCTGTCCTATCCTTTAGTGATAGTGCAGGGTAGCCCTACCACTGGATAAGGGCGTACTTGGGCTTGACATACTGAGGTGGAGAGTAGCCCTGTTGACAGTTTCCTCCTGTCATTTGTATAAGGCAAGCTCTTGACTGCCCTTTCACCTCCCACGGAATTACTTGACCACAGATAGTGAAGGGGGTGTTTCCTCTTGCATACTCCGTAGGAAAATCTACTGATGCTTTGATTGGCTGAGGTGTAGCTGGATCCAAGATATAGACGGTGGTTTCGTTTGGTATAATCACCACTCGCCCTTCTGGAGAAGCATAGGTCAAAATCCTCGTATAACCACCTATGTTCTGGCTAAACGAGCGCCCATCCTGAGTAAAGATGGCAAAACGACGGGAATAGCCGGCCCTTGCCCATGTATCCTCATAGACATCTCCCAAAGCTATGTAATATACATCGCTACATCTTCCCATGATAAAAAGCTGAAGTCTTCATACGTGGAGCTTCCGCGTGGTCTGAAATACCCTTCTAATGATATGCGCCTCCCTGAAGGATCAGCAATGATGTAGCTGTAATACTGCATACTTGCGTCTGGTACTCGTCCTACGCGTTTTTCCAAGTTAGGAATCAGACGCTTGAACTGTTTCTGTTCTATCAGTTGATATTTACTTCCTCGCATCTAGACGAAGGCTTGCTCTGAGATGTAGGATACTCTCGCCTGAGCCTAAACGAGAAGGCTAATAAAGCTCAACATACCGCAAATGTAAGCACAACCCGCTAAAAATTCTTTCTGTCTCCTGTCCTAATCAAAAGGAGACATGGGTTTGACGCCCTGTGTACGTCAAACTCTGCGGATAAACCCGGCTTCGGTGGTTGGTATGCACATAAGACCATCTTTTCACAACTGCAGGAAGGCGTACCTGGCTTTCCCTACCATGGAATACCTTCACCGCAGAAGTATTCCTTCTGTTGGGCTTGGCTTCTCTTTTGGTAGTCCAGACGGCTACCCCTTCGCTAATTTGGAGTTGGCTTTTCTCCTTACTACGATTTTCAGAGAAAGGAAGACTCACGGAAGCTCTCAGCACTTGAGGTATGGAAGGAGGGCATCTCTAAAATGGCAGAGTAAAGCTGGCTAAGAGGCCTCCCCGGTGTCTTTATCAGCGTCTTTTCCACACTTTGTAAACCAGCACAGATGACAGCCCACCTGAGTTGAGTAGTAAGCGAGCACGTATCCCAGAAAAGCTCCTGAGAGATAGGTTTTTAGCTTGTTCCTACATAGCGCTGAGCATGCAGCGAAAGCAAAGACCTTCAGTTCCTTAGGTACTTGTACCATACTCTATGGAGCCATCTGCGCCAAGAGAGGTGCCACACATGGAGAAGGTAATAGAGCACTGGTACCACTACCAGCGTAATCACCGTTGCAAAGCTCAACCCGAAAATAATAGCGCTTGCCAGCGGAAGCCAGAAGAATGCTGTATCCCCCCCAAAGAAGATTTTTGGATCCCCCGTCTCAAAGAGAGAGACGAAATCTATATTGAACCCTATCGCTAAGGGAATAAGCCCCAGTACCGTGGATGCAGCTGTCAGAAGCACGGGCTTGAGGCGGATGGAAGCCCCCTCCACAATCGCTGTCCGGGTACGATAGCCCCTGTGTCGTAGCTCTTCCATAAATTCCACCAGAAGGATTCCATTCTTTATGACTACTCCCAAGAGAGCTACGACGCCCACTCCCGCCAGTACTACAGAAAACTCTATCCGTGTAAGCGCAAATCCCCAAATCACTCCGATAAGACTAAAAAGCACCTGCGAAAGAATGACCAAAGGAATACCAAGAGAGTTGAACTGGGCAATCAAAATCAAGAAGATACCTCCCACAGCAATAAGGAATGCCCGCTGAAGAAACTTAGCAGCCTTCGCTTGTTCCTCTTGCTCGCCACCGATTTTGACGGAGACATCCTTTGGTAGGGGAAGAGCTCGGAGCGCCTGACGAATCTGGTTGTTGATTTCTGTGGGGTTATACCCTGGCAGTACATCAGAGGAAAGAGTGATAGTGCGTTTGAGATTTTTTCGGCGGATGATGCCTTGCCCAGAGCCGTAGGAGAGGGTAGCGAAGCTGGAAAGTGGATACTGCTTTAGTCTGCCGTCGCTAAAGTCCCGAAATACAACCCGATGCGTTAGAAGAAGTTCAGGCTGCTTTTGATAATCTTCTTTGTACCGAATCTGGATGGGATAGTCGTCTTCCTTATCTCGGAACTTAGAGACTTCTTTACCGTAGAGAGCGGTGCGCAGCTCAGCCCCAAGTTGGACGGAAGAAAGCCCGGCTCGCTGGGTACGCTCTCTATCCACCACCAGGCGTATCTCTGGCCGCCCAAGTACTAAGTCGCTACTGAGCTCTTGGATACCGGGAATTCGCAGAGAATCCAAGTAGCTTTTGACCAGCTGAGAGGCTCGGATGGCCAGTGTAGGGTCTTCGCTGGAAATTTCTATTTGCACTGGCTTACCGGCAGGGGGACCTGCTCTATCAGGCTCTACTTGGAGAGTTACGCCAGGAAGGTCGCGAAGGGCTTCGTAGATCTTATCCAAGTATGGACGGGTAGAGCGCCCCTGCCGCTTGCGAAATTCTACAAAAGCAACGGTGATTTTGGCTCTATTGGGTGCATTGCTACTGCTCCTATCAAAAGGGTCCCCAGACCCCACCCCTACATTTACTAAGACAGAGGTAACAAGCGGATTATTCTCGCCAAGGGCTTTTTTCACCCGCTCGTAGGCATGAAGGGCTATCTGGTAAGTGTAGTCAGCCGATGTACCTTCAGGCAGCTTGAGATAGGCATAAATGTAGTTAGGGTCTCTCGTGGGAAAAAAGGAAAATTTAGGAGGTCTGGCAATAAAGAGTAAAACACCTCCAATGAAAAGGGCGATCACACCCAAAATCACCCATTTAGGATGCCCTTTTGCTATAGACCACCTGAGGATGCGCTTATGGGCATTCATGAAGTGAGGAAGGATTTTTTCTTGAAAGCCCCGAATCATCCATCGTAGGATGGTCCGTGCTGCTATAAATAGAGCAGCAGTAGTGAGGGTGAGGTTTCCGAGCCCTACGTACCCCGCTATGTAAAATCCCACTGCTAATAGAGCCATGAAAGCTAAGCTGAGGAGAAAGCCTTTAGTCCAGACTTTAGACCGAGTGGTCTCCACCGGCCGCATAAAATCCACAGCAAAGACGGGGTTGATAATGTAAGCCACAAAAAGCGAGGCAAAAAGGGTTATCAGGAAGGTTACAGGTAAATAGTATAGGAACTTCCCTGGAATACTCTCCCAGAAAAGAAGGGGTACAAATGGCGCTGCCGTAATGAGCGTTCCGGAGAGAACTGGGACAAACACCTCTGTAGCTGCGACCTGAGCCGCTTGCAAAATAGGCACTCGCCCATTGTCAAAAATCCGATAGGTATTCTCTACCACCACAATCGCATCATCCACTACGATCCCCAGCGCCAGTAAGAAGGTGAAAAGAATGACGAGATTCAATGTATATCCCAGCGTAGGAAAGAGGAGAAATGCCACGAAAGAAGACAGCGGTACCGAGAGCCCAACAAAAAGCGCATTTTCCAGTCCGATAAAAAACATCATCACTACTGTAACGAGGATGAAACCGATGATGATGGTATTCACTAAGTCATCTAATTGCACACGGGTGCGCTCAGACTGATCATTCGTAATGAGAACTTTGAGATCGCTTGGTAAAAATTCTTTTTGGGCTTGATTGAGAATGGCAAAAATCCCATCGGCTGCTTCTACCAAGTTCTCTCCTGCTTTCTTGATGACATTCAAGGTGATGACAGGCTTGCCATCAAGTAAAGCATAGCTTTCTCGCTTTTTGTAGCCATCATATACATCTGCCACATCACGCAGGTATACTGGACTTCCAAAGCCTGAGCGTACGATGAGATTTTTGAGCTCTTCTACCGAACGAAAGCGTGCATCCAGACGAATAGTGCGTTTCTGCCGTCCTAAATCAGCTTCTCCAGCTGAAATCAGGACATTTTCCCGAGAGATGGCATTTTCTATGTCGCTGAAAGAGAGATTGTGAGCTTGGAGTCGGGTCATATCTATGTCCACCCGTATCTCCCGATCCAGAGCTCCCACGATATCCACTCGCCTAATCTGCGGTAGAGCCTCTATGCGGTCCTTGAGTTCATCGGCATACCTCTTAAGCTGGACTGGAGAATATTCTCCCGCCAGATTGATAGACATGATTGGAAACTCAGAGAAATCTACATCTGTAACTGTCGGCTCTTGCGGCAAGTCGGAGGGCAAATCAGCTCTGGCTTTATCCACGGCATCTTTGACACGATCTTTGCACTCCTTGGGGTCTAAGCTTACAGAAAATTCAACAACAATTGTAGAAACATCCTGCTGCGAATAGCTATTGATTTTTTCCACCCCTGTAAGCCCTTTGAGGCGCTTCTCAATCGGCCGCGTGATGAGATTCTCAATATCGGTAGGAGAGGAGCCAGGATAAACTGTATTGACTACGATGGTAGGAATGACCAAATCGGGAAAAAGCTCCTTAGGAAGAGTGATATACGAACTGATACCGAATATCGTGATGAGAAGGGTGAGGGCATAAACTGTGGTACGATTCTGAGTTGCCCAGCGGGTGGGACCGAAGAGACGCATGTCCTCAGGAAACGCAATAAACTCTCATAAAGTTCCCAGTTTCCTTTTGTTTCACCTATCTTTGTTACATGACCCAGCGCTGGATAAGCGCGCTTTTATTTGCAGGCTCTCTGGGGGCGCAGACCTACATTTACGGGAATGAATGGATACAAGCAGGAGCTTCTTATCGGAAACTGGTAGTGTGGCGGGATGGGGTGTATCGGGTCACTGCCAGTCAGCTGGGTATATCTGTCAGCTCAAATAGCTTGCGTCTTTTTTGGCGGGGGCAGGAGGTTCCGATCTATGTAATGGATGGGGGAGATGGAGTTTTTAGCGGGACGGACTATATAGAGTTTGTAGGACAAAGGAATGATGGGGAGCCGGACTCAGTAGCTTTTCGGCATCCGCAGCTTCTACAGCGCCTGCCCGGCAGCCATGGTAACCCCATGATGTCTCTCAATCATAATGACACCTCCGCCTATTTTCTGACATGGGGAGGGGCTAACGGACGGCGCCTTTCTCCCTACGCTGACCCGAATGCCCTTCTTCATCCTACTCAAAATTGGTTTTGGTGGCGGTTCATAGAAAGCTTTCATCAAGCGGGCTACTGGTGGGGACCCCGCAGCTATGAGCAAGACAATAATCCTATGTACATACTTGGAGAAGGGAGAGGAGCTGCACTCAATCCGCTCAGCCGTTCTTATACCCTTCCTGGGATACGGACAGATGTGGCTTCTCAGTTTTTTGTGGAGCTGTCTCATGCGTCTCTCTCGCCCTCTGGGACTATGAGCTTAGAGTGGCGAGTAGGGGGATACCCCGCAGCCAGTGCGACTGTGGGGGCGCCTTATTACTTCCGTCCACAACTGAGCGTACCTATTGGCTCCTTAACCAGTCCTCTCTCTGTGAGCGTCTTTTGTGGTACTTCTGGGTATCGGGGGGAGCTCCTTCATTATGTTGCTATTACTTATCCTCGGCAGGCGGTCTTGGGAGCTGCAGACACTTTTATTCGCATAGGGGTGGTCAATCCTGCTCCTACTCCGCTGACGATAGTGCTGAGTAGCGTGCCTATTGTTAGTGGGGACTCTCTTTTAGTGTATGACTTGAAGCATGGCTACCGCTGGCAAGCTATCTTTAGTGGAGGGCAGTGGTATATTCCGCTGCCAGCGATAGCAGATACTTTTCCCTTATACATCATACGGGGGCAAAGCGTCCAAACCCCAAGCGTTCGCAGCGCTGTAATAGAGAACTATAGCAGTGCAGTGGGCGCAGAAGTCCTTTTAGTTACTCATCGGAGTTTGGCAATTTCTGCCCAAGCATACAAGCAATATAGAGAAAATCATCCTACCAATCCGAGGTCTGTATTTATTGCCTACACGGATGCGATATATGATGAGTTTGGATGGGGGCGGGTGAATCATCCCTTAGCGATTCGGAATTTAGTTCGGTGGGCGCTGGATCACTGGATGGTGCGTCCGAAATACCTTCTGATTTGGGGAGATGGGGTAGGGCTTCAACGGATACCATACGGTCAGACCCCTCCGCCTTTCCACATGGTACCTGTATTCGGATATCCCGCTTCAGACTGGGGGTATGTATCTGACTTTTATGGGCAGCGGGATATTGTACCTTCTATTCCCGTAGGACGTGTTACTGTGCAGAACAATAACGAGGGCTTTGTCTATATAGACAAGCTGCGCGCATATGAGAGCATGGGGAATCCTCCATGGGTAAAGGCGGCTCTTCATTTAGGGGGAGGCAGCGACGCCATAGAACAGGCCCTCATTAGTGCCCAGCTCCTTGCATGCCAACGGGTTTTTGAACAAAGTCCCTATTATGGCCAGGTAACCTACTACCAGAAGCGAACAGGCGGAATGCAAGCTCCCCCAGGCAGTCCCACTATCAAGGAACGCGTAGATAGCGGGGTCGTAATCCTCCAAACCTTCGGACACTCGGGCGCAGAGATTTTTGATGTGAGCTTCTATGAACCCGTAGATTATGACAATTGGGGGCGGTATCCTTTCATCATTGTGAATGGCTGCTATCAAGGAAACTTTGATGAGATAGGGGTTCTGAGTAAGATACATAGTGAGCGTTTTCTACTTGAGCCAGGGCGAGGGTGCTTATGGTATCTTTCTCTGTCGGGAGCAGGGTTTATTGGTCCTTTGGGCAATCAAACCTTACGCATTTATGAAGTTTTTTTCCGAGACTCTTTGGGCATACCTGTAGGGGATGGGATAGTGGAGGCTTTTCGTCGGCTCGTAGATGCGGGAATAGGGGCGTTTGAGTATTATCACATGGCGGGCCAGCCGCTCTTGGGGGATCCCTGCGTACCTCTAGCTGGTCCAGTGCGCCCAGACTTGGCTATTAGCACAGGGGATATACGGGTCATTCCCACCGAGCCTTCTGCTGAGCAAAATAGCTTTCGTCTCTTGATTCGCTACCGTAACTTGGGTATAGCTTTCTCTGATAGCTTCACTGTGCGAATCACGCATCGTATCGCGGGAACGGGACAGCGCTTTACTTACGACTATCGTAGAGCAGCTTTTGGGAGAGAGGATAGCTTTGAGGTGATTTTGCCGACTATCGCTGGGGAATGGGCTGGCATCAACGAGGTAGAGGCCTTCGTAGATGCTGATAATGACATTTCCAATGAAATTCGGGAAGATAACAATCAAGTTCGCGTAGAATTTTTCGTGCGCTCACCGCGGCCTCTGGCACTTTATCCTTGGCCGTACGCGGTCATTAATAAGGATTCCATTGCCCTCATAGCGGCGACTTATAATCAGAGCAGCTTTGCTCCGCAGGGGTATTATTTTGAGATAGATACGAGTTATCGGTTTGATTCTCCGATGCGGTATCAGAGTGGGCTTGTGATGGGGACGACGGTATTTGGGCGATGGGTGCTTCCTTTTCGCTTGCGGGATAGTGTAGTGTATTACTGGCGGGTGCGGTTAGAAGGGAGCGGACCTCAAGAATGGACTACTCAATCGTTCCAGTACATTGCGGGCTCTAAGGAAGGATGGGGGCAGAGTGCTCGCCCGCAGTTTTTAGAAAACGAGCTAAATGGTCTGCAATACAGCGCTCCACACTTTACATGGAATTTCACTCAAAGGACCATACGAATAGAAGTGCGAGATACTTATACGCCGTTAGGCTCTCGTCGCTTTTTGCAGAGGGATGGGAATATGCTCTCTACGGACTTGAGTCATACGCTGACGGCAGGGTGGTGGCATGGAGCCCGACAGCCGGGCGTCTTTATTGCTGTGTTTGACCCCGTTACTTTTGAGCCGCTGGAGAGGGATCCGCTTTTTGGAGCGTGGCGATTTTTCTGTTCAGGATTTTGCTACCAGCGCTACACCCCTGCTTACTATCAGGTGCATATGACAGCGGATGCGATGGCGGATTCGCTTTGGGCGGTTATTCAGCGAGCGCCGATGGGAGCCCCGGTAGTGATGCTCTTTACGGCGGGGCATCAACCGACTATGTGGCCTTCTCGGATGGGACAGGTTCTGGCAGCTATAGGAGCCAGCGCAAATCCCTTCACCCTTTCCCTCCGTACCAAAGGCATCCTCATTGGACAAAAGGGAGCTCCGGCTTCCACAGCCTTAGAGACTTACTGCGCGGACACTGTCTCTTGCGCTCTACAGAAGGAGTATCATCTCACTATACCGTTGGGGTGGATGTTTTCGCCCCGCATTCCTAAGCCGGTGCAGTGGGAGGAGGCTTTTTTTGCCTTTGAGAAAAGGTCGTTTAGCGACACTATCACAATGTCCATATACGGCTTGCGGGCGGATGGAGACCAAGACACCTTGTACCGGGAAGTGCCGCATACGGGAGTATATGACCTGCGCCCGTACAATGCATCTTACAATGAGCTGAGGCTATCCGCTCGGTATCAAGGTACAACGACAGCTACCGCCCCCCAATTGCGCTATTGGTACGTGCTGGTACAACCTTTCCCAGATGTGGCAGTTGACCCTGCTTTGCGCTGGGTTCTGCGTAGAGACACCGTAGAAGAAGGGGAGGAAATCTCCGTGGAAATAGGCCTGCGCAACTTACTCTCAGCTCGAACTCCAGATAGCGTAGAGGTTCTATTTTTAGTGCAAAAGTCTTCGGGTACATGGGATACACTGGGAATGCAGCGGTATCCTCCCTTGGAAGGATTAGATACTCTTATAGCTCGGTTTAGGTTTTCCAGTCTCGGGCTTGGGGGAGCTAATCGGCTGCGCATCATTGCGAACCCTCGTCCGCTTTTCGGCGAGCGTACATTTGCGAATAACCGCTGGGAAGCAGGCTTCTTCGTCTCTACTGATCGAATCAATCCTATTGTGGATGTGCTTTTTGATGGTTATCGGATTCAGAATGGAGACATTGTATCACCTCAGCCCCTTATTACTATAGAGGTGAAGGATGAAAATCGGTATTTGGCGTTAGATGACACAGGGACGGTGATAGTGCGTTTGCGGCGGGCAGAGGAGCGGGGGTTGGGCGAACGAATTTCCTATAGCTCTGGCAAGCTGCATTTCACCCCTGCATCCCTTCCTGAAAATCGAGCTAAAGTAGATTTTCGTCCAGACCGATTAGAAGATGGAGAATACATCCTTAGTGTGGAGGCTTTTGACAAGAAGCGAAACCGCTCAGGCACCACGCCATATGAAATACGCTTCCGAGTGATAAATGAAAGCTCCATCACCCAGGTAATAAACTATCCCAATCCCTTTTCTACAGCGACGAGATTTTACTACGAATTGACAGGAAGTGTGCTGCCAGAAGTCTTTCAGATACACATCTACACAATCAGTGGGCGGCTGGTGAAAGTGATAGACCTCAAAGCGCTTGGAGAAGTACGAATAGGGCGTCATCTCACTAATTACGCTTGGGATGGGACGGACGAAATGGGGGACCGCTTGGCAAACGGGGTGTATTTATATCGGGTAGTTCTCCGAATGCCAGGGGGACAGCCATTAGAAAAGCGGGACGAAGGACTCTCTCCCTATTTCAAGGGAGGCTGGGGCAAGATGGTCATCTTGCGATGAAGGTTGTATGTGCTGAAAAAGTTATACCTTTGTGGTAGCGCGGCAGTAGCTCAGCTGGTAGAGCGCAACCTTGCCAAGGTTGAGGTCGCGGGTTCGAGTCCCGTCTGCCGCTCTTCCGCCGAGGTGGTGGAATCGGTAGACACGCAGGACTTAAAATCCTGTCGCCTGAAAAAGGCGGTACGGGTTCGAGTCCCGTCCTCGGCATATCAATGGATGAATCCTTTGCCGCATTTCTGCGGGAAAAACGAATAGACCCAGCAAAGTGGGCTGCCGGCGAAAGCGAGGTAGATAAAAAACTCCATATCCTTTCTTTCAAAGCTCTGGGACGCACAGCTTACGAACAGCGATATTTGTTTTACTTCAATCGGTGGCGAAGGATATATCCTCTATCGGAAAGCTCCGAGTCCTCAGCTACTTAGCGGCTCGTCTGCTGCTGGGACATGGACTGCGGCGACAGCGGCTGGTATTTTTCCTTCAGCTTACGGCTATAGCGCTTGGAAGTGGAGCGGCTTTGCTCATCCTTGTTCTCTCTCACAGCTTTACCAGCGTCATCACAGAAAAGCTTTATGGGTATTTCGGTCGCTTGTGGATTCAATACTATGCTGCAGAGCAGGAATCTCATCCTCGTCCTGTAGAGAAGCGGTATCTTGCTTCCCTGCCTTTTCGCGTAGAGCCTGCTATCCATTTGCCAGTACTGGTAGAAGGGGCCGAGCAGCGATACGAGGGAATACAACTTCTTGCGGTAGAAAAAAGCTGGTGGGAGATTCCGACATGGAAGGCAGCTCTGAAAGGAGCGCTTCCGAGCTGGTCTTCGGAAGAGGGAATTATTTTATCTCGGCGGCTGGCTCAACGCTTAGGGACGCCTGTAGGAGCTGATGTAGTGATTGTGTGGTTTTCTGAGCCGCCGCGCATGCGCCGCCTGCGCGTAGTGGCCCTTTACGACGCCCAAATAGAAGAAATAGATGGTCGCATCGCCTTCGCCCCTATCCACCTCGGACGAGAACTCTTAGGATGGGACACTACACAGGTACAAGTAGGACACCTCTTCCCCTTCTCTGCTGAACCGTATGAAACTTACATAGAAAGCCTTCTGGAGAAGCTGCCGATGCTGTACGAGGTGCTCCCAATTGAAAATGTCTTTCCAGACATTTTCGGCTGGCTTGGGCTCATTCAGCAAAATGTCCATGTGATTCTGGGGATAGTTATCGGATTGAGTTTTTTCGTAGTGGCATCGGGCTTTCTCGTCCTTCAATTTTCGCAGCGGCTACGATATGAGGTGCTGTGGGTATTAGGAGCAGTGCCTTTCCAACTGCGAAGCATTACATTCTTCCAAGCCCTCCTCTCTATACTTCTGGGAAGCCTGATAGGGATAGGGTGGTCCAGTGCTCTTTTATGGACACAGGCGAAATGGGAGTGGTTTCGGTTAGACCCCGAAAACTACCTCCTCTCCGCCGTACCAGTGCGATGGAACTGGCAAGCCTATATGTATGTAATAGGCGTAGGTGTGCTTTTGTCAATAATTTTGAGCCTTCTCATGTATCCTAAGCGGCGAGCCTTACGGCTTCTCACACAAGCAGAATAGAGCCCGTACTTTTGCATCGCTTTTATGAGACACCTCTTAGCTGGGTTGGCTGCCATAGCATTCAGCCAGCGCACCCCCCTTCCTCCGTACATCAACACTCCCCTTCATGAAAGTGCGCCAGTTTTATCAGCAGATGGGCGCCAGCTTTTCTTTTGGCGATTAGATGATCCATTAGGATTCGGGGCTCAGGACATTTTCTATGCGGTATGGAATGATACGATAGGAGATTTTGCTTTGCCTATTCATCTGGGGAGCGGCGTCAATGACCCGCGCGGGAATATTCCTTTCGGGATTACTCCAGATGGGCAGCACCTACTGGTGTATAAAGAATTTCGCAATCCCAGAAATGCTTGTGAGCTGGGGCTTTCTCGGCGAATTTCAGGCGATATTTGGGGGGCGCCAGTCCAGCTTCGGGTACAGAATTTCCACAGCGAGAGCGGGAGTTCTCTCACGGCAGCTCTAGGGTGGGATGGACGCACCCTTCTTCTCTCCATGAAAGGAAAAGAAAGCATGGGGGGTGAAGACCTATATGTGAGCTTCTTTGACCCTGAGCAGAAGCTCTGGAGCGAACCTCTGCATTTAGGACCAGTAGTCAATACGAGCGGTGATGAAATCACCCCTTTCTTAGCACCTGATGGCATAACGCTCTACTTTTCTACTAATGGACGTCCAGATTCTAAGGGCATGGATATCTACATGACGCGTCGGCTGGATGAGAGTTGGCAGCGCTGGAGCCCCCCCCAGCGGCTTCCAGAGCCTATAAACTCTCCTGCCGATGATTACTATTTCAAATTTGCGGCGCTGCACCCCGAAATAGCCTATTTCGTCTCTACGGACTCTATGAGCGCCTGGGGACGACAAATATACCGAGCTCCCCTTCCGCTTCCTTACCAGCCCAAGCCTACAGTGCTCATTCAAGGACGGGTCTTAGAGCGCAACTCTCGCCGCCCTATCTCCAATGCAGAGGTACGCTACTATGACCTCATAGAACGCAAACTTGAAGGTACAGCCATATCAGCAGAAGGTACAGGCGCCTATAAGCTCCTTCTCCCCGCAGGAACTTTATATGGAATCATCGTCCTCAATCCAGGATACTTTAGCCTGAGCGAGCAAATAGACCTGCGTACCAACATACCCAAATCTCCCGTGGAAAAAGACATTATAGTCGCCCCACTTCAAGCGGATGAGACTTTTCGCTTGAATGGGCTATATTTCGCCGTAGGGGATAGCACGCTGGCACCAGAGAGTTATTTAGAGTTAGAGCGGCTTTCTTGGCTTCTGAGCGATAGGCCCACCATGCGGATTCAAATCATCGGACACACTGACAGTACAGGCGGATTTGAAAAAAACATGGAGCTTTCATGGCGGCGAGCAAATGCCGTAGCCCAATATCTCATCAGTCGCGGCATTGCAGAAGAGAGGCTTCAAGTGAGCGGCAAAGGTCCCACCGAACCTATCGCCGATAATCGCCTTCCTGAAGGACGAGCCCTCAATCGGCGAGTAGAGTTTCGCATTCTATCCCCATAAGAAACAGAGAAAATGCTGAGCTACCGCATCACGATGAATGCCCCCCAGTAATAGGGCTGAGGATGACGTCGCCGAAATTCCCGAAGGGCTTCTGCAAAGGCTGTATCTATTTTCTCTTTTTCCTTTACCCTTCGTAAGCGCTGGTAAAAGCTTAGCATTAGCTCTCGGGTCGCCTCATCATCTACTTGCCATAGAGTCGCAACGACCCGTTTAGCCCCTGCCTCTAAGAACGCCCGTTGTAAGCCATATAATCCATCTCCCATTACTTCTCCCAAGGCAGTCTCACACGCAGAAAGGACCACCAGTTCCGTACCTAAGAGATTGAGGTTCGCTGCTTCTTGCGTAGTGAGGCAGCCGTCTTCTTCCCCAAGCGGGGGAAATAAGCTATCCCATACCGCCGCCCGAGCAAAAAGCAACCCCCCTGCTAATAGAGGATTTTTCTTCTCCGCCACAAAGTAACCATGAGTAGCTATGTGAAGTATCCGTGGAGAACGCAGCTCCTTTACAAAACGCTCAGTAGCTACCTTCCCAATGACAGGGGTGATTCCTAAGAGCTGAGCTATCTCCCGGGCTTCTTTCTCTGCGCCAGGTAGGGGAGGAATCCCCTGAGCAAATAAACGATAAGCCCGCAAACCCTGTCCCTGTACCGTGTCGGGCGCAGCGGCAAAATCTGGATTTCCAATCACCACCGGCTTCTGCTGTACAAGAGACATGGGGGAGAAAAAAAGACGGCGACTACTGGCAAGGTACCGAACCTGATAGCGATCTATGACAAACCGCCCATGCTCCGCATCATAAAGGCTCGCTGCATTAATCCGATAATACACCCCGTCAGGCGATAGATACACCACTCTCACCCTCGGCGGAAGGAGGGAATCAATGAAGCGCCAACAAAGTAAGTAGGGCGCCCCAGATAAAGGCGCTACGGGCGAGTGAAAAACTTCATACGCATTTTGCACCTTATGTTCCCATGCCCCATCCACCCGATAAGTATAAAGGCGTAAAGTAGGACGCCACCCTTTCTGTACAATCAGATAAAAAAGATAAAGCACCGAGTCAGACTTCCCAACGGGAACCCGAATTACCTCTACAAGAGCCTCCTGTGCTTTCAAAGGAGGAAAAAGCGGCTCTTGAGCAGGGTCAGGTAGGTAATTCTTCAAAGTAGGAAGCCTCAGAACAATCTGCCGTTCAATCGCTTGAAGCTCCTTCCAGATAGAGTCGGTAGCCGTGTAAGTCTCCTGAAAGGAGAAAAAGGCATATTGGTCAGCCAAAGCCTTCCATTGCCGATAAAGAGCCTGTAAGCTACTATCGTTTGAGGCTTCTATCAGCTGCTTCATAGCCTCAGTAGAGGAAAGAAGAAGTCCTTTGAAGCTTCGGGCAGCTCGGTATCCCAGCTCTATGATAGCAGGATTTGTAATGCTGCGCTCCGCTACATACTGCTGAAATTCCAAAAGAGGACCTTTCACGCGATTCTCCAAAAAGTCCCTTCTCGCTGAAAGAGGAAGGGTAGGGAATGCCCTTCTAATCTGCAAAAAAATTCCCTGCACTATGTGCTGCCATACCGTATCTGCTTCCGCATAGCGCCCTTGCCGCCAATAGAGGCGCGCTATATTGTACAAGAAATGAGAATAGTACTCTGGATGCTCTGAGCTAAACGCTTGTTGCCAAATATCCTTTGCTTGAAGGTAGAGGCTTTCTGCTTCCGCATACCTTTTCTGCTCATAATACAGATGCCCCAAGTTACTCAGCACTCGTGCATGCTCAGGATGACGACTGCCCAGCGACTGAATCTGAAGCTGTCTGAGATGAAGATACAGGCTCTCAGCCTTCGCATGCTGCCCTGTAGCAGTGTATAGCGTAGCTAAGTTATTGAGAATGCGCCCATAATCAGGATGCCCCTCGCCAAAAGCTCGCGCCCATATCCCCTTAGCCTCAAGGTAAAGAGCCTCAGCTTCAGAATAGCGCCCTTGAGTAGTGTATAAAGTAGCCAGCTTGTTGAGTGTGACAGCATAGTCAGGATGGTGCAAACCCAAAGCCTTAGCTCGTATCCCCTTCGCCTCAAGGTAAAGATTCTCTGCCTCAGCATATCGCCCTTCATTCAAATATACCCCTCCCAGCCCTAAAAGAGACTGAGCGTATTCAAGATGATGAGAACCTAAAATTTTTGCCCGAATCTCCCGTGATTGTAGATGCAATGCCTCAGCCTCCACATATCGCCCCTGAGTGTTATACAGATTTGCTAAATTGTAAAGCGTGCGGGCATACTCTAAGTGTTGCAAGCCCAGAACTTTCGCCTGAATCTCTCTCACTTGGAGATATAAAGTTTCAGCTTCAGCGTATTGTCCTTGGGCAAGATGCACCGAGGCTAAGTTGTTGAGAATGCGAGCATATTCGGGATGAAAGGTCCCAAGGCTTCTCGCTTGAATCTCACTTGCTTGACGGTAAAGGGACTCCGCTTCTTTGTAACGCCCTTGGAGATAATACACATTAGCCAAGCTATGAAGAGTGCGGGCGTAGTCTGGATGGTAAAGCCCAAGCGCCTTCGCTCGTCCTTCCTTAGCTTGAAGATACAAAGCTTCCGCCTCAGCATATCTCCCTTGAGCCGCATATAGATTCGCTAAGTCATGCAGACTACGCAGATACTCAGGGTGATGAATCCCATAAAGCTGAAATAAGAGAGCTTTCGCTTGAAGGTAAAGAGACTCCGCCTCAATAAGCCGCTTCAGAGCCAAATAGACACCACCCAAACTGCGCAGAATAATCCCATATGCCCCATGTTTAGTCAGCCCTAATTCCTCCAATAAGGACTTAGCTCTGAGGTAGTGCGATATAGCTTTCTGATATTCCCCCTGATTTTGGGCTACTACTCCCCATCGCCGCTGCAGAGAAGCATACAAAAGACTCTTCTCAAGTCCTTTAGCCTCCAAAAGATGAGTGGCTCGCTGAAGAGCTTCTTTTGCCTCTATATAAGCACCGCTCTGAGAAAAATAAGCAGCCTTCCACCCAACAATCTCCGCATAACTCAAACTATCTCCCAACCTCAAAGCCAGCGACTCAGCAGGCTCTATCCAAAGAAGAGCCTCTTTGGGTCTATTCACCCCTGCCCATGCTTCCGCCCCCTTCAAATACACCCTCAAACGCAAAGTATCACCTAAAACCCCTCCCCGAAGAAGAGAATCGTAAAAAGCCAAAGCCTCCGCATACTTCCCCTCCTCTAAGAGGCTGTCTCCAGCCCAAAAGGAAACCTGCCCAAAGAGAAAAACCAGTTGTACAACGAATAAAACTCCAAACCTCATGCCTCAAAGATAAGTGCTTCTTTCCTGCTTTTTCCCATAAGCAAAAAGAGAGGGGGCTTGCTGCGCCCCCTCTCTTACCCTCTCGCAAGAAGAACCTACCGTATAACCGTAACCGTCGTAGTGCGCTTGAAAGGCCTCCCCGTCGGCGGTAGCTTGCCCTCAATCACTACCGTATAAGCATCTTCCTGTACAGGCTGACCCCGATAAGTGCCATCCCAGTGCCTCGTCATATCCCCCTGATTGTCAAATATCAAAAGACCCCACCGATCATATATCCGTACCCGCGGCTCCTCAAGCCCAAAGCTCTTCACCTCAAACACATCATTCACCCCATCCCCATTCGGCGAAAATGCATTCGGGACATAAATAAAGGGATCTCGCACCCGAATACAACCCCTCGTAGAATCTACACAACTCCCATTCTGCGCCCACATCGTAAAGCAGTACTCCCCAGCTTTCTCAAATCGCACCTGCCACACCGCCCCCTCATGCTGCCCATATCCAGGAATCGCCCACCATACACGATCAGCATTCATAGCTGTACTGGTCAGCGTAAATACCGTCCCAACTACTCGCTCCTCACTCGTATCAGGATCAATCGTATATCCCAGAGTAGGAGTAGTAAATGCCTGCACCGTAGCTACCGCCGTATCCGCACACCCATCTGAATTTCGAATAATCAGTCGCACCACATAATTACCTTGAACCATATATACATGCTGCACCACGGAATCCCGCGCCTGAGTCCCATCCCCCAAATCCCACTCGTACCTAAAAGGACCACTTCCACTTGGCAGCGCTACCCACTCCACTAAAAGAGGAATACACCCATCCGCCTGCATCGGCCGTACATCCGCATCTACATAACTCCGATACCCCACCGTAAATCTTATCGTATCCTCACACCCATTAGCATCCCGCACAACTACCACATAAGAACCAGGCCTCAAGCCACCTGCTGTAGAACCCGAATACTGCGGATGACTCACCCATACATAGGTATAGCCCCCCGCTCCCGGCGTACCACCCGTAGCCGTCAAATTCACCGAACCATCAGAAGATTCACGACAAGTAGCCGACACAAGATTAGCTACATTCCCCACCAGCTGCGGCGGCTGAGTAATGGTAGCTATCTGAGCCGGCGTTACGCACCCATTCCCATCCCTCACCGTCAAAGTATAAGTACCAGCCGGCAAGCTCACCACAGAAGCCGTCCCGTAATTCCCATTCACTCCATACTGGTAGTTCCCTACACCACCTGAAGCTTGAAAAACAATCGTCCCATTCCCTCCAAAACACAGAGGGTTTTGTACAGTAAAGGTAAAGCTGAGAGGAGAAGGTTGGCTTACCGTAACAGTCTGCACCGCTGTACATCCATTAGCATCCCGCACCGTAACCGTATAACTCCCAGCAGAAAGCCCAGTAAAAGAAGAACTACTCTGATACGGTCCCCCGTTCAAACTATATTCATACGGCAGCGTTCCCCCACTCACACTAACCGTAATAGACCCATTGCTGCCCCCATGACAACTCACATCACTAACCACCGGCAGCCCAAAACTCAACGGCGTAGGCTCAGGAAGGGTATAAGTAAGGTATTTTTCGCATCCATTCGCATCGCGCACCCCAAGCGTATAAGTCCCAGCCGCTAAACCAGTAAATACATTCCCACCTTGCCAAGCCCCTCCGTTGAGGTTGTATTCATAGCCACCTACTCCTCCACCCGCCGTGATCGTAATAGTAC
>JANXDD010000199.1 GCA_025059915.1 Bacteroidia bacterium | reverse complement strand
AAAAGCCCGCATGGGCGGCTAAATGTAGAGGGCGGGATCCAGTCAAGGAGCGAGCGTTAGGGTCAGCTCCTTTAGAAAGAAGCAATCGTACCGCCTCTTCTTGGCCTCCCCGAACCGCATAGTGAAGGGGTGTTTCCCCGTTTTGATCTCTATCGTTTAGGGAAAGCCCCTTCTCAAGGAGCCATTCTATGATGGAAACCTGGCCAAATCGAGCTGCCCAGTGCAGGAGAGTGGCATCTTGAGCGTCTCGCAGGAAGAAGTCGGAGGATTCTCGGAGGAGGGCTTGCAGGCCAGGAAGGTCCCCAGCCTGCAAGAGGGCTTGGAGTTGCGCATCCATACAAGGCTTACCTTTGCGGCAAAAATACAGATAAACCTTATGCCTTTTCTCATGGCTCTTCTGCTTTTCGGAGGGGGGGTGTACTTAGTACTCTCGCGTCCTCATGGGTTGTGGCTGCTTATTGGGTTGGAACTCATGCTAAATGCGGCTGCGCCGCTCCTTGTAGGAGCTGGCACCAGTGAAGCCCTCACCC
>JANXDD010000198.1 GCA_025059915.1 Bacteroidia bacterium | reverse complement strand
CGAGTTCCCTTATACGGCTGGGGTGTTCCCCTTCAAACGCACGGAAGAAGAAGCGACTCGGATGTTTGCGGGGGAAGGCACACCCGAACGCACCAATCGCCGCTTTCATTACCTCGCTGCTGGGCTTAGTGCGCCTCGCTTAAGTACGGCATTTGACTCCGTAACCCTGTACGGAGAAGACCCTGACTATCGCCCTGACATCTACGGCAAAATCGGCAACTCGGGCGTATCCATCGCCACCCTGGATGATATGAAGAAGCTTTATTCAGGGTTTGACTTGGCAGACCCGAAAACTTCGGTATCTATGACTATCAACGGCCCAGCGCCTGCCATCTTAGCGATGTTCATGAATACGGCGATTGAGCAGCAGTGTGAGAAGTACATTCGGGAAAACGGATTGGTAGAAGAAGTAGAGCGCAGGATTGCGGAGAAATACGCTGCATTGGGCCTACCTCGTCCTACCTATGAAGGAAAACTGCCTGACCGCCATAACGGATTAGGGCTGCTCCTGCTGGGCGTCACGAGATCGGAAGAG
>JANXDD010000197.1 GCA_025059915.1 Bacteroidia bacterium | reverse complement strand
CCCTCCCAAGAAAGCTCCGCCTAAGAAGAAGTAGGTTCGGAACAAACGCATTATCTTTGTCCCGCCAAGCCCCGTTCGTCTAGCCCGGTTAGGACACCTCTCTTTCAAGGAGGAAACAGGGGTTCAAATCCCCTACGGGGTACGCGCGGACAGAGGCTCCTCGGCGAAGACGTGGAGGAACTCTGAAGGCAGGTTATGTGTTATTTTATTGCGGTAGCCCCGTTCGTCTAGCCCGGTTAGGACACCTCTCTTTCAAGGAGGAAACAGGGGTTCAAATCCCCTACGGGGTACTTTTCTGCAGCAGGTTTGTCGCCTCCTTCACTAACGAAGGCCCTCTGTACACAAAACCCGTGTAAATCTCAACGAGAGAGGCTCCTTCTCTTCGCGCTTCCAGCACCTCCTCCGCCGAAAAAATCCCCCCCACTCCCACTATCGGAAGCCCAAACGGTAAAAGGGCTCGCATAAGTTTTATCCTGAGCGGTTTGAGAGGGGCGCCACTCACTCCCCCCTCGCCTAAGTGAGAAT
The DNA here is from genome assembly GCA_025059915.1 of Bacteroidia bacterium. Taxonomy (GTDB): domain Bacteria; phylum Bacteroidota; class Bacteroidia; order SpSt-205; family SpSt-205; genus SpSt-205. The sequence continues at coordinate 15 of JANXDD010000197.1, read as the reverse complement.
ATTGAATCTGAGTAG
>JANXDD010000196.1 GCA_025059915.1 Bacteroidia bacterium | reverse complement strand
ACTACGCATACTTTGATTTTGATTGCAGACCAGAGCCCTGCTAATCTTCAGAAAGCCTACTGGGTCCCCTTTCTCAATCGGCTCACGGCTTGGCATGGGGGCTTGGAGCGTAGCGCTCGTTTAGGGGAGTACCGTGTGCTTTTCGTGGAGATAATCCAAACCGCCCGACATACCTATATTGCCCAGCCGCATTTACTTACAGATGAACCAGCCTCTCTGCCAGAAGGCGAACTTACTCGCCGATATGTACAGCTCTTAGAAGCGAGTATTCGGCGCGCCCCCCATAACTGGCTCTGGACTCACAACCGCTGGAAACATAGCCCCCCTGCTTAAACGAACTCCCCTAAACTCTCTCTATTATAGAGGATGAGCACGGAGCGCATTTTAGCTCGTATCTATCGTAGGGAGAGGCGGCGGGCTTCTCTTTGGGTAGCCATCCTCTTAGGGATTTGGCTGCTGAGCTGGGTTATTCTCATTCAGATCCTCCCTACAGAGGAGGTTGAACTCCAACTTACAGAAGAGGAGCAATGGGAAGAACTAGCC
>JANXDD010000195.1 GCA_025059915.1 Bacteroidia bacterium | reverse complement strand
TTGCTGGACTTTTTACCGTTTTTGCCAAGATTAATGGAGAGCAATTTACGGCTTTTCTCGTAGAGAGGGATTTCCCGGGGGTTTCGGTGGGGGCTGAGGAAAAGAAAATGGGTATCAAAGGCTCTTCTACTCGGCAAGTTTTCTTTCAGGACGTGTATGTCCCAGCTGAAAATGTGTTAGGGGAGATTGGGCGCGGGCATGTGATTGCCTTCAACATCTTGAACATAGGACGCATCAAGCTCGCAGCGGCTACCACAGGCTCTGCTAAACGAGTCATAGACCTCTCTGTACGCTATGCCAATGAACGCCAGCAGTTTGGGGCTCCTATTTCCAGTTTTGGAGCCATCCAGCACAAGCTGGCAGACATGGCGATTTACACTTGGGCTTGCGAAACAGCTACTTACCGAGCTTCTGCGGATATTCAGACCTATGAAGAATATCTCCTGGCCCAAGGAAAGCCCAAAGAAAAAGCCCTTTTAGGCGCAGCCCAAGAATATGCTGCGGAATGTGCCATTCTTAAGGTATTTGGCTCGGAAGTGTTAGACTATGTAG
>JANXDD010000194.1 GCA_025059915.1 Bacteroidia bacterium | reverse complement strand
AGAAGTACCCATCGTAGCGGAGGCTTCCCGCGAAAGTGAAGCAGGGCTCTTTCTGGAGCGCATGCGCAGCTTGGAAATCGGGGAATACTATTCCCAGGAGCTGGTGATGAAGCGAAGTACTGATTTCTATGTGCCGAATGTACTGCGGCGCCTGCCCGGAGTCTCCTTACTTTCTGGACGGTACATCTCCATCCGCGGCATGGGTGAACGGTATAACGCTTTTGCTTTCTGGGCTGCTTATCCTGCTTGGCTTACTTATGATGCCAGCTTCGGAGAAATAGAACAGCTCATCACGACTCTATTAGGGCGCGTAGAAGTGCGCAAGTTTTGGACTCCTGAACTGCTGGGACACTTCGGGGGGGGCATGGTAGATTTCCAGCTCCCCACCACCGGCGGAAATAGCCTGCAAGTCGCTTTCACATCAGAGGTAGACATAGGCGGCATAGGACGCGCATATCCCCTATTCCGAGGGCCCGTGAAAGAGCCTTTGCCTTCAGACTTTCCTCCGCCTGCCGCTGTGATAGCCTCCGAAAATCAAGGAAACCCCACCGCTG
>JANXDD010000193.1 GCA_025059915.1 Bacteroidia bacterium | reverse complement strand
AAGGCTCACGGCGACGCCATCTATCTTGAGTTGGGCGATGTAAGAGAAAATCGCCTGAGGCATAAGCCGCCTCAGCCGCTGCTCAAATTCCCGAAGCTCCTCAAACGTGTAGGCATTGTCCAAGCTGAGCATGGGACGGCGATGGAGAGCCACAGGGAAATCCTTAGTAATCGTACCTCCTACCCGCTGAGTCGGCGAATCGGGACGACGCAAATCAGGGAACTGCTCTTCTAAGGCACGCAATTCGGCAACTAGGCGGTCATATTCCGAGTCTGAAAGGATAGGCTGGGCTAAGACATAGTAGCGATAGTCATGCTCCGTAATCTCGCGTATGAGAGCATCTATGCGGGATGCCGCCGCCTCGGGCGAAAGCTCCATCGCTTAAGCGGTCCGGACGGGACTCGAACCCGCGACCTCTGGCGTGACAGGCCAGCGTTCTAACCAGCTGAACTACCGGACCAGGCCAGGCAAAGATAAGGCTTTCCGAAAACTCGCAAGCGATTACTGTATTGAATGCGTCTATGAGATTCTTACCTTTGCTGTATGCGCTGGATGCC
>JANXDD010000192.1 GCA_025059915.1 Bacteroidia bacterium | reverse complement strand
AGCTGAACGCTTCCTCCAGCGCAAACCTCCCGCGGAGCGATCGTCATCGTCGGGCTGCCCACGAGACTGACCTGAACTGTCTGCCCTGATGAAGCGAAGTTGCCGCACTTATCTGCAACTGTATTGCCATCCGAACCTGTTACCAGCGTAATCGTATAGCTCCCGCCCGAAATGGGCCCAGCCACCTCTATGAATACCTCATAAGAAAAAGCCCCCCCTCCTACGCACCCCGCTGCCACAGGGTTGAGCCCTCCAGAGATTTGAAAGTCAGACCCATTGGAAGCGACTGTGTTGCAGGCTATGGGCTCGCTGAAGCGCAGAATGATTCGCGTAGGGGATTGGCAGTCTTGACGAGCTGATACGAGCTGAGGAGGCGTATTGTCAAAAATGTTCGCTGTACCTGTAAAGGTAATCGTGAAGCCTGTCTGGTCCCGAGTGTAGTTATCAACTACGAGAACAAAAGTTTGACCTGGGTTTACTTGTAGGCCTGGCATGAAGGGCGGATCGCTGGCTGGATAACTCAGTGGATTAGGGTCGGTCTGATTAGGATCAAGTCCT
>JANXDD010000191.1 GCA_025059915.1 Bacteroidia bacterium | reverse complement strand
ACGATAGCGAGCTCGGAGCACCGTATCTCGGCTGGTCTCCACCAAATGCTTCATGGCTTCGGTGGAGGAGAGGAGGATGCCTTTGAAGCTGCGGGCGGCTCGGTACCCCAGCTCCACAATCTCAGGACGCTCTCGGCGCTCTGCTATATAGCGCTGAAAAGAGAGAAAGTTGTTGGCTATGATATTCTCCAGCAGGTTTTGACGGGCGGTGGTAGAAAGGGTAGGAAACTCCCGACGAATACGAGCAAAGGACTTCAGGACGATGGCGCGCCAGAGGGTATCCGCCTCGCTGTAACGCCGCTGACGCTGGTAGAGGCGAGCTAAGTTATAAAGCGATTGGTGGTAGTAGTCGGGATGCTCGGTACCCAGCACCTTTGCCCGAATCGCCTTCGCTTCCAAATGCAGTGACTCCGCCTCTGCATACCGCTCTTGATCGGTATATACAGCTGCTAAATTGTTTAGTGTGGTAGCGTAGTCGGGATGTTCAGTGCCCAGTACCTTTGCCCGAATCGCCTTCGCTTCCAGATGCAGTGACTCCGCCTCTGCATACCGCCCTTGGACCCAATAC
>JANXDD010000190.1 GCA_025059915.1 Bacteroidia bacterium | reverse complement strand
GGGGGGGGGGGGGGGGGGGGGGGTGGGGGGGCCCCGGGGGGGGGGGGGGGGGGGGGGGGTCGCGGTGGCTCCCGGGGTTGGCGTGGCGGTTGGGGCGGGGGCCCCGGTGCAGGGGGTTCCGTTCAGGGTGAAGGTGGTAGGGGCGGGGTTGGATCCGCTGTAGCTCAGGTTGAATCCGAAGGTGACGCTGCCGCCGTTGGGGTTGATGGTGGCGTTCCAGCTGGCGTTTTGCACCTGGACGTTGGGGCCGGTTTGGGTGAAGCTGCCGTTCCAGAGCTGGGCGATCTGCTGGTTGCCGGGGAAGGTCCAGGCCAGGGTCCATCCGTTGATGGGGGAGGCGGACAGGTTGTAGATGGTGACGTCCACGGTGGCGCCGCTGCCCCAGTCGGTGCGCACGAGGTAGTCCACGCGGCATGCAGCGCCTGCTCCTGGGGTTGGGGTGGGGGTCGGCGTGCGGGTGGGGGTAGCGGTGGCTCCCGGCGTGGGCGTGCGGGTGGGGGTAGCAGTAGCCCCCGGGGTGGGCGTGCGGGTGGGGGTAGCGGTGGCTCCCGGGGTAGGCGTGGACGTTGGGGAGGGGGC
>JANXDD010000018.1 GCA_025059915.1 Bacteroidia bacterium | reverse complement strand
CACCGAGCTTCTTACCTTCGCTCAGGGATCGTGAAGCAGGTGATTGAGCAGCTCAAAGCATGGGATATCCAGCTACTGCTATGGATTAATCACGCTGGCAGTGAGACATGGGATACAATCTTCTGGTACGCAACGAAAGCGTGGGTAGGCATACCTCTCTATTTTATTGCCTTTCTATGGTTCTGGCGGTCCAGAGGAAAGAAAAAGGCTCTAATGGCAGCCCTCCTTACAGCTCTAAGCGTAGGTATCACTGATCTTATATGCGGACATATGCTTAAGCCGGCATTCGGGAGGCTGCGCCCTTCTCATGAACCTGCGCTCTCCTATCAAATACGATTGGTCCATGACTATCGCGGAGGACGCTTCAGTTTCCCCTCTAATCATGCGGCTAATGCAGCAGCAGGAACTCTCTCTTTTGCTCTTCAAGCTCGTCATCCTCTCATCTGGATAGTAGGAAGCTTATGGACGATTCTCCATAGCTTTACGCGGGTGTATTTAGGGGTGCATTATCCCAGCGATATTTTGGGGGGATGGGTAGTTGGTAGCCTCGTTGCTTTTATACTTTTGAGGTTATATGAGCGATGGCATGCTTAACCACCCTGTTTTATGGGGATTTATCGGGATAGTTGTGGTGTATTTGGTATTTGACTTGGGACTTCTCCACAGAAAGGTACGCGTGCTGACGTTTCGTCAAGCTGTGTGGCAGTCTTTGATTATAGTGCTAATAGCTCTTGCTTTCGGGGCCTTCGTGTATGTGGAAAAAGGGCGCGGCGCCGCAGCAGAGTATTTCTCCGCTTACGTAATGGAATACGTCCTGTCCATGGACAATATATTTGTCATCCTCCTTATTTTCCGATACTTTTCCATTGAGTCGCCGTACCAGCATAAAGTGCTTTTCTGGGGGGTGATTGGAGCCATGCTTATGCGAGGGATTTTCATCTTCACGGGGGTACTTTTAGTCAGACAGTTCCGTTGGGTCTTGTACTTCTTCGGTGGATTCCTTATATGGGCGGGGATTAGGAATCTTTTTTCCTCTCGCTCAGAGTCTCCACCGGATTTGAGCAAAAATCTCCTTTTACGATTCTTAAGCCGATATTTGAGGATCACGACGCTGCCTCATGAAGGCAGATTTATCTTGCGCCGTCATGGAAAGCGTTTTTTTACTCTGCTGGCGCTTGCCCTCCTAATGGTGGAAATATCTGACCTGATTTTTGCTGTAGATTCTATTCCTGCGGCATTTGCAATCACACAAGATGAGGAGATTTTATTCAGCTCAAACATTCTGGCAGTGATGGGACTACGCTCTATGTTTTTCATGCTGGCAACAGTGATTGATCGCTTCTGGGCTTTGGAATATGGGATCTCCATCGTACTGATAGGCATCGGGGCAAAGATGTTTCAGGAACTTTTGGGCATTCATGTATCTCCTGAGGTTTCGCTGGCATTCATTTTAGTCTCTCTTGGGCTTAGCATTATTTTATCCCTCATATTTCCGAAAAAACATGAATCAGCTGCTACCCCATAAACGATTAGGCACACGAGGGCCGTGGCTTGTGCTTCTCCACGGGTATATGGTGGATGGAGGGATGTTTATGGCGGTGGAGGGAGCATTTTCCCAACATTATCGGGTTCTTATTCCTGATCTGCGGGGATATGGGGCTGCCTGGTCGTGGGGAGCCCCCTACACTTTTCAGCAGCGGGCGGCGGATGTTGTCCATTTGATTCAGAGCGTCGCTGGCGGGGAGTCCGTCTGGGTTTTAGGCTACTCAATGGGAGGAGTCATTGCTCAGGTATTAGTTCAAAGTTATCCGGATTTGGTACGGGGGATAATTTTAGCCTGCACCTTCGCTTATAAGCCGATGACGACGCTGGAGCGGTGGCAGGGGATGCTCCTTCCCCGACTTTTGAAGATGCTTCCGCCGGCTTCTTTGGCTAATCTTCTTTACCCGCAGACCTTTGGTTCCGAAACCTTTCCGCCGGAGGTGATAGAGTGGTATAAAAAAGCGCTTCAGCGTACGCGATTGGAGGTGCTTTTAGCCGATGCTAAAAATATATTTAGCTTTGATGGTCGCCCATTTTTGGGCTCTATTCGGGTGCCGACCTTGGTCATAGGGGGCACGGCTGACTTGATAGTTCCTGTACATCACAGTCATTTTTTAGCGGAGAAGATTCCGAATGCACAGCTTATTCTCTACTCAAATGCAGGGCATGCATTGATTTTCACGCATCGTCGTCCTTTTGTTCGGGATATTCATCGGTTTATTCTACGGGCATCTCATATACCTGACTCACCCAGTCGGCGCTCTGTCCTGTCTCAATCTCTGCAATGATAGCTTCTATTAGGGGCTCTTGCGCAGGGTCATAAGTAAGTTTTAGGTTAGAGCCGTATAAGCGTGCCACCCCTTGCCAGAAAGAGGCTTGGAGCTCTCCCATATAGTCTTCTATGAGATGATAGACATCTATCCCTGTCTCTCGGTGGATTAGCTTGATAAGCAGAATGCCTTGCGTTACGGTCATTTCCCGAAAGATGGGCTCATATTTTTCAAAGAGCTCTTTTTTGAGCCGTTTGGAGTAACGCTTGTAGTCGCGACTTTTTTCACCGAGGCGGGCTCGTTCGTTATCTACTTCTCGTACGATGCGTGCAGCTTCCTTAGCAAGAGGATAGACGAAATGAACATTCTGCCGCAGGCGATAAAAAGCAGCCCACTGCTTACGAATCTGGGCTATCCGTTCGGGCGGCGGTGCTTTCTCTACGATTTCCACGGGATCCATCACATAAATAGGAATGCTGTCTGGCCCTAAAAGGAGTCTGCGCGGCTGCTGACCGTAGAGAAGAGGCAAAAAGAGTATGACAAAACTTCTTACCTTTGTGAAAATATGGCACTGGCGCATGAGCGAGTGTTTGGGCAGCGGGCGGACACCCTGGTGCTTCCCATTGCGCCCTACAAGGCTTATATTGAAACTTACGGCTGCCAGATGAACTTTGCCGATAGCGAACTGGTAGCGGGCATCCTGCAGCATACGGGATACGGCTTTACCCAGAAACCAGAAGAAGCCGACCTTATTCTCATCAATACCTGTGCGATCCGAGAGCACGCCGAAGAAAAAATCTGGCAAAGGCTAAGATACTTCTCTTCTATTAAACGCTCCCGTCCTCATTTGATAGTCGGAGTGCTGGGCTGCATGGCGGAGCGCCTGAAAAAAAAGCTATTAGAAGAGGCACCCGTAGTGGACCTTATTGCCGGGCCGGATTCTTATCGTCATCTACCCCAGCTCATCCGCCAAGTAGAAAGCGGCACAAAAGCCATTCACGTACTTCTCTCCAGAGAGGAGACCTACGCAGATATAGCGCCTCTCCGCCTTTCCCCTACCCGAGTCAGTGCCTATATCTCTATCATGCGAGGATGTAACAACATGTGCTCTTTCTGCATTGTACCCTTTACTCGGGGACGAGAACGCAGTAGAGCATGGGAAAGCATCGTAGAAGAGGTAGCGAGCTTAGCTGAAGAGGGGTATAAAGAGATTACGCTGCTGGGGCAGAATGTAGATTCCTACAATGACCAGGGGGTTCGGTTTGCTCAGCTTCTGGCGAAGGTAGCCGCAGCTGCCCCCCATGTGTGGATCCGTTTCGCTACTTCTCACCCGAAAGACATGCAAGACGAGGTTCTGGAAACTATAGCTCAATACCCGAACCTGACCCCTTACATCCACTTACCAGTACAAGCCGGCAGTGATAGAGTTCTGGAGCGTATGAATCGCGGCTACACGGCTGAATGGTACCTCCGACGCATTGAAGCCATACGCCAGTATCTACCGACAGCAGTGATTTCTACGGATATTATCGTAGGTTTCTGCGGGGAGACGGAAGCGGACTTTGAAGAAACGCTTCACCTTATGCGGGCTGCTCAGTTTGACTCTGTGTATCAGTTCATGTATTCAGAGCGGCCGGGGACTTTGGCGGCTCGCCGATACTCGGATGATGTTCCGCCTGAGGTGAAGAAGGAGCGATTAGAGCGGGTGATCGCCTTAGCGCAGGAGATTAGCCTTCAGCGGAATCGCCTTCTTATTGGCTCTAAGCAGCGTGTTCTTTTAGAGAAGCCCTCGCGGCGAGACCCTCAGGACATGGTAGGACGCACCTTCCCAGGGCGCACAGTAGTCGTCCGAGGGGCATCTGCATTTGCGCGGCCGGGAGATGTGCTTTCCGTAGAAATAACGGATGCCACTTCTGCTACCCTCATCGGCTATGCATCGCATCCTAACTGAAAATCCCCGCGAAATAGCTCGCCGATTTCGCTTGATTGGAGAATCCCCCCAGCTTCTGCGGGCGGTAGAGCTTGCAGCCCGCGTAGCCCCCACAAACGTTCCTGTCTTGATTTTAGGCGAAAATGGTACAGGGAAGGAAATTTTCTCTCACATTATTCATCAGCTCAGCCCCCGACGCGATAAGCCTTTCTTAGCTATCAACTGCGGTGCTATCCCCGAGGGAACAATGGATTCAGAGCTATTTGGGCATGAAAAGGGAGCCTTCACTTCTGCCTATGAGAGTCGGAAAGGTTATTTTGAGGTCGCCAACGGGGGAACTCTTTTTTTAGATGAGATCGGAGAAATGCCCTTAGGTACTCAAGCACGGCTACTGCGGGTGCTGGAAACAGGAGAATATCTGCGCGTCGGAAGTAGCAAAGTCCAGAAAACCGATGTGCGCCTCATCGCCGCTACTAATAAAGACCTCCTACGACTGATTCGTAAGGGGAGATTCCGAGAGGACCTTTACCACCGCCTCAATACGATTACAATTCATGTGCCACCGCTGCGGGAGCGCGGACGCGATGTGGAGCTCCTGTTTGAGTTTTTCGTGGATGAGTTCGCCCGAGACAAAAATGTGCCGCCCATCTCCTTGGACAAGAGCGCCGTAGAAAAGCTCATGAACTACCCTTGGCCAGGAAACGTACGCGAGCTCAAACATCTCGTAGAGAAGCTGATGATACTTCACCCGGGTCAGCATATTACAGCGGAAATGTTACAGGAGTATCTCCCTGAGCGAGAAGCTCTTTTACCTGTGATCTACGAAGGGGAGGAGCGTCCTCGGCGCTCTACTAGTCCGGGAATTCATGATTCCCTCTTATATGCCAAGGTAGAGCGCTTAGAGATGCAGCTTACGCGGATATTAGATGCCTTATCCCTCCTCCAAGAGATGGTTCGGCAGATGGGGCAGCATCTTTTGAGCATGGATAAGCCGCGTCTTCTGCCTGAGACACCGCCCCCACCGCAGGATTTTTCTTTAGAGGCGAATGAGCGGCGCCTAATAGAAGCTGCTCTCCGCCACTTCAATGGAAATCGCAAGCGGGCCGCTCAAGCCCTGGGTATCGCAGAACGAACTTTGTACCGTAAGATAGAAGATTATGGCCTGGAAGGTCTGTAAGAGAGGCTTTATCGTAGTGGGGTTTCTGCTGGCGGGATGTGCTTATTCTTTCCGTAGTGGAGCGCTCCCTCCTGATGTGCGCTCTATCACAGTTTCCCCCATCCAGAACGAAGCCGCCATAGTGATTCCCACTCTTGCTCAAACTTTGGCAGAAGCTCTGAGGCAGAAATTTATCTCCCAATCCCCTCTGACCCTTACTACGGAAAAAGGCGACCTCATCTTACATGGACGGATTACTGACTTCAAAGTCGCTCCTGTCGCCATCCAGGGGACTCAACAGGCTGCCCAAAACAGACTCAGTATCACCGTGCATATTCGGTGTGTCAGTCCTCGTCATCCTGAACTTGGATGGGAGCAGAGCTTTATGAACTTTGCGGACTTTCCCGCTGCTCAGCCGCTTGCTGCTGTGCAAGAGGCTCTCATCTCGGATATCTGCGACCGCATTGCCCAAGATGTGGTGAATAAAACTTTATCTTTCTGGTGATATGAACTGGCCCGAAGTATATCTGCACATGAAAGCAGGCACTGACTTAGATGAAGCTCATCAGCGAGAGGTAGCCGCTGCCTTGGAGAAATATCCGTTTTTCGCCATGGGGCGGATGATGATGGCAAAACTTGCGACGAAGCTTGGGGATCCCCGGGCTCAACAGCTGCGGTTTTTAGGTTCTTTGTATGCGCCGTCTCGCCAGCTGTATGCGTTCTTTTTAGAGGAGCGGCTACGCCCGAGGGTTCCGCCGCCCCCGCGTCTGACCTCCTCAGGAAGGGAATCCCAAACTCCCCCTGCCCGTAGCGAGAAGAAGGAGGAGACACCAGCCTCCAGCGACGAGCCTGGTCCCGAATCCATGCCTTATTCGGAAGCTTTTTTGCCTGCCTTACAGGGGTGGCTCGCTGCCAGACGAATCTTATATAGAAATCTGGGGCGGCGGCTTTATGCCCAGCTGGTTTATGAGTTTCCGCCCCCCAGCCCTTCACCCCTAGTAGAAGAGAGCCATAGCGCCCCTCTGCCTTCCTCTATTTCTCTCCCTTCTGCCTCTACTCAGCCTGAGGAGGCTGTCGCGATGAAGGAGCCTATACCCTCCCCGAGTGCTCCTCAGGTAGCGCCGACTTCAGAAGCTCCTGCGATAGCGTCGGCACCCATGGAGCCGCCGGTTTCACCCCTTATCGCTGATATGCCCCTTCTCAGAGAGAAGTCTCCGCCCCCCCAATCTGCACCCTTACTAAGGGAGACATCCGTAGGGGCATCCCGTCATCCTTTGGCTTTCACACCGAGGGGTGTAAGCATGCTACTTCAATTTGAGCTTGCCACCTCTGGGCGTGAAAGCGCAGAGAGTGTGAGAGCTCCCCTTTCTCCAATCCTTCAGGAAGAAAGCTCAGAGGTCATAGCAATCGTTGAGGAAACTTCTACTCTTTCAGAGGTCATCTCTGAAGAAGCTTCATCCCCCGCGCCAATAGAATCCTTTATCCCTGAGGCTGAGCTGCGAGAGCAGTTTCATCGCCCCTATGTTCCTTTAGAGGAAGTCTCTGCCTCCGTGCATTTATCAGAACAGCTGCCTTCCGCACCCGCTCCTCCGGTAGAAGCACAGACAAAAGGACCTCCCAGCGAAAAAATAGACGAGCAAGGGCTGCGAGAGCAGTTTCATCGTCCGTATGTCCCCTTAGAGGTGCCAGAAAGCCCCGTACGCCTCGCCTCACAAGAAACTTCAGCGCCTTCTTCTTCGTCCCCCATAGATATGACGAGCAATTCTCCCATTCGCTCGTTTATTCCACTGGAGATAGATGTAGGCGCTTCTATACACCTTCCTGTGCCAGAGCCAGAAGCTACGGAGCCCCTCCCTCCGATAATGCCCCCTACCGAACCCCCTCCGCCCCCTAAAAGTCCAGAGTCTCCTCCCTCTCCCGCGTGGCAATCTTTTCTGGCGGAGCTTCAAAAAGAACTTCCTCTGCCGGGGCAAATGCCCGCTCCAGCATCCAAAGAGTTAGAGGGGCTTCGCCGTGAGTTTATCAAGCGGCTATTGGCTCAGCGTCTTATACAGCCTCACTCCCCCCCTTCACCCGCAGAGCCCAATCTGATAGATATGCTGATTCAAAAGCTGGAAGCCTTCCAGCCTCAAGCCTCCCCCTCCACGGAAAGAGAGCTTCCAGAACTAACAATCCCCAGTTGGGAATCCACTCCCACAGCTCCTCGGGTATATACAGAGACAATGGCGAAACTTTATTGGGCCCAAGGCGACCTCGCAAAAGCCATAGAGGTGTATGAAACCCTCATTCAAAAGAATCCTCAGAATGCTGAGCATTACAGGGAGCAAATCAGGCGCATCCGGGCAGGCGAAGCCCCATGAAGGAATGGCTTTTCCCTCCTACATGCCTAAGCTGTGGGATGCCCTTATTGTCTACCGAAAAGGGCTGTTGTCTCAAGTGCCTTTTAGAGCTTCCTACGACTCGTTTTTGGCTTGCTCCTCAGAATAACGAAGGGTTTTTACGGCTTGCTCCGCACCTGCCTAACCTTCGGGGAGCGGTTGCGGGGTTTTGGTATACAGTTGGAAGTCCCCTGCGCCGATGGGTTCAAGCAGCGAAGTACGAAGGAAAGCCGCAGCTTCTTGCAGCTGCAGCCCGTTACATGGCTACCTTGATAGAAACCGAAGGAAGGCTCCCTCTGTCAGAGATTCAAGCTATCTTACCCATTCCAATTTCTCCTGCTCGGCAGCGCCAACGAGGCTACAATCAAGTTGAGTGGGTAGCCCGAGGAATGGCAGAGATTTGGGAGATTCCTATTTTGGCTGACCACTGGGTGCGGCGTTCAGGGAAGGCTTCTCAGCTTACTCGCACGCGAGCGGCCCGCTGGAGCGAGTTAGAAGGAGAATTTCAATGCATAAAACCCATACCATCCATAGTCGCTGTCGTAGATGATGTACTAACGACTGGCGCCACTCTGGTTTCTGCTTTGAAGAGCTTGCCGCCGTCTGTGGTAGTGTGGGTATTCACTGTCGGTATCACCCAGCGCCGTCGCTAACTTTGTCCTATGGCTATATTGCAATTTAGGGAAGCGCTGCGCGCCGCTCTCAGAGAAGAGATGCAGCGAGACCCTCGTGTCTTCCTGATGGGTGAGGAGGTTGGCGAGTACAACGGCGCCTACAAAGTCAGCGAGGGGCTCCTTGCAGAGTTTGGTCCTAAGCGAGTGATAGATACACCTATATCTGAGCTGGGTTTTGCGGCTATTGGAGTGGGGGCTGCGATGGTGGGGCTGCGTCCCGTGATAGAGTTCATGACCTTCAACTTTGCCCTCTTAGCCATAGACCAAATCGTAAATCATGCCGCTAAGATTCTCCATATGAGCGGAGGGCAATTTCCCGTACCGATTGTGTTTCGTGGGCCCAGCGGCTCTGCAGGTCAGCTTGCCCAGCAGCATTCGCAGTCATTTGAGAATTGGTACGCAAATGTGCCAGGGCTGAAAGTAGTTTCTCCAAGCACCCCCCGAGATGCTAAAGGACTTCTCAAAAGCGCCATACGAGATGATGATCCAGTGATTGTCATGGAATCCGAGCTCATGTATGGAATGAAAGGCGAGGTGCCTGATGATCCAGACTTTCTCATTCCTATCGGTAAAGCGGATATCAAGCGAGCAGGCACCGACGTGACTATCGTTGCTTTTGGGAAAATGGTTCATGTAGCTCTGGAAGCTGCTCAAGCTCTTGAGAAGGAGGGACTTTCTGCCGAGGTGATAGACTTGCGCTCTCTTCGTCCGATAGACTATGAGACGATTATTCGCTCGGTTCAGCGCACGAATAGGCTCGTAGTGGTGGAGGAGTCTTGGCCGCTGGGTGGTATTGCTGCGGAAGTAGCATATGCGGTACAGCGCTGGGCGTTTGACTATTTGGATGCTCCGATTGTGCGGATTACAGGGGCAGATGCGCCTATGGGATACGCTCCTACGCTGGTAGAGGCTTATCTTCCCAATCCCAAAAAGGTTATTGAGGCGGCAAAGTATGTAGCCTACCAGCTCTGACTTCCCGCTGGATATACAAGAGAATCGTCGCTGCCATAGCCGCATTTAGCGACTCCGCCTGCGAAGAGGGCTCTGGTGGAATAACTACACGGGGCCAGTGGGCAGGTGCCCGCTGAACCCCATGAGATTCGCTCCCAATGTAGAGACTATCATATTGAAGCCAGTCTATCTCATAAACAGGAATGCCTGTGGTAGAAGCAACTACACAGCGCCCTTCGTAGCCGGCAAGGAGGGATTCCCATCTTTCTACGCGTTGGGCATGTAAGCGAAAGAGACTCCCCATGCTGGCGCGTACTGCTTTCGGCGCAAAGGGGTCCGCACTATCCATGGTCAGCCAGAGATGGTGATAGCCAAACCACTCCATCGCCCGAAGTAAAGCACCGACATTTCCGGGATCCTGTAAGCGCTCTACCAAAACTGCCGGTGGATACGGCGGAAAACCATGCGGCGCTGGAAGTTTCAGAACGGTTACAATCCCTTCAGGCGACTCCTGCCCGCTAATCTGCTTTATTTGCCAGGGTGGGAGAGCATACGTTTTTTGATGCAGCTCGGGCGGCAATGGTGGGAGAGGAATAGTCCTCTCGTAGAACACCGCATGAAAGCGGTGAGGCGGATAACTGCGAAGAGCCTCTTCTAAAAGCTTCTTCCCCGGCGCAAGGAAAAGCCCAGATTCCCAACGGTGCTTAGATTCATGAAGGCGCCGGTAGAACTCAGGAGGATGGGGCAGACGAGGCACTTGCCGACTGGAGCTGCTGCTGCAGACGCTTTATCATCTCCTGCGTACGAGCTATCTGAGCTTTCGTATCTGATATCTTGCTTTCTATCTCTTTCCTCAGCGGCTCGCTCCCTTTCCCCCGAGAAAGAAGCGCCAGCGTATTTTCATAGCCTTTCAAATCTTGTTTTTGCTTGTTGAGCTGAGAACGCAGAGATTCTATGCTTTTACGGATTTGAGAAGGGGATTGGCGAGCTATCTGGGCGGTCATCCATGCTTCCTGAAAATCTGCCTCGCTTATACCAGCATTGGTGATAAAGCGCTGGATTGCTTGACGCTGGCGATTGAGAAGTCGCTCCCGATGAGAAGGAGCCACCTCCCCAGCTTGTTCATACTCTATGAGCTTAGCGATAAACTCCGACAGCTTTTCTGGCTTTGCCTGTCCGCTAAGCTCGTCCAGCTGATTGAGAAGGTGTATGCGCTTTTCTAAATGCTCATTGAGTTTCTGCAGGTAGGCTCTATGAGCCTCCCGAAGCTGGGTACTGAGTTCATTCAGCTGGCGGCGAATGTCCTCTACCGTAGATTCTGACCGAAACCGATGAGCACGGCGATTCCATGGAGAGATTTTGGAGCGAAATACCTTTACCGCTTCAAGAACATTATTGTTTTTGAGGCGCTTTTGAACATCCTGTATGATTTGCTGCCCCATTTCTATAATGCGGGCAATTTGCTTGCGACGATATTCTTGGCTAAACGCTTCTGATTTTTCATTGAAGGTGTCCAGCAGCTCGCTGAATTGCTGATTGAGGGGAGCGTAGAGCCGTTTCACCTCCCGAGAATCGTCTTGAGCCAAAGACTTCTCTGTGAGAGTGCGCCATTCCCGTACATATTGACGCACCTGTGTATTGGCATCTTTCCACTCTTCCAGAGACTTATACTCCCGCTCCACAAGGGGTCGCAGAAGTTCCAAAATCTGCCGCTTTCGCCGAAAAGTTTCTTGGAGAATTGGATTTTTCTGGACGCGCTGATATGCTTGAGAGCGGAAAAGGTTATACTGTTCGCGAAATCGGATTACGAGCTGACGATACTTCTGGGCTAACTCTCGCTCTTGACGGCTGTTGAAGCGAGGCAGAGACTGCCATTCACTCTGAAGGAGAGCAAGGCGATCCCGCTGCTGCTGCCAGAATTCAAAGCTTGTCTGGGCACCATCCGGAGGAAACAGCTTCTCTATTTCTGCGATTATCTGGGCGCGCCGTTGAAGAACAGCATTTTTCTCCCCCTCTACGATTTCCTTATACGGCCTATAAAGGGCATTGAACTGGTCAAGGAAATCCTTCATTGGTCGGGCAAGGTCTTTCCTGTCGCTGGGGAGGAGCTCATCTTTGAGTCGACTCCATTCGCGGGCAATCTGACGAACGCGAGGAGCTGCGTCCAGCTGCTCCGCAAGCACAATGTCTTTGAGCTGTGCCAGAAGACTACGCGCTTTTTCTGCGTTTTGTCGGCAAAGCTGCTCGTACGCCTTGCGCGCCTCTTCTATTTGGATGACAGCGTCCTCAAATCGCCGTTGAAATGCCTCTAAGCGGGGAATATCTTCCTTAGGATTAGAGCGCCACTCGGGCATGTGCTGATTTACGAAGCGCTTGAATGCCTGAATGAGATGATTGTACTTCCGACGATACGGACGCTTAGCCAAATGCTCCGTCAGAAGAGTGATTTCTGATAGATGAGGGCGGCGCTTCTCAAGCTCCCGCTTCAGAACTTCTGGACTCTCTGAGAGCAGCTCTTCCAAAGTCCTTTGTAAATGCTCCTCTGGGAAAGAGACGTGCGTGTCCGGCTGCTCAGGAGTTTGGGGCTCCACCATATAACTCTGCAAAGGTACGATGAAATCCGCATACATTTGTATATGTATGGGAAAGCTTTTAGCTGGGATTGATTACAGTGCTGCCTCTGTGCGCGCACTGGAAGCTCTTTTTCCCCTTCGTCAAGCTATCAGAAGCCCTATCGTTCTATATCACGCCTACCAGCTGCCCAAAGGATTTCCTTTTCTATCTGCCCATGTGATAGAGGGCATGGAAGCAGAAGCAGAGCGCTCTGCCCAGCAGCAAATGCGCCGCTTCCTTGAAGAATCTATTCCACGCGCAGAAGCTCGCCGCATCCGCATAGTAACTCAAAGAGACTTTCTCACCGAAGGACTAAGTCGTCACCTTCAGACACGCCAGTTTAGCTTATTAGCATTGGGAGCACGGGGTGATGCTGAGCCAGAAGAAGAGCCTATAGGGTTCCATGCTCGGCATTTCATCCTGCAGTCTCCTATCCCTGTGCTTATCACCTTCCCTAAAACTACAGTACGATGGAAACGACTCCTGCTGGCTTATGAGCCCTCTTTTCGTTCTCCTGTAGGACAACGGTTCTTACGCCAGGTCGTACAGAGGCTTTCTCTGCCCGTAGCTGGGCTTCCCCTCATCCGTCCTGACCTAAGAATAGAGCGCATCCATAGCCGCATCAAAAAGATGCTTCGCCCAGAAACCTACCACGAAGTGCGGTGGGAAGGTGCCTACCTTGTTCGGTTGCTTTTACAAGCAGCGAAGTTCCAGAATGCAGATGTTATAGCTTATTTCGCTGACCCGCAGATTATTCTCCAAGGTATGCGGGCTATGTCTGAGCAAGAATTAGATGCCCAGGCGGCTTGGTTATTTTTCCCCCGAATGCCTAAAGAAGAGGTAGAGCCGCAACCCTACTCCTAAGTAGATTCTTCGGAAGTTGTGGAGGCTAAGTCGGCTCAGCCAGCGGCTTATGGGGGCTTACATTCCTCCAGTCCCCTCCGAACAGGCTATTTATCTCACCTTTGATGATGGACCCAGCAGTTCAACTGCTCCTCTATTGGATATACTCGGGCTGTATGGATTTCGTGCGACTTTTTTCTGGCTTTGGAGCCGATATTCGGAAAAAACTGTAAGTTACGTGCTCCCTCTACTACAGCAGCACGGGCACCGCGTAGCTCTCCATGGTATGAGGCATTACAGCGCATGGCGCTCTTTTCCTGCTTCTGGAGAGCTTTTGCGTGCTTTTATCCTTTGGAAAAAAACTGGGGTGCCCTTGATACCTGCTTTTCGCCCCCCTTATGGTCACTGGCTGCCCTTTTCAGCTCCTGCCCCCTTGCAGCTGGTCCTGTGGGACATCATGCCCCCAGACTACATCGGTAAAGGAGGATGGGAAAGCCAGCTCCTTAGGCAGCTCAGACCAGGGTGGGTCGTAGTGCTTCATGAACGAACCCAAAATATCCCTGCTTGGCGAAGGTTTTTCAGTAGGATGTTTTACGAAGGTTGGAGGGCAGTCCCTCTACCTCTGGCGCCTCTGGAATCGCCGGCGGCATGAAGGAAACACTCAAATGAAACGGAATAAACCGAGGTATAAGATAGGGAAGGAGAGGCGCATAAGACCGCTGCCAAGATTTCCCCATTTCTGAATATAGACCCCACTCTTCCATCGCTTCTGGATCAGGAGCTTCATACGGCTTTATGCGCAGACGCATCCCCGGCAGCACCCGATACCCCCATAAGAAGTTCCACCGAATAATTTGATAAGGAGAAACCTGATAGTTTCGGGCGATGGTGTAGATCGTCTCTCCCGGACGCACCGTATGCCATATCTGAACCCGGGACCTGTTATATGGATGGGCAACCGACTGGAGGACTAGCTCCCCTTTCTCCAGACGATTAATCGCCTCAGAGACCTCGTAAGCCACTACGGTAGGCACACGAAGGACGTGTCCCGCCGGTACTATATCTGACCGCAGCTCGGCATTGTAAAACTTAAGCCAGTGAAGGGGCACCCGCGCCAAAGAAGCAATAAGAGAAAGCTTGGTCCGAATGGGGCAATACACTGTATCTGTCTCCCTTGGAATATCGGGATAAATCGGCTGAATGCCATGAGCTTGAGCATAGTTCATGATGTAGCATGCAGCGACGAAGGCTGGAACATATCCTCGCGTCTCCAGCGGTAAGTAAGGGGCTATTTCCCAGTAGTTTGTGCGACCTCCCGAAGCCTTGATTGCACGTAGAACACAAGCAGTACCACAGTTATAGGAAGCTATAACCAGCAGCCAGTCTCCTAATATCTGGTAGCTATCCCTTAGATACTGCGCTGCAGCATGGGTGGATTTGATAAAGTCATATCGCTCATCTATGACCCGGTCCACCCGCAAACCATACAGTCGCGCCGTACTCGGAATAAATTGCCATATACCAGCGGCAGCCATCGGGGAGACAGCCTCCGGCACGAAGGCACTCTCAATAATGGGGAGATATTGCAGCTCTGGCGGAAGTCCATAAGAGCGGAAGATCGCTTCTATGGTAGGAAGGTAGTAGTCTGCTAAGCCCAGTAGCGCTGCTACAAGGTGCGTTTGCTGATAGAGATAAAGATGGGTGAAACTTAGAGTTACTGGAGTAGCATCCAGCGGTATGGTAGTATTCAGGGCCCGGAGCCGCTCCTCAAATAGCTCGGGGGAAAGGGGAGAAGGCTCCACGGGAAGAGGGGGATTTTGCCCGCCCTCGCGCTGCCACGCCATATACGCGCGCAGAAGGCTATCCATCATAGCCACCCGAGCAGGCCAGCTCTGCCCCCATAAAAGTGCCCAGCTATTTATCCAGAGTAGCCACCGCATATGCAGCTGAAAATAGACGATTCTCCGTAAATAGAGGTCCCATCACCTGAAGCCCTACAAAATTCCCTATCGGTATCTGCAGAGCAGGATGTCCTGTAAGGTTCGCATAGACCGTGAGTAAGTCAGAAAGGTACATCTGAATCGGGTCTTGGGTTTTTTCTCCCAAACGAAAAGGTGGGGTGGCGCTGGTAGGCATGGCTATTACATCATACTGCTGAAAGAGAGTCTCTGTGTAATCATACAGCAGCCGCCGAACCTTCTGCGCCCGAGTATAATAGGCCTCATAGTATCCTGCAGAGAGTACGAAGGTCCCCAAAAGGATTCGCCGTTTCACCTCTCGTCCAAAGCCTTCACTCCGAGAGCGAGCATAGAGAGCCTCCAGAGTAGCGGGATTCTTCGTACGATAGCCATAACGGACACCATCATAGCGGGAAAGGTTAGAGGAGGCCTCCGCTGTCGTAAGGATATAATAGGTCGGTATCAAATAGTCCCAGTAAGGAAACCCAACCTGCTCTACAAAGAATCCAGCCTCTCCCAGCTTCCGCATTAGAGCCCCGACGGCTGTTTCTACTTGAGGGTGTAAGCCTTCGGGTAAAAGAAAAGCCCAGCGCTTCGGCGGAGGTAAATCGGGAGAAAAGGGTTCAGGTTTCACAGAAGCGGTCGTAGCATCCTTAGGGTCAAAACCTGCGATGGTCTGATGCACTGCGATAAGGTCCTCTAACGCCGCAGCGATAGGCCCTATCTGGTCAAATGACGAAGCATAGGCAATCAGACCATACCGAGAGACGTGTCCGTAGGTAGGTTTGAGCCCATATAGCCCACAAAAGGCTGCTGGCTGGCGGATAGAGCCGCCTGTATCACTTCCCAGTGCGACATGACAGAAACCCGCCGCCGCTGCTGCGGCCGACCCTCCAGAGGAGCCCCCCGGAACATAGCCCTCCAGCTGGGGATGCTGGACAGGGCCATAAGCAGAGTTTTCATTAGAGGAGCCCATGGCAAACTCATCACAGTTTGCTCGTCCGATACATATAGCGCCTGCTGCCTTGAGCCGTTCTATTACCGTCGCATCAAATGGAGAAATGTACCCCTCCAGTATGCGCGAAGCAGCTCCCAGCCGGTGATTTGCTACGGCGATATTGTCCTTATGCACATAGACAAGCCCTGCCAAAGGCGGTAGAGCAGCTCCCTCTTGAACTGCTTTATCCCAGCGCCTTGCAGCTTCTAACGCTTCATTTTCATAAACCTCCAGAAGCGCGTTTAGCCGCGGATTTTCCCGATAAATACGCTCTAAAAACTCCTCTACGGCTTGAGTAAAGGTAGCTTCCCCCCGTTCAACCGCTTGCCGCAGTGTAGTATAGGACCCTCTCATTCCAAGGTCTTTTCTTTAGGGGGGAGGGCCTCTTTGCTTGGGGAGTCGCTGGCTCCGCTTCTCATTGCCTCACGAAATTCCCTTATGCTTGCTCCCAGCCCTCGCGCCAGCTCGGGTAGCTTCCGCCCCCCAAAGAGAAGCAGTAGCACAGCAAAAATTAGAATCCACTCCCCGTACCCTAATCCAAACATGGCTCAAAGCTACGCATTTTTGCTCAATGCTTCCTTCCCCTGCCTTCGTAATTGAGCGAGAAAAAGTTTTAGCTAATCTGGCTCAGCTTCGGGCTATCAAAGAAGCTGCTCAAATAGAGCTGCTTTTCGCCCTCAAAGGCTTTGCTCTGCCGGCTCTCATGCCAGATATCTTGACAGTGGCGGATGGGGTAGCCGCCAGCTCACTCAACGAAGCCATTTTTGGTTTCACCTACAGTAAAAAGCCAGTTCATCTGTATGCTCCTGCGTATCGTCCTCAGGACGTTCCTCATCTGATACCCATCACGGGAACCTGGGTCTTCAACTCCCTGGAAGCCTATCATCGCTGGAGTCCTCACTTACCAGAGTCCATAGAGATAGGTTTGCGGGTCAATCCTCATTATGGCCACGCTGGCGCAGATATTTACAATCCAGGGCGGCCGGGGTCCCGCTTAGGGGTTCCTCCTGCCGCTACGAGGGAACCCCTCCCTTCCCGAATATCAGGCATTCATGTTCATACTCTCTGCGAAGCGGGGGCAGAGGCTTTTGCCGCTCTGGTGGAGAATCTCTTAGAGCAATTTTCACCCTGGTTGGCTTCGGTTCGGTGGCTCAACTTAGGGGGAGGGCATTTACTTACTCGCCCTGGCTATAAGGCAGACCTCTTCGTGGAAGTGATTGAGCGGCTCAGAAAGCGCCTGCCCCACATAGAACGAATCATGATAGAGCCAAGCGCTGCCTATGTATGGGAAGCTGGCTACCTTCAAGCCCAAGTGCTGGACCTTACTCACACCGAGGGGAGAGCGTGGGCTATGTTGGATGTTTCCTTCACTGCTCATATGCCTGATACCTTAGAAATGCCCTATAAGCCCATCATTCGGGAGGCTCTTCCTGAGCCAGACCCTTCCTTTCCTACTTACTGGATGGGAGGAATTACCTGCCTCGCAGGAGATGAGATGGGACCTTATAGCTTTCCGAAGCCTTTAGAAGTAGGACAGAGCTTGACCTTCCATGACATGGCGCATTACACTTTTGTGAAAACAACTCTTTTCAACGGCGTAGCCCACCCGGCTTTGGTAATCAAGGAGAAGCTCGGCTATCGGATTGTCAAGCTATTTGATTTTGAAGACTATAGGCGTCGGCTAAGCAGCGGATAGTGCCTAAGACCTCCAAGTCAGAGCGGTAGCGTTCCCATGGATGAGGCAGCACTCGCAGCTCCCCTTGACGAAATACCGTGAAATCCAAAGGGAAGCCCTCCTGAAGAGCCGAAGGTCCGATTCCAAGAAGGTGCCGGGGCTTTTCCGAAAGAATATAAACAAGCAGCTCTGAGGCTTCCCATACATCCACCCTTTCCCGTAAAATAGTCCAAAGAAGGGGAGCTGCTTGTTCTAAAGTAGGCTGACCGACCGCGGCTGAGAGCCATTCTTTATGCTTGTCTTCTGCAGGGGGGTCAATGTCCCACGAAGCGACAAGGAGATTTCGTTCATATACGGCTTCTCTTAGGGAGGCTTGGTCGGCTTTTTGGCGCAGAGGCGGATGAAGCTTCCAGACAGGATCATAGGTCAAAAGCTCCTCTGCATGAGCAGCGAGATAGCTTATTCCTGTAAATCCCGCAAGTCCATATTCCTGGATAAGCTGGAGGCCTTCAGCAGTAGTTAGAGGACCCACTACAACATGGGCTCCATGAGCTCGGTGAAGGGCAGCAATCGCATGGACTGCTACTGTCTCAGCGTAGGGAGGTATGCCTTCCCAGCCCGCCAAAGCTAACTCTGTCGCCTCAGGAACGCCCATTTCCCCCCCAGCTCCCTCCCAAAAAGGTAAGGCAAATACTACACCCCCTAAGTAGCGCAGGTAGGGAAGCACTTTGGCGAAAGTTTTCCATGAAATAGGTTCAAGGGGTGGGAGAGCCCATGCTACTGCACCTTCTAAGCGAAGGCTTTCTACGGGAGCGATATTTCCATCAGCGTCCGCCCACGCTGCGATAAAATGAAGCTGAACAGGTAAATCGGATGCTTCTGCTCGGATTTGAGCCAGAAAGGCTGGCTCTGACCACCCGTGCCAACCCCCTACCAGAATCTGAGAAAAACCCCCTCGTTGTGCCCTCTTTGCTAAACTCAAAAGACTTTCAGCTGAAGGTACTTGAGGCTGCCATGTCCATGCCGTTATGTCTATCCACCCTGGCGAAAGCTGTGCTTGCGGCTCCCCCGCTGCGGGAGTAATGGTCTCAATCCCCCTTTCCGTCAGCTCCACATATACCACCTTCCCATGCCAAGGAGATCCCGGTGAAACAACTCGTACAGGCCCAAACCGCACTGGACAAAGATGGACAAAAGAAAGCTTTCCTTCACCGAAAAGCGTCTGGAAAAATAAGCACCTCTGGGGGATCATTCATGCGAATCGCCACTACATCTATACGAGCTGGAAGCCTTTCATACGAAGGATGTTCATGGAAGAAAGCCTCTATTGCTCGCTGAAGTCCTCTCCTTTTGCGAGAAGTGATACTTGCCTCAGCGGGCCACTCTACCGTTTTCCCCACCGTCCGTACCTCTACAAACACAAGCTCATTTTGATGCCACGCAATGAAATCTATCTCGTAGATGCCCTTTCGCCAGCGCTGGTATAAAAGTTTATATCCACGGCTACGAAGAGCTTCTGCTGCTATAAGCTCTCCTCGCCATCCTAAATGCTTTCTGGACGCAGCCGCCGTAGCTCTTCTAAAAGCTGTTTTTCCTTAGGAGAAAGGTTAGTAGGTAAGCGTACCTGTACGGAGAGGTAGAGGTCGCCGGGAGGATTACCTGGCCAGCCTTTGGAACGCAAGCGAAAAGTATGGCCATTCGGAGTCTCCGGGGGAATGTTGATACGCAGACGCTGCCCATCTAAATGGACAAACTCCACACTCCCACCCAGAAGCGCTGTATATAGAGGCACCTGTATGGAGGCGTATAAATCCTTGTCTTTCAGAGTAAAAGTAGGGTGAGGCTGCAGCTCTAAGCGCAGAAGCAGGTCTCCTCCCAATGGCGCCCGTCCCCGTAGCCGAATGCGCGTATTAGGAGAAGTTCCGGGGCGTAAAGGCACCTCCACGAGATCATTTCCTACGCGCACCGCTTTTTTCCCTCCCTTATATAGCTCTTCCAAGGTTACTGGCAGGCGATATTCTACATCCCTGCTGCGCCGAGCAAAATCCTCTCCAAAGAACATACGGAAAAAGTCCGAGAACCCCTCAAAATGAGGTATATCTGCCCACCCTGTGAAACCACCTTGCGGCGGCTCCTGACCCATCTGCTCATACATGCGCCAATTACTGCCTAATCGATCATACTTCGCCCGAGTCTCAGGGTTGCTCAGGACCTCGTATGCTTCTTGAATTTCCTTGAACTTTTCCTCGGCAGCTTTATTACCTGGGTTAGCATCGGGGTGATATTGACGCGCTAAGCGGCGATATGCTTTCTTAATTTCTTCTTGAGAAGCATCCCGAGGAACGCCGAGTATTGCATAGTAGTCTTTGAAGCCCACGGACGCCATACCCAAAAGGGATTATACTTGCAAAGATATCACCATATCCTCTTTGGACAAAAGCATGTGACTTTTTGTCAAATAACCTGCCAAAAAGATGTTTTTCGTGCTATGGTACGGTTTATGCCAGAGAAAGAAGTGTAAAAACAAAAAAAGGAGGTGCATATGAGCAGCCTGATAAGACTCATGGACTGGACCGAATCGCTCCCTGAGCGAGTTCGTGCGATGCAAGAGCTGGTAGAACGAATGTTCAACGAAACCGCCAGCAACTTTACCCGCTTAGAGACCTTCATGCCTCGCGTGGATATCGTAGAAACCGATAAGGCATACGAGATCCATCTCGCGGCACCTGGAATGAAGAAGGAAGACTTCAAAGTGGAGCTCACAGAAGGTCGTCTCACCGTCTCTGGCGAAAGGAAGTTCCAAAAAGAAGAGGGCGACAAGAAGACCTACCATCGGGTGGAAACGCAGTATGGTTCTTTCACTCGGAGCTTCCTTCTGCCGGACGATGTGAAAGTAGACTCCATCTCCGCTGAGTATGTGGATGGCATTCTGAAGCTCCACCTTCCTAAGGACGAGAAGAAGGCCCAAGTAGCTCGGATAGAGGTAAAGTAAGCGCTGGCGAGGACGGCGCCTGCCCCTTTCGGGGCAGGCGCATTTTTTTTGCAGCATGGAAGCCTATGCTCGCTTCCTGTGGGAAGCTCAAATCATCCAAATAAGAACAGCTCCCCCATGGTTTCAGTGGGTCTCTGGCATTCAGAGTCCTATCTATGCTGATCATCGGCGGCTTCTGAGCTATCCTTATTGGCGCCGCTGGGTCATAGAAGCTCTGACTGAGCGCCTCAAGATTCGCCTTCCTTCTTTCAAAGCAGTAGTTGGCGTAGCCACGGGGGGGATCGCTTGGGCAGCCTGGCTTGGAGAGGCACTTGAGCTCCCCGTAGGATATGTACGCGCCCAGCCCAAATCCCACGGCCTTGGACGCCAAGTAGAAGGGCTCTCTGAACCAGTCCCCGTTTTACTCATAGAAGACCTCATTTCTACGGGAGAGAGCTTACGACGCGCTGCTTTTTCCCTTCAGGCAGAAGGATTTCCTGTCATCGCTGCTGCGGCTCTATGGAGCTATGAGCTTCCCTTTACCGCTCCCTTTCCCCAGCCTACATTAGCACTCCTGACCTTTCCTCAGGCTTTGTGGTACTGGACAAAAGCCAACCTCCTAAGTCCAGAAGAAGCCCTCCTCCTGCGCCAATGGCACAGAAGCCTTACACTTCCTCTTTCGTAGGCTCTCTCAGACTCTTCAGCTGTATCTGCTCAAGCGGATAGGCAGCCCCCAGCTGTATCAGCGCTTCTCGGAAGCGACTGCGCAGCTGCTCAGAAGCTGGAAGGAGAGGCAAGCGAGTCCATGGCTCTATCAGATTCAGTTCCGCCAGAAGTCCTTTGATTCCTGTCGGATTTCCCTCTGCAAAACAAAGGCGCATAAGGGGCAAAAGCTTAGACTCTAACTCTCGCACGATAAAGCGGTCTCCTTCCAGCGCGGCATCTACAAGCCGCTTCATGAGGTGCGGCAGTGCATTTCCCAGCACTGAAATCACCCCCACATACCCCATCAAGATTGCTGGAGCAGCAAGTACATCATCCCCCGAGATAAGCTGAAAACCCTGCGGAATTTGCGCATATAACTCCATGCCCTGAATAAGGTCTAAAGAAGCGTCCTTAAGCCCTATGATTTGCCCTGGAAAGTCCCGAGCTAATCGTAAAGTAATCGCTGGCGGGAGGTGCACCCCTGTCCGCACAGGCACATTGTATAAAACTATCGGATGGGGACTCCGCTCCGCTAAATAGGCATAGTGGGCATAGAGCCCTTCTGCGGTAGGCTTATTGTAGTAGGGCGTTACAGAGAGAAACGCCTGAAGGGGAAAATGCTGGGCATAAAGCCGCATCTCCTCTGCGATTAGATGGGTGTCATAGCCACCAGCCCCCACTATTACAGGCAGCTTGTCTCCGACTTCTTCAAATACAATCTCCAGCAGCCGAATTCGCTCTCTGAGGCTCTGAGTAACTGCTTCTCCTGTAGTGCCGAGAGCGACGAGGTAATCCACTTTATTTTCCAGAAGGTGCCGTATGAGGCGGCGTAGCGCAGGCTCATCTAAGGAGCCGTCTGCCTTGAAGGGGGTAGCCAAAGCCACCCCTAAACCTGAGCAGTCCATATCTCTGTGCTAAGATAGCTATTTCTCCAAACTTACAAGAGGTCCACCCATACTCCTACATACCAAAGCCGTCCGATAAATGGCGCTCCATAAGCTTGGTAAAATCGGTGCCCCAGTAGGTTAGTTCCCCCCAGCTTGTAAGTTATCTCGGGGGTGGCAGCTGGACGCCAGCTTATTTGTCCATCCAATGTCCCGTAGGAAGGCACATAGCCAGTAAATTGGGGAGAGCCTTCAAACCGGAATCCATGCACCCAGCGCCAA
Source organism: Bacteroidia bacterium (assembly GCA_025059915.1). Lineage (GTDB taxonomy): Bacteria > Bacteroidota > Bacteroidia > SpSt-205 > SpSt-205 > SpSt-205. The sequence continues at coordinate 2,728 of JANXDD010000018.1, read as the reverse complement.
GTAATAGAAAAGCCCAGATAACGGAAGTCTTTCCCTGCCACCGTCAGGATAAGGTCCCGAGCGCTTAGCCCTATATTGTACTTGTGAGGAGGCGTATTGAAGGCGGGAATGATAGGGTCATCATGCGGAGGTATCTCGCGAAACCATCGGCGCCCAAATAGCCGATTCATCTGCCGAGCAAGGTCGTTCATCCACGCCCCGCCTTTGTTTAGTACCGCCCACGTGTAACTTCCTGAAAGAGTGTATTTTTTCGCAAAGTAGTAGTACAGCCCCGCAGAGAATCCCTGAGTTGTTACGATATCAGACGCATTAGCAGAAAGGCGATAAATCTGTATAGGGCGCCCCGTATTCAAATCTGGCACGGTAGAGACCAACCTGAATCCCAGAAAATCCCAATACCAGCTGAAAAAATACCCCATGTCAATAAAAAGCCGCTCTTTCCAGATGCCTTTATATCCCACCTCCAGCGTTCGCAGTCGCTCTGGACGCACCCCGGGAATGAATATAGGCTCCAATAGACGCATGTCCCCGGTAGCTAAGAAGTCATACAAATTCTCCAGGGGAATGATTCCCCCCATCCCTCGGACATTCCCAAGGAGAATAGCCCGCCCGACATTGTAATACAAATATTGGTCTTGAAGCGTAGGATACCGAAGAGCTGAGGTATAAGCTGCTCGCAGCGTATGAAAACGCTTGACATCATAAGTTACCGTTATGGCAGGGGAGTAGATAAAGTTTTCTCTAAGAGCTCGCCTTACCTTCTCAAAAGAAAAGCGGTAGAGGAGGTTGCGCTGCCGAATGTAGTTCTGCTGGGCATCTGCCCGAAACGCCACGCCTACTTTCAACCGATCCTCTTTTAGCCAACGGCTCTCTAAATGAGCAAATACCCCCCATTCGTAGAGAGTGATTCGCCTATACCCTAACTCAGGACGCGAGGGGTCTATCAAGGTATCGGCGAATATAGTCCCATAAGAGCGAGGGAGGTACTTCCGATAATTTGCCCCCCAGCTTAGATGAAACCGCTCCATGAAATCCCATTCGTGCCCCCCTTGAAGATGGACGAGCGCGGAGTTATCTACGAAACGGCTCCCCCCCCGCAGAAAGCTGGGATTAGAGATGATACGCTGAAAAACGGTATTGAACTCGGGTGTTCCCGGCTCTAAGCGAGCTCGGCAAGTGTCGCAGAAAAAGGGATTCCCTCTGCTATCCGCAAAGGCTCGGGCACGCTCATGCCATATCCATAAAGAATCCCGATACTTTGCCAGAACTTGCTGATACTGAGCATAAAAGTTAGGGTTATTCGTAAAACTTCTGGGGAAGTCGGGGTCCTGCCGAATACGCTGGCTGTACGGGATAAAAGCTGTCTGGTAATCCAGCGACCACCTTACAGAAGGTTTGACATAGTTCTGAAGGAGGAGAGCGGTAAATACGATGTCATACGATTTTCCAGCATCTTCCACGGTATGATAGCCGCGTAGGTAAAAATTTTTGCCTTTGAGCTCTGCCTTTTGCTGAAAAAACAAAATATCGCGAATGCTGTAGCGATTGTCTCCTTGATAGACCGTAGTACCTGTACCGAAGTTTGTAGTGTATTCCACCCGAAGCTCTGGTGTGACCTTGTAGTAAAGGCCTCCGTTGAGCTTGAAGCTTTTTACGGAGTAATCTACCAGCTCTCGCTCCCAGTATCCTGTCCGATGATATATTCCCAACCCCGGGAAGAAGAATCGGCTATAGTCGGAATTGTCGTAGTTGTTGGCGCGGGGATCAGGATTTTCGTCGCCGTAGCGATTGACGGCGTCGTATCCGCCGGGATTATCCTTGCCGACGAGCGACTGCTCCGTAGGAGCGTCATTATTTGCAGGCCAGTCCTGCGCCTGCATGAAGGAGCCACTAAGTTTGAAGGCGAACCGCTCTGAAGCGCCTACCGTATGAGCCATGCGAAAGTTCGTCTCTATGAGATCGCGACTACCGACCTTGAAGCTTACTGATGTGCCAGGATGCAGAAAGGGGTCTTTGAGATGCATAAGGATAACGCCATTGAAGGCATTTGGTCCGTAAAGGGCGGATTGTGCCCCTACAATCAGCTCTACAGACTGGATATCCAGCTCAGACGCCCCGACAAAGTTTCCGAGGGAAAAATTAAGCCCTGGTGCTTGATTGTCCATTCCATCTACAATCTGGAGGGTGCGCACCGGCCTAGTACTATTGAATCCCCGAGTATTGATGATTTTGAAGCCTAAGCTGGCGGTCGTTATATCTACACCCTTTAGGTTGGCAAGGTTCTCGTAAAAGTCAGGGGATGGGCTCTCACGCACCGCCATAGCATCCATCGTCTCTATGGTAAGGGGGGACTCTTGTTGCTTCTGACTGATACGGATATCTACGATCTCCACTGCCTGTTGAAGGACTTCTTTTTCCCCCAGAGCGATGCGCAAGGGCTTGAAGGTAGAAACGAGCACCTTAGCTGTGTCGTAGCCCACGTAGGTAACTATCAGAAAAATGGGGAGCCGCTCTTTGAGAGGTAAGGAAAAGGCTCCTTTATCATCCGTGAGGGTGCCAGTGTTTGTGCCTTGGATTCGTACGGTGGCGCCAGGAAGCGGCTCACCTGTAGAGCCGTCATACACTATGCCCGAGATGACCTGAGCCAGGAGAAGATTGAGGAAAGCCGAGAGGAAGGAAAGTCGCATAGAGCAAATAAAGTAAAAGAGCAGATAGCGATGGGGGGGCG
>JANXDD010000189.1 GCA_025059915.1 Bacteroidia bacterium | reverse complement strand
GCAACCGGCTGAATCTCCTCCATCGTAATCGGATGAAGAAGCTCTTCTCGCAAGCCCCACATCCGGGCTATCTTCCGACCCAGCGAATAAGGAGTCTATATCTCCGCACCCGCCACGTGATAAATGCCCTGAGCCTGCTTCTCCGCCAGTAGAAGAAGCCCCTGCGCTAAATCATTCACCCAAGTAGGCGTACGTATTTGGTCTGTATAGAGAGGCAGGGCATTTCCTGCTTGGAGCTTGTAAAGAACACGCAAGAGAATATTATCCCGTTCTAAAGTGGGAGCTGTGCCATAGACCAGCGCAGTGCGGGCGATTGCCCAGCGTCCTGGATAGGTTTTCACTAAAGCTTCTGCAGCCAGTTTGCTTGCTCCATACACAGAGAGAGGAGCCTCGTAATCCCCCTCCACATAAGGACGCTGTTCTATCGGATAGCCGTCATAGACGAAGTCGGTAGAAACAAAGATCATATGAGCTTTTGCTCCTTTGTCTATAAGTGCCTGTAAAATGTGATGAGTTGCTTGAACGTTATGTTGCCAGCAAAGGGCGGGTTGTTCTTGGCATCGGTCCACTAAGGTCATCGCCGCCGAATGAATCA
>JANXDD010000188.1 GCA_025059915.1 Bacteroidia bacterium | reverse complement strand
GGGGCTGCTGGCGGCTGCCCTGGTTCTCTTCGCCTATTCGGCCTGCCAGCGGGCGGCGGTGATGGCCACCGTTCGCGCCACGCCGGCGCCGGTCGAGATCCCGACCCGGACGCCCCCCCCCCCCCCCCCCCCCCCCCCCCCCCCCCCCCCCGCCCCAACACCGGGTGCGGGCGGGGCCCCGGGCAGGGCCCCCGGGGGGACCGGCCCCCGCGGCGGCGCCCCCCCCGGGGGCCGCGAGACGCCCCCACGCCCACCCCCACGCGCCCGGTCGACGAGACCGGGTGTCCGGCGGATCCGCGGGACTGGACCCTGGTGGATCCGGCCCCCTGGGGAGGCCCCTACCGGTGGCAGCGGATCGAGCCCGTCTGCGTCTATCAGGGCCTGGCCCGCAGCATGGCGGCCCTGATGCTGATCGACATGGGCTGGACCCACGAGGAAGCCCGGCAGGCCCTGGGCCTGCCCCGGTTCCCCATCCGGTATCACCCGGTCATCACGGTGACCGGGGAGCTGGACCAGCCAGGGATGCCGGACTTCTACACCGTGCCCCAGCCCGGCCTGCTCAGCGGGGCGGTGTGCGATCCTTCGGGATGCCCGCGCT
>JANXDD010000187.1 GCA_025059915.1 Bacteroidia bacterium | reverse complement strand
AGCTGTTTATAAACTGGAAGTAATAGCTCTCCATAGCGTTCCATATCTGAAGGGGATAAGGGATACCCCTCCTTCTTTGATAACCTTAGGAATGTGTAAGGACCTATTAGGGCAGGTAGAGCTCCTGCGAAATAGCCCTTTTGAGCGATGCGATATTGTTGAATATAAAAGTCTGGACGGGCTTGAAGGCTTATCTCCTCTTCAAACTCTGGTACAAGGTAGTGATAATTCGTATTGAACCATTTGGTCATTTCCAGAGCTTTACCTCCCCGAGCCATTTGGAAGTAAGAAGAATATCCTTCGTAGGGGTGAAAGCGAGAAGGAATGAGCCCTACCCCTACACTTAGGTCCAGCATAGGGTCATACCAAGAGAGCTCTCCCGAAGGATATACATCTGCGTAGGTAGTGTAAGTAGTGAGCCTTTCTTGCTCTAAGAGCTGCATGCCCGTAGAAAGCTCCGCTTCTGAAATTTTACCTGTCCAAAACCGCTCTAATAAGGTTTTGTACTGCCGTTTCTCCCCCAGACGGGGTAAGCCATACGCTAAAATCTGCATAACACAAAGGTAGGGGATAAATCAGAAAGCCTATCTGATAGGGG
>JANXDD010000186.1 GCA_025059915.1 Bacteroidia bacterium | reverse complement strand
ATAGCTTGATTTTTGTTCTCCTCCCCACATGCGCGTGCTGGTAGCGATGAGTGGGGGGGTAGACAGTAGTGTGAGCGCAGTCCTGCTCAAAAAAGCAGGGCATGAGGTGATTGGCCTCACGATGAAAACCTGGAGCTATGAAGGGGAAGCCCTTCAAAGCCGCCGCACTACCGGCTGCTGCAACTTAGACGATATCAACGATGCCCGTAGTGTGGCGGTAGCTTTTGATTTTCCGCATTATGTATTAGACCTGCGACAGGAGTTCGGAGAAGCCGTAGTAGAACACTTCATTCAAGAATACTTAGCTGGTCGCACACCGAATCCCTGCATTCTCTGCAATACCTACATCAAATGGGATGCTCTTCTACGAAAGGCGGACCGTCTCGGCTGCGAGAAAATAGCAACGGGGCATTATGCTCGGATACGGTATGAGGGAGGCCGCTTTTTTATTGCGAAGGCTGCGGACCCCCTCAAAGACCAATCTTACGTATTGTGGGGACTTTCGCAAGAGGTTATGGCTCGTACGCTTTTCCCCTTAGGTACTTACCTCAAGCAGGAAGTACGCGAGCTTGCGGCGAGTTGGGGCCTGCACCGGGTCGCCCACAAAAAAGACTCCT
>JANXDD010000185.1 GCA_025059915.1 Bacteroidia bacterium | reverse complement strand
AACCTCCCGCTACATCGGATAAAAACAGCCCCCCTAGTCCTGCGGGCAATTCTCTCAGCTGGAATGGAACTTCTACCCCTACCCAGGTACTAGTGAAGTTGGTGAAGCCTGTCGCTGGACGGAACATATGAGTTAAGCGTAAGCGCCCCTTTCCATCTACTAAGCCTACTAAAGCAGGGTTCAAGGCTTGGGGTTGAGACCAGAGGCCTACAGGTAAAATCTCTTGTGCTAATAGATTACCGCACAATATGAACCAGACCTGTGTATGTAAATAGCCCTTCATCGGGAATCAAGATTACAGCTCGGTATGTATAGGCTCCTGCATCTAAAGGTTGTCCATCTTTTCCTTCTCCTTTCCATTCTGAAATGTTGTCCCCAGCATATACTATCTGTCCCCATCGGTCAAAGATTTCTAATCTAGTAAAATAAAAGCCTTCTTCCGTGGGTAAAATGCGAAAGCTGTCGTTTCGACCATCGCCGTTTGGCGAAAAAGCATTGGGAAGATAAACGCGTCGCGGAAGAATCTGAATACAATCGGTGCAGACATAAAAGTCAGAGCATCCCAAATCATTCTCCACGTATAGGACTACAGAGTAGACTCCGGGTGCTGAATACACATG
>JANXDD010000184.1 GCA_025059915.1 Bacteroidia bacterium | reverse complement strand
CGGGGTAATCTCACGCTGCGATGCCTTACCGATACGACGGCATTTACGGGGGTGGTCGGTATTTTGCCTTCGGCAGCGGGAGGAATCTCCCGTGTTCGCATTGATAGCTGCATTATAGAGGGACTCTCTCGAGAGAAGACCTGGACAGCTTTCTATATCGGCGACAGCGTAAGTAACGTTATGAGGCCGGTTCCTACCCCTGTCTCTCAAATCACTATATCAGCCTGTACGCTGCGCAAGGCTCGGTATGGAGTGGCGCTCGTAGCTGGGGGATGGGGTCCTCTCAATCAAATTACTTTTCATCGCTGCGTCATAGGTTATCCCACCACCAGCGTAGCTCACGCAGACTCAAGCTGGTATGAAGCTGGCATTTTCGCTCAGTTTGCTGTCAATCTTACGATAGACTCCACTCTCATAGAAGGTTCGTGGCATACAGGGCCAAAAACGCCTGTGGGTATTCGCTTGGATCGATGTCATAGCGTCATAGTGCGTAAAAGTACTATTCGCAATCTCCTTAGCTTCTCCGAGGATGGATATGGGGCGATAGGAATCCATTGCATTCGCAATCCCGGCTTTGGGCCGGCGCCTCACCTGATAGAAAATAACTTTATCGCAGGGCTCGTAGGAG
>JANXDD010000183.1 GCA_025059915.1 Bacteroidia bacterium | reverse complement strand
CCAGATCATACTGCATCCGCCCGTCTTTGATGCGCAGATTCTCAAACTTACAGTCGGGCATAGGAGACTGTCCTTCGGTTGGCACTCCGCCGAAGGGAGCCCGCTTAGCCTGTGCCATCTGCTCATCCATGCAAAACTCCGTCTGCGTCTCTGGGATTTCTACTTTGAGCCCCATTCTCTCCAAGCTTTCCATGCGCATACGAATGCGCCAGAGCCCTGTTTTGAAGTACATCGGACCGCCTGTGGAAGTCTTGATTTCGCCTGTCTGGCTGGATTCTTCTCCTTTGGCTTTTCCCGCCTGTTCAGAAGAGGAGCAGCCCCCTCCCAGACTCAGAACGGCGATTAGTCCGATCAAACCAACGTATCTCATAGTTAGTAGGTTCGTTTGTCTTTTGGAAGCTGGGCGTTGAGTTTTTGGCAGAGGGGACGGCGCTCGCGACCCCATTTCTCATACTCTGCACTGCCTAAGCCGGCTGAGACCGCTCGCTTATACCATTCTTCGGCTTTATCTACTTCGCAGAGGGCATCGTACAGCACAGCGAGGTTGTAAGCAGCGCGCTTCGCGGGCGTTTTCTTAGTTGAGTTGGCTTCTTGCTCCCAGAGACGAATGGCTTCGCTCCAGTTGCGCCCGA
>JANXDD010000182.1 GCA_025059915.1 Bacteroidia bacterium | reverse complement strand
GGTAGAGATTGAGCGACTGAGATTGGTCTATCTGCTTCTGAAAGCGCGTGGTGAACCCCATTAAGCGCCACCGGAGATTTAGAGAACCACCTTCACTCCGCTCTGTGAAGGACTCTTTGCCAGGATAAGCAAAAGGAAAGAAGGTCTTTCCCCCCTCCCTTTCAAACTAAGGCTGATGCTTTTCCAAAGCACTGAGGCGAGCCTCTAACTGCTGCTTCTCCCGCTCAAGAGCTGCGACTTTCTCTTCCAGCTGTTTTGTTCTGCTGTCCAGCTCCTTCACAGCATTGATGAGCATGTAGGTAAGATCACTGGGGTTTACGGCTAAAACTTCCTCTAATTTATCTCCTGGGATTTGCAGAAGGTAGGGATGTACCATTTCTGGAACTACTCGTTGCACCTCTTGGGCTATGAGACCCGTGTACCAGCGGTCCTTGAAGGCAGGAAAATACTTTTCACTATACCGATAGCGCACGGGATTAAGCTGACGCAGCTCTGAAAGCCCCTTCGTATAGGGAGTGATAGCAGATTTAGTCCGAATGTCCGAAATGGAGGCCCAATTCCCACCCCCAGGCTTATAAGCCTCACCGTTCGAAACAAAGTCAAAGAGTAGCTGGGAGTTGTTGAGCTCAAAGCAGCCCCC
>JANXDD010000181.1 GCA_025059915.1 Bacteroidia bacterium | reverse complement strand
CAACGCCACCCAAACCCTGCAACCCCCCACACGACTCCCACCTCACCCCCCGCTGCAGCACGCCGTTCCGCGCACCCTCTCCTGTGTCCACCCGCCCGCCCCGCCCCGCCACCACCGCCCCACGCCACAGCCGGCCTCGCAGCACCCCTTCCCCCCTCTCGACTCCCCCCATCCCCACGCGGCACAGCGAAAAAGAGCGCAAGGAACGCCAACCCGACTCCACCTCGTCCACGTGGCCTGAGCTCGTAGGATCCACCCGCCCGCCCCGCCCCGCCGCCACCGCCCCGCCGCCCCTGCTCCTCCGTAATGGCCTGTGAAAACGGAAAACGGCACGCTCGCGGGCCGACGCCCTACCCGAGTCGTGCCGTTTCCACCTGCCTGCTCGAACGCAAATATACGGGCAGGCGCGTATATTTGCGGCAAAAGCAGGGGAGCGGACGTGGAGACGAGCCGACTCCATCCTGATTGTGACCTAACGCTCGCCGCCCTGCACTGGGCGAACGGTGGCCGGGTCACCCGTTGGTACACGCCACAGGGAGGGGTATGGTTACCGGACTACTTCGAGCCGTACAGCCACGACGCCGATCCCCCTCCGAGTCCCGACGTCTGCCCGCGCTTCCGGGGCCTGTACCTCTTCGACC
>JANXDD010000180.1 GCA_025059915.1 Bacteroidia bacterium | reverse complement strand
TACAAAGACGTCCCGACTACCCCCATTTGTCGTCTGAAATGCGCCAGGTGTCACATCAAAGTCAGGGCTCGAAGTGTAACCCGTCACGTACACCTGTCCGTTCCCATCCACCGCTATGCCATTGCCCCCGTCATCACCAATTCCGCCGATGTAAGTAGAATATACTAACCTACTACCCGTCGCATTCAGCTTCGTCACAAAGACATCTATACAAGGATAGGTATCAGGGGGGGCACCGCAAGTTCCCCCACTGAAAGTCGTCTGAAAGGCTCCAGCTGTCACAGGATAGTCTGTGCTGTCAGCCTCCCCCGTCACATACGCCTGTCCATTCCCATCCACCGCTATGCCATAGCCTGCATCATCACCACTTCCGCCGATATAGGTAGAATACACCAGCCCACTACCCGTAGCATTCAGCTTTGTTACAAAGACATCAGCATAACCTCCACCATGCGTCGTCTGAAAGGCTCCAGCTGTCACAGGATAGTTGGTGCTATTAGTATAGCCTGTTACATATGCATGCCCACTCCCATCCACCGCTATGCCATAGCCCCTGTCGTCACTGCTTCCGCCGAGGTAGGTAGAATACACCATCCCACTGCCCGTCGCATTCAGCTTTGTTACAAAGACATCAGCATAACCTCCAC
>JANXDD010000017.1 GCA_025059915.1 Bacteroidia bacterium | reverse complement strand
CTTTGAAGGGTGCGGCTACGCTCCATAGAACTGCGCGGCTTCAAAAGTTTCGCCGAAACAGTCAAACTTCCGCTGGATGCTCGTCTCATCGGGATTGTCGGCCCTAATGGCTGTGGAAAGTCCAATATTGCCGATGCCCTGCGTTGGATCATGGGCGAGCAGAAAGGGCGACTCCTTCGCATAGACCGCTCTGACAATCTCATCTTCAATGGCTCCCAGCATCGCAAGCCGCTTCCCTTCGCTGAGGTGACGCTGGAGGTAGAGGATTTTTCCCCTGAGCTGCCCCGTCTGACTTTTACTCGGCGTGTGTATCGCACCGGCGAGGGTGAGTATTTCCTGAATGGAGCTTCTGCCCGGCTCAAAGATTTTCTTCAGTATTTCTGGCAAGTAGGGCTTTCCCCTCAAGGAATTTTAGATGGGGGACAAGTAGAGGCTCTGATTCAGGACCGCGGCGGGGCTCGCCGAGCCCTCATTGAATCCCTCGCCGGGATAGAGCGTTATCACCATCACAAAAGGGAAATCCTCGCCGAGCTGGAAAAAACCGAAACCGCTCTCACGCAGGTAGAGAGCATTCTCGTGGAGCTTCGCCAGCAAATAAAGCAGCTCTCTGCCCAAGCCCAAAAGGTTACTACTTATCAGAATCTCAAATCTTCCTATCAGGACCTGCTTGCCAAATGGATAGCCCAAGAACTTGCCATTCTCGCCAAAGCAGAGGCTCAGCAGGCAAAAGAGATGCAGACTCAGGCAGGCGAACTGTCCGCCTTACAAGGTGAGGTAGAGCAGTTAGAGCTGCGGCTCCAAGCGCTGGAAGAGAAAGAGGGGGAGATGGAGGTTCGTACTTTGGAAGGGACAGTGAGTACTCTGCGAGCTGAAATGAACGCTTTGCTTCAGACTGAGAGTCGGCTTCGGGAACGCATCCAGCAGTTAGAGCGGCAGAGCGCCGACACTACCGAGGAGAAAAGTCTAAGACTTCGTCAAAAGTCTGAGCTTACAGAAGAGGAGCGTACCTTGCGCCAAAAGCGAGAAGAGGCTGAAAAAAGCCTTTTGGAAAAGCAGAATGAGCTGGCAGGGATTTCAGCTCAGCTCCGCCAGCTGGAAAGTACCTTCCGAGAGAAAGAGCTTGCCTTCCAGCAAAAGACTAAAGACCGCCAGCAGAAAGAAGCCGCTTATATACGCGTCCTTCGCCAGAAAGAAGAAGCTGAGGCTGCTCTCCGCCCGCTTAGCGACCACTTGGATTCCTTAGAGAAAGAGCTTCAGGCAGGGGAGGAGCGCCATGTTCATCTACTTCAGGAAAAAGAGCAAAGAGAGGCTCAGATTCGCATGCTCCGAACGGACCTAGAGAATGCTCAGCAGCAGCTGGCAGCCCTCATAACTCAACGAGATGTCCTTCAGAAAGAACGGGATGCTTTACTGAGAAAGCTGCGAGAGGTGGAAGGGCACCTCCATGCCCTTCAAATGCAGAAAAAAACCTTAGAGGCAGTTTTAGCTCGCAGTGAAGGTTGGCCCTCCTATCTCAAGGAATTGCGTGCTCAAGGGGTTTCCTTCTGGCGCACAGAAGATATCTTTTTTGCCGATGAGGAGAGGCTTGCTCGGCTGAGTTTGCTTCTTCGCCTTCTTCCGCCCACTCTATGGGTGTGTGAGCCTTCCGAGGCAGAAAAAATACATAGCTTCCTCGCAGACAAGAAGGAGGGGTTTTTCGCTGTCAGGGTATACTCCCCTCAAAAGGGCCGTTACACACATAGCTGGTTGGATCAGCTTCAGACTTTGGAAGGGTTTGAAGGGTTGGCGGGCTATCTATGGGGGCATTTGGTAGAAGGGGAAGGGAATTCTATTTTTTCCTCAGATGGACGGCAGCTTAGGCTTCCAGATGGATGGGTGTATCTTCTTTCCGAGGCGCCGACCCAGCATATCGGCCTTCCTCATCGGATTCGCCAAACTGAGAAAGAGTTAGAGGAAGTGGAGCAGAATCTTACCTCTCTCCGAGCGCAGCTCTCAGAGATAGAGAAGGCGCTCAAAGAACTTCCTCTCCAAATCCATCAGCGCAAGGTAGATGAGCTAAAACATGCCCTCACCACAGCAGAACGCGACCTCTCTGTCCTAAAAGCTCGCATAGAAGAGGTGGAAAATCGCCATACTGCTTTACGCAGCGAGAAAGAGCGCCTTCGCGAGAAGCAATCAGCCCTTTCTGCTAAGCTGGAGACCTTCAGGCTGTCTTTGGAAGAGCTTCAGAGTCAGCTTACTGCCCTACAGGGCGAGGAAAAGGCATTAGAAGTGGAGGTGGCAGAGCTGCGTCAGCAATACGCAAGTGCTCAAAAAGCTCAGGATTCCCTTCGGTTCTCTTACCTGCAGGTAGAGAATGGACTGAAGCAAGCGGAAAATGCTCACAAGCTGACCCTCCGCCAGCTGGATGAAGTTCAGAAGCGGCTGATGATACTTGCAGATAAAGAAGGCACCCTCTCACATCAGCTTGAGCAGGCAAAGGCAGAGTTAGAAGCATGCCTTCGCCGGAAAACTGAGATTGAGCCTAAACTCACAGAAGCCGAAAAGCAGCTTTCCACCCTTTTGGACCAAAAGAAGCAGCGGGAGGAGATGCTTCGGCAGCTGCGACAGCGGCTCATGCAGCTCCAGCAGAAAAAGGAAACCCTTCAAAATGCCCTCTGGCGATTAGAACATCGTCAGTCAGAACTTGCTCAGCGTCGCAGCCTTCTTCTTCAGCGCTTAGCTGTGGAGCTAGAGCTTACGCCAGCGGAGCTACCCCCACCCCCCTCCACTCGGCTAAAAGCAGAAGAAGTAGAAGCTCGCCTTGCCCAAATAAAAGGGCAGATTGCTCAGTTAGGAGAGCTAAACTTTGAAGCGGCATCCGCCCTACAAAGCCTGCTTCAAAGAGAAGCAGAAATCCTAAGAGAGAAAACCGACATTGAGCGCACTTTGTCTCGGCTAAAATCGCTCCTAAGCAGCCTGGATAAAGAAGCTCAAGAGAAGTTCCTTACTGCTTTTGAGGCGGTGCGGCGCCGCTTCATACAACTTTTCCAGCTGCTTTTCGCAGAAGGAGATACTTGTGATCTCATTCTCTCCCAGCCAGAGTCTCCCCTCACCAGCGAAATAGAAATTATCGCCCGTCCCAAAGGTAAGCGCCCCCTTTCCCTCCAGCAGCTCTCTGGCGGAGAAAAAGCCTTGACAGTTCTCGCTCTTCTTTTCGCCACCTTTGCTGTAAGGCCTTCTGCCTTATGCGTACTGGACGAGGTAGATGCTCCCCTGGATGACGCAAACGCTCATAAGTTTGGAAGGCTTTTGCAAAAAATAGCCGAGGAGACTCCTATCCTTGTTATCACCCACAATAAGATTACCATGTCTTACTGCGAGCGGTTATATGGCGTAACTATGCCAGAGGCTGGGGTGAGCACCGTCTTAGCGGTAGAGATGCAAGCTCCCCGAGCTTTGGCTGAAGCAGTGTAAGTTTCAGCCGCCCTTATGACGCCCAAGGAAAAAGTTGCTCGTATCCTGCCCATCTTAGAAGCGCGATACGGAAACGCAACTACTGAACTGCGCTACGAGAACCCCTATCAGCTTACAGTAGCAGTCGTACTCTCTGCTCAATGTACCGATGTGCGGGTCAATCAGACCACCCCGGCATTCTTTGAGCGCTTTCCTGATTTCAAAACTCTGGCTCAAGCCTCCCCAGAGGAAGTTTTCCCCTACATAAAGAGTATCTCCTATCCGAATAGTAAGGCTCAAAGGCTGGTGGAGCTGGCGAGGGCAGTGATGACCCACTATCAAGGCGAGCTTCCGCGGGAAGCCGAGGCACTTCAAAAGCTGCCTGGCATCGGTCGCAAAAGCGCTAATGTGATTGCTTCGGTTTTATGGGAAGCTCCAGTGATTGCCGTAGATACGCATGTATTTCGGGTGAGCCGCCGCCTCGGCCTGGCTAAAGGCAGTACGCCTGAAAAAGTAGAAGAGGAGCTTACACAAATCATCCCCCCCCAATACTTAGGACGAGCACATCACTGGCTCATCCTTTTTGGGCGCTATCACTGCACTGCACGCAAACCTCAGTGCGGCAGTTGCCCTTTCACCGATTTGTGTGAATACTATCAGGAGCAGGGCAAACAAGCTACATTCTCAGAAGTTTAGCTTCCGCCCAGCGGCGAAGGGCTTCACTCGGGATTTTTTCTACTACCTCAGCCAAGAAAGCCCCATATATCATCTGTCGGGCGAGAGATTCTGGGATGCCTCTCGTTCGGAGATAAAGGAGCATTTCCCCTTGTAAAAAGCCAGTGGAGACGCCGTGGGTGCAGCGTACATCATCAGCGAAAATCTCCAGCTGTGGGCGACTATACGCTGCTGCTGTCGTAGCGGTTAGGAGGGCTTTATGAGACTGATAGGCATTAGTTTTTTGTGCTGAACGGGCTACATAGATGCGACCTTGAAATGTGCTGCGTCCCCCAGCCTCTACCAAAGACCTGAAAAGCTGATTGCTTTCGGTATGCGGTGCGGCATGTTCTACGCGCACGGCTGTATCTACTACGCCTCCTTCAGCGATGGAAGCCGCCCCATGAAGGTAAGCAGCAGCTTCCTTCCCCGCCAAGAAAACCCTCACCTCGTCTCGCTTCCAACCGGTGCCAGTAGTGAGGGCATATGTATGCAGGCTTGCTTTCCCTTCCACATGAGCGGTGAAGATAAGGTAGCGGTAGCTTTTCGGCTCTGCCCCTTCTGAGGGGTAGTAGAACCGCACCTGAGCCCCCTCTTCTATGTGCAAATGAAGTCGTACCAAAGAAAGCCCTGTCCCTTCTATAGAAAGCTGAATTTCTCTCCTCGCCCCAGCAGGCACCTGCACAGTAATCAGTTCAAGGGCTAATCCTCCCAAGTTTCGTAAAGCGATATGGAGTGGAGTATCAGAAGCAAGCATTATATGCCGATGTACTGGCGCACCTACCAGCAGAGCTTCCCAAGGCGATTTAGGAATGGGAAAGCTCTCTATCGCCAAAGGAGCTACTTGCTCTGAGAGAGAGAGCTTCTCTTCAAATGGCTGAAGCGTCCATGGCTGCCGCAGAAAATCCATCGGCGTGTATTTCCAATCTTCTTTGAGAGCCTGCTCGGTAAAAAGCAGCTGGAGGTCAGCACCTTCAATCCATTCTAAAGCTCGCTCCCGCAGAGGGCTGGAAGCAAGGTTTTCTCGGGCCGCTTGGCGGAGGAGCTGAGTGAGGTAGGCTGCCCCCGCCTCTAAAGACAAGCCTTCTCTTAGTAGAACTTCCATCATTAGGCAGGGTTTAGAAGAGGTTCATAGCCTTTTTCTTCAAGTTCTATCGCTAGTTCTGGCCCTCCTGACCGAACTATCCGACCATCAGCTAAAATATGTACAACATCCGGGCGAATATGCTGTAAAATCCGATGATAATGAGTGATAATCAAAAATGCCCGTTCAGGGGAGCGTAGCGCATTTACGGCTTCAGCAACTATGCGGAGCGCATCTACATCTAATCCAGAATCTGTTTCATCCAAAATGACGAGCTTAGGTTCTAAGACGGCCATCTGAAAGATTTCGGCTCGTTTGCGCTCACCGCCAGAGAAGCCCTCATTTACTGAGCGAGTGAGGAAAGAGGGGTCCAGCTTGAGTAGCGCAGCTTTTTCCCGCAGAAGCGTCATCAGCTCCGCTGTATCCAGTGGCTCTTGGTTTTTTGCAGCGCGATGAGCGTTGAGTGCCGCTCGTAAAAACTGCACCATACTCACGCCTGGAATCTCTACAGGATATTGAAAAGCTAAGAATATCCCTGCATGGCTTCGCTCTTCGGGCGCCATTTCCAGTAAGTCAGTCCCTTCGTAGAGGATTTCACCTTGGGTCACCTCGTATCCCTCGCGACCAGCGAGAATAGCCGCCAAGGTGCTTTTTCCCGCTCCATTCGGACCCATGATGGCATGAACTTCGCCCGGTTGGACTGTGAGGGTAAGACCCTTGAGAATCTCTCGCCCTTCTACAGAGGCATGAAGGTCTCGGATGGTCAGCATACTCTGCGCAAAGTTTGTGAGAAAAACTAAATGTCCAGTCTGCCTTCTAAACAAAAAAGGGCGGGTGAGTTGCACCCGCCCTTGAAAGGGAAGTACGCTGCCTTAGCGCAGGACGTTTATCATGAAGCCGCCGCGTCCGTACGGCGTCTCTACCACTAAGATGTAGGAGCCAGCGGAGATGGAGCCTAAGTCTAAGGAGACAGTAGCTTCTCCTGCTGAGACAGGTCGCTCCCAGCTGCGCACCAGCGCTCCATCCGTAGAGAGCAGTTGGAAGCGGGCTACCGTCGCCGCAGGCGAAGAGAGATACATGTTGATACAATCTACCGCAGGGTTAGGATAGGGGAGGCCGAAACCTTGACGCCCGCTTTTGAGAACTGTGGTTTGACAATCAGCTTGGCTTACACCGCCACTTGTGCCTGGTGCTTCATAAATAATCGGGAAAAGTAAAAAGTTCAAGTCATACCCCCCTCCTGAAAACAGGAAATACTGCGGATACCAGTCGTCCCTGAATATCCATTGATTCTGGCTCTGTTTATAGGCAGGCGTCAGCATGTAGTTACGTCCTACGATGTTTGTATCGCCCGTAAGGCATGGGTGATTATCGCCATATGCCGGCCCGATGAGCCCACAAAGGGTGTCGCTTATTCCATCCAGCGTAGGATCATACAGCTCGTATTTGAGTGTAACAAAGATAGAGCGGGGACGGGTGATTTCTACTGGAGTTGGGAAGTAAGCATGGTCAAGGCGCTCTAAGCGATTGATGGTGTGTGCTATGCACTGGCCAGCGTTAACGAACCACCCGATTCGGACATCTGAGATGGGCTTACTCACCTGAGCCAAGGTTTCTGCTGGATACACCCACTGACGCAGGTCGTTAGGCTCTACTTCCAGCAAGAATTCTACAGTGTCCCGAATTTCATACCAAATTGTATAAGTTCCGTCGCCGTTCCCACCGGTGGGTTCTGTGAGACCAGAGGGATCGCAGTCGCGAGGGGAGTAACTAAGATTGTTGAGGATATGGGCGGCTGCACCCTTGATGTAGAGAGAGTTTCCAGTTCCTGCCAGAGCACAGGGATTGATGTCGTACCGTTCAGCGATCCCCCCGCCGATGTAGAACAAGGTGTCTGGCGACATATTTTGCGGAGGGAAAAGATAGTTACTGAAGAAGGCAGGGCTACCTTGTCTTGTGGAAAAAACCGCCCAAGCTCCCATAGCATACAAGCTGTCAAAGAAGGAGTGATGGCAATCGGAGGAGGTATTAGGGTCTATATCCTGTCCTGCGTTGTTACCGAGGAGGGTATCCCCAGCGAAGTTTGGCTGGGTGGCAGGGACGTTCGGCACAGTGTCGGCATCCTGACTGGGTTTGAGCCATGGTAGCGGAGGCAGGACTGCCGTACGTAGGAGGCTTCGTGGCGTAGTTCGGGGAATAGGCGCATCTTCTATAAGCACCCACTGTGCATCTCGGAAAAGGGCATCAATCTCTGGGCGGCGCCGTAAGATTCGCTGCTCTTGCGCCCATAGAAGGCTAATAAGCCCAGCAATCCATAAAATGGCTTGTGTGTAATGCATATCGGTAACAAAGGTAAAGAATTTCTGAAAGCAAGCAACCGCAAAAGATAGCCTGCACCGCGTGTTTTTCTTATGTGTCTGATAGACAGGAGACTATGTTGGCATAATGAAACGAGGTTTGAGGTTGTGCTTATACTTTTGCTCTATGTCCGCCCCGACGATAGTGAATCGGAAGGCGCTGCATGACTATGAGATTGTGGAGCGGTATGTGGCAGGGCTCGTCCTTAGCGGCGGGGAGGTGAAGTCTCTACGGGCGGGCGGAGCACAACTTCAAGACGCTTTCTGCATTTTCAAAGATGGGGAGCTTTATATCGTCAATATGTACATTGCTCCTTACAAGCAAGCAGGATATGTGCGTCTGCCAGAGCGCCGTCCTCGCAAGCTGCTCCTGCGCCGAGAAGAGCTCAAGAGACTTCAAGGCCGTCTCACCCAGAAAGGATTGACTTTGATTCCTTTACGGATTTTTTTCAATGAAAGGGGTTGGGCAAAAGTAGAGATAGCCTTAGCGCAAGGACGCCGTAAGTACGACAAGCGTCAGGCTATCCGAGCCCGAGAAGAGCGGCGCGAAATAGAACGGCTGAAAAAGCAGTACTAATAGGGTGCTGCGATTCTTGCTGCGCGTTATCGGGGAAGCGGCGTTTATTTTCTTTCTGAGCTTTACGCTGATATTTTTCCTTCTGAGGGGGCTGGGGGATCCAGCGCAGATGCTTTTAGGGCAGCGTACGGACCAGGCTTCGTTGGCAGCGATTCGCGCACAGCTTCATTTAGATGAGCCGCTATGGAAGCAGTATCTATATGCATGGGCCGATTGGTTACCTTATAGAGATGGGAGGTGGCAGAAGCCCTCTCTGGGCTTTTCCTATCAGTATAAGCGCCCTGTATGGGAACTGTATATGGAGCGCCTACCAGCTACCGCTTTGCTGGGGCTTACTGCTATGGCTATAGCTTCTATGCTTGGGATAGGTGGGGGCCTTTATCAGGCTTTTCGTCCCTCAAAGCTTTTAGAGCGGCTTTCCTTGCTCCTTTTGGCTCTGCCGGGCTATGTGATTGGGCTCATACTTTTACTACTCTTTGCGCTTAAAGGCGCTCTTCCCTTAGGAGGGTATGTACATGAGTTTGACCCCGTAGAGGAGCGATTTGTGTATCGGTGGGAGGCGCTTATTTTGCCAGTAGTGGCGCTAGCCCTGCGCCCAGCTGCATACCTTTTCCAGCTTACCGCCCATCAAGCCCAAGCGCTTCTGCAAGCAGACTTTATCCGAACAGCCTTTGCGAAAGGTAAGCCTGCATGGCAGGTACTCCTTCAAGATGTCGGACGAAACCTCCTTCCCCCTTTAGCGATGAGCCTTTCGCAATGGATAGCTGGTGTATTTGTGGGGGCGGTGTTTATAGAGGAGCTTTTTGACTGGCCGGGGGTAGGGCGACTACTCTTCTCCGCCCTAATAAGCAGCGATTTTCCCCTGCTGATGGGGACCGCCCAGCTGTCCACGTTGGTCTTTGTGTTTCTTCATACGCTGAGTGAGGTGCTGAGTCGCTGGGCGGATCCCCGTCTGCGGCTCTCAGCGTAAAAGGGTAACAGTCCCGCTGCGAGCTTCCAAGTTTGGCTTGTCGGCAGGTTTGTAGCGAATAAGGTACACATAGGTCCCTTCAGGGAGAGGGGTGCCATCTTTCGTTCCGTCCCAAATGAGCTGCTCCGTGCCTGTAGTGGTATAAACAAGCCCTCCCCAGCGGTCGTAAATACTCATCTCTAACCTCTCCATTCCATAGCCAATTACTACGAAGCGGTCGTTTATTCCGTCACCATTGGGAGAAAAGGCATTTGGAACAAGAAGGGCATACCCTGCCACATTGAAGCAGTAGGAGGCAGTATCTGTGCAGCCAAGCTCACTTTCTACCGTGAGATACACACAGAAGGTACCTTTCTGAAGGTAGGAGATAGTGTAAGTCTGTCCTGTAGCTGCGGGTTGACTATCCGCTCGCCAGAAAAAGCGCACGTTGTAAGGCCCGCTGGCAGCTGTAAAGGTGATGGGCGAGCTGAGGTAATAGCCTATGCTGGACGGAGGTTGAGAGGGAATAATCTGCGCCGTAGGGATACCATCCACATATACGGGCACTTGCACAGTGTCATAGCATTGAGGCGAGGTTTGGGCATAAAATACAGCTGTATAGCGTCCTGGGCGGGTGTAGGTGTAAATAGCCTGATTGCCGGGGATTTGCGTGCCATCACCCATGTCCCAACGGAAAGTGAGAGGATTTCCTTGACTACTGGTACCTGTAGCTGAAAGCTCCACCGATAAAGGAACGCACCCTTGTAGCGGCTGAGGCGAAATAGAGAGAAGCTGAGCCGTCACCCGATCGCCTGTAGCAGGTATAGTAAGCGGCAGAGTGAGAGTATCAGCGCAACCAATGTCATTTCGTACAATAAGCCGAACGGTATAAGAGCCGCCATTGCGATAGAGACCAGTAGCGGTAGGAGTGGTAGTAGTTACGGATGTACCATTACCGAAGTCCCACAGATAAGTAAGCGTACCTGTGCCCTGTACCGTAGCAGTGAAATCCACAGCGACAGGGAGGCACTCCTCAATCGCTCCATGAGTCAAACTCTGAGCCTCTATGCTATCAGTAGGTACGAGGGTCAAAACGGCGCGACCTTGGCAGTTCTGAGCGTCTCGCCCGATAAACTCATACGGCACTCCCACAGGGATTCCCGAGAAGGTAGGGCTACTCTGCGGCCCGAAGGTAGGCCCCGCACCAGCTATTAGCGGAGCCGCCTGGTAGGAAATCGGCGGTACAGCATTGGGAGCAGTGGAGAGAGTTACCGTACCTGTCGTAGCCCCCTTACATAAGCGCTGCTGTGCAGCGGTAAGTCCGATACCATTGCGGGTATCTACAATCAAAGTATCTGTGGCGAAGCAGCCCTGCGCCGTAGAGGCTCGCACCACTACGACATATAACGCTGAGTTTGAAAAGGTGTATGTAAAGGAGGGGTTGTTTGTTGTTTGGACGACACCTCCACCCAGCTCCCAGGTATAAGTGAGAGCGCCTCCGAGAGTAGAGGAAGCCTGTACTTGTAGCTGAAGCGTCAGCGGGGCACACCCATATCGGATACTATCTCCTAAAAACGCCACACTCACGCTATCCCCTTGTCCCACAGTTACTGTATCCGCTTTGCTACAGAGGGCAGGGGCTGGACCCCTTACCACGACCACATATCGCCCAGGCGCTAAGTTGGAAAAGGTAGCGCTGGATTGAGGACCAGCGATGAGGTTTCCCCCTACCGTGTAGAGCGTGTAAGAATAAGTTCCTGCGCTTGAAGGGCTAACTGTGATAGAGCCATTATCAATTCCGCGACAAGTCGCTGCGCTTACCTGTGTAGTGAAAGTCGGCCCTGGAGTGAAGGTTGCCACCGCTGTATCTATCTGGATGCATCCATTGGGGTCCCGCGTAAGAGCGTACAGGGAGACAGAGCCGCTGGCGCTGAGAGGTACGGTGTAGAGAAGGGGTGACCCAGTTCCAATCAGAGTACCTGTGAGGGGAGCTCCTATGTACCATTCTATAGGAAGTCCCAAAGCCGAGGTGGCAGAGAGGGTGATTGACTCCCCAGCGCAGCCCTGGATAGGTTCTTGGATGCGCACGGTGTCTGGCGGGAAGATGTGCACCCGAAGGGTGTCTCTATCTACACACCCCCCACGAAAGGTTACGGCGGCGATATACTGCCCAGGTCCAGTAACAGTAACACTGGGGCGAAGGGCCTGACTGCGGGGGGGAGGCGGAAATGAAGGCGGCGCCGCTAATCCCCCCGTCGTCGTCCAACTAATCGCAGTTATATCCGACAGATTAGGAACGGAGTCTGCTACGGTGAGATAAAGCTGAAGGCTCGTTCCTAAACATACCGTCGTATCTTTTGTAATCGCTGTATCCCCTGGGGCTCGCACCACGGCTATTCCGCCATTCCAGCTGAGCCCACGACGTACCCTCACTACGTATGAATAGTCCCATCGCACCCGAATGGGGCAGGCATTGTTTTCCACCGTGATAACGATGGGATAGTCTCCAATGTCAGCAGCGGTAGGGGTCAAGCAGATTTGCACCCGAGCGTTATTTGTGTTATTTCCCGTGATGGTAGTAGTAGAGCCCGGCGGAGTTTGAACGACCGTGATGCGGAGATTATTTTGCGGAGGAGGATTATTGTTATCCACAAACTGAAAAAGGAAGCATTGGGACTGAGGCTGCCCAGGACAGGCTGGTATAGTAAAAATGAAAGAGTTAGCATTAGACTCGTCGTAAACCACAGGAGGGCGATTGGGGAGAGTAGTGGTAGCTGTTGGGGGGTTGGAAGCAGGACAGTTCTGAATCACCAGATACACGTCCTGAAATGTCTCCCCGATTTTCACCCCATTGCGATACTCTTCTACCTTGTAGCAGAAAGCGGCTCTGTACAGCTGAGAGGGGATATAGCTAAATAGTCCCCCAGGCTGAATCAGAAAGCCCGTCGTAGTTGGGAAAGGGTTGATGCCACTGCGCCCAGAGACGTAGGAGGTTGGTGTAAAAGCAGGAGGATTCCCGGAAGGAGGGTCATTGTTTAGACACTCTGTAAGCTTAATCACCAGCGAGTCTCCATCGGGATCGGTAACTCCTAAGTTTAGAAGGGTCGGCTGATTGACGCAGTTGAAAAACTGAGGTAGGTTGGAAAATACAGGGGAACTGTTACAGGGCGTTACGGTATTGTCTAAGAAGGCATACAGGGTAGTTCCCTGACTGCCAGCGTTATCAAGGTTATCAATGGAGTTAGAACGGCAGCAATCTGAATGCCAGATAAGCCAGTCGCTTCCACAGCCGGCCGGTAGATTGATGACAGTTTCATACACCCATCGCTGAATACCATACAGACCTAGCGCGCCGCTCGGACAAGCAGTGGGCTGACCAGTGCATACAGGAGTTACATCTTGTCCAGTCCCAGGACCAAAAGTTGGCATTGGGATTTGGACGCTCTGAGATATCCCACACTGGACCGAGCTCCAATACACAGTAATCGGATGCATCGATATGCCATTACAGTCTCTGTAGATAGTTACTCGGATGCGATAGCGCGTCTGAGATGGGTTGCTGGGGTTAGGTCCGAGGCATTCATAGATTAGATCGCCCCCCAAATAGTGCGTAGCCCATCCTACCGATACGCTTAGAATCGCAAGCCAAATATGCTCTCTAAATCGTAGCACACTATAAAGTTACACAATACCTTTCAAGCTCTACCTTTGACTGGTATGCGCGAAGCAATAGAGCGAGCGTGGAAAGACTCTCTGCAGCTTAGGCAGGAGCTTCTAAACTCTCCTGAGCACATAGCCCTTATAGAGCAGATTGCCACTGCTGTGATTGAGACTTTCCAAAATGGAGGGCGGGTGTTTTTCTGCGGGAATGGAGGCAGCGCCGCAGATGCGCAGCACTTAGCAGCTGAATTCACAGGACGGTACTATAAAGACCGCCCTCCTCTCCCAGCGGAAGCTCTGCATGTAAATACCTCTTTCCTTACAGCTGTGGCTAACTATTACAGTTTTGCGGAGACTTATGCTCGCCTTTTGAGGGGGTGGGGGCGGGCAGGGGATCTTCTATGGGCAATGAGTACCTCTGGAAACTCTCCTAATGTGCTGCGAGCATTAGATACCGCTCGAGAACTGGGTATGCGAACCGTAGGTTTGACAGGGGCCACCGGCGGCAAAATGCTGGGTCGCTGCGATTATCTCTTTAGAGTACCTTCTACAGATACGCCGCGCATTCAGGAGATACATATGCTGGTAGGGCATATCGTGTGTGAGCTGGTGGAAAGAGCTCTTTTTGGAGAGCCTTAAGGTTGGGTAGAGGGGGTTTGCTTAAGTATCTGCTGGAGCAGCTGCTCAGGTGGCTTGCCTAAGTTCTGGAGAGAGAGGCGGGCATCTTTCGCCAGCTCATGTTCTGGGTACAATCGTAGAAAGTCTTCGTATCGCTGCCGTGCTTTTGAGGTATCGCTAAGCATCGTTTCATAGAGAAAGGCTTCGTAGAAGAGAGCTTTCGGGGCTAAGGGGGACTTTTGGCGGAAGCGTTCATCTACTTGTCGTAAAAGGCTCACTGCTTTTTGTGCATCGCCAAAGTGAGTTCCGTATATCTCTGCTGCCTCTATAAGGAGCCCTGGCACGCTGGGGTGATTGGGGTACTTTTTTGAGAAAGCCTCTTCTTTTCGTGCAAGCTCTAAAGCAGTAGTCATGAAGGCAGAGCTATTGGCTCCCTGCTTTTCTGAGAGGATGCGCAGGTTCTTCTGAAGCTCCTCTATTTCATCCAGTTCTGGAAGGCGCGGTTCGCAGGCGATGGTCAGAAACGCTACTTTACTTACAAGCAGTAGCCACCGCATGGAGAGGAAGGGTATGCTGAACGTGAGAGTAAAGGTCTTTGAGCTGGACATGCTCGGTTTGCTCCTCCTGCGCACCGACGATGACCACCCACCGAAAGCCCCTACGCTGTGCATATTCTATCTGCTTACTGAGTTTTTTCGCAGCTGGATATGCGAAAGCTCGGAGCCCCTCCTTGTGAAGGCTCTGCACGACTTTTTGCACGTATGTAGGGGAGGCATCTATCCATGCCACAAGTATAGCCGAGGGGGATTCTCCAGCACCAGAAGAAGGATCTCCAAGAAGGGTCAAGATGCGCTCTATGCCGAAAGAAAGCCCCATCGCCGGCAGGTCTGGCCCGCCAAAGTCTGATACTAAGCTGGCATACGCTCCACCGGCGGCAATGCTTCCTACCCTACTGCCTGGTACTCTGATTTCATACACATAGCCCGTATAGTATTCTAAGCCGCGAGCCAGGGTAGCATCCCATTGAATAGAAAGCGTCTCATCTGAGAGGCTGATAAGCTCTCGCAAAACTGGAAGGTCCTTTTCCAGGGAAGGGATAGCGGCAAGGTGGGCTTGTAGTTGAGAGGAAAAGTTATCAGCGGGGTTGAGCCAGGCAGGAAGGTTATAGCCTTCTTCTCGGAAAAGAGCTTCTACGGCCTGCCAGCCAATCTTGTCGGTTTTATCCAGTCGGGTGCAGAAGGTGCTGAACTGATTTTTCGGCCATCTTACTTCTTGAGCGGCATACTCTAAAAGGCTCCGATGATTGAGATGGAAAGTAGCGCCTCGGATGCCCAAAGCACGCAGCCCCGCCCGAGCAATGTCAATCATTTCCAAGAGGGGTACGATGCCTTCTGCCCCTACAATATCCACATCACATTGATAGAATTCTCGGAAGCGTCCGCGCTGGGGACGGTCAGCGCGCCAGACAGGCTGTATCTGATACCGCTTGAAGGGGAAAACGAGCGTGCCCGCATTTTGAGCCACCCATCGGGCCATGGGCACAGTGAGGTCATAACGAAGGGCTTTTTCCGTAATGTAAGGCAGAAGGGTCGCAGTGCTTTCCTTTGCCGCTTCTGGGACATCTGCCAGAAAATCGCCTGAGTTCAGAATTCGGAAGAGGAGTTTATCGCCTTCTTCTCCGTATTTACCCAGAAGCACCGAGAGGAGCTCTACGGCAGGCGTTTCTAATGGCTCATATCCGTATCGCTCAAATATTTCTGAGAGGGTTTGAAAGACATATCGCCGGCGGCGAACCTCCGCCGGCCCGAAGTCCCGAAAACCTGACGGTAACGCAGGACGGATTTTTTCAGGCTTCAGCGCCTTTGGCAAGGGACTCGGCTTTCGCTGCGTCTAAGCCCTCTCGTATGGCTGCGGTAATGACGCCTGTGATAAGCTCTATGGACTTTGTGGAGTCGTCGTTTGCTGGAATAGGGAAGGTAACTAAAGTAGGGTCGGCATTTGTATCTACCATAGCAATGGTGGGGATATTCAAGCGATTGGCTTCGGCTACGGCGATTTCTTCTTCTACGATATCCACCACATAGACCGCTGCTGGAGGGAAGTGAGGCATTCGGGCAATCCCCCCGAGGAAGCGCTCCAGCTTTTCTTTCTCCCGAAGTTTCTGGAGGCGCTCTCGCTTGGAGATTTTCTCAAAGGTGCCATCTCGCATCATGCGTTCAATCGCTTCCATCTTCATGATAGAGCGGCGGATAGTTTTGTAGTTGGTTAGCATACCGCCGAGCCAGCGCTCTGTTACGTAGGGCATGCCGACCGATTCTGCCATTTCTCTAATAATCTCTCGCGCTTGCTTCTTTGTACCGACATATAAGATAGCGCGTCCCTGCCGAGCTATTTCCCGTGCTGCTTTTGCTGCATCTTCTAAGAGCCGCTGCGTCTTGAGGACATCTATGAGGTGGATTTTGTCTTTCTCCATGAAAATGTAGGGGCGCATTCTGGGATTCCAGCGGCTGCGCAAGTGCCCCAAATGAACGCGCGCCTCCAATAGCTGCTCTACGGTAGGAATGTACATATTATCGCTTGGAAAACTGGAAGCTTTTTCTGGCTTTTTTATGTCCGTAGTGCTTACGCTCCACTTGGCGAGAGTCTACGGTGAGAAGACCTGCTTTACGCAGGAAAGGGCGACGACTCTCATCTTCTTGGACAAAGGCTCGGGCGATAGCCAAGCGCAAAGCCTCCGCTTGCCCTTTGATTCCTCCGCCGTCCGCATAGGCTATGATGTCATAGCGGCTGGGGTCTAAACCCAAGACCTCAAAAGGACGCAGAATTTCCAACTGATAAATCTCAGCGGGGAAATACTCCTTCCATGGGCGCCGATTCACTGTAAAGTTTCCAGTTCCACTCTTTAAGTACAGGCGCACTACGGAAGTTTTGCGCCGTCCCACAGTGTGAATATAGCTGCTTAGAGCAGGATTCATACAGAGAGGGTTATTGGTTTCGGTTGTTGGGCTGCATGGGGATGATGAGCTCCCTCATAGATGAAGAGATTGCGTAGCATACGGGCTTGTAGGCGGTTTTTAGGGAGCATTCCTTTCACCGCATGATAGATAACTTCTCGGGGGGAGAGGCGATAGATGGGAATGTGGCGCTGTCCGCCGGGGTATCCTGTATGGCGAATGTATATCTTTTGCGTAGGTTTTTTACCTGTCAGGAGGACATTTTCAGCGTTGATGACCACTACGGCGGCACCGAGATTCCACTGCGGTGCAAAGTGAGGGAGATGCTTTCCGCGCAAAAGGTATGCAATACGACTGGCAAGCCGCCCCAGAGGCACACCAGTCGCATCTACGAGAAACCATTGGCGCGACTGGCTATGCGGCACGACCATTGGGGTCCGATACACAGGTAGGGTTTTCACAGCGGCGGCAAAGGTAAAAACTTCTCTGCATATCTACCTTTGTAGCATGCAAGCCTATACGAAAGAGGAGATTCAGCAGCGGCTGACCTTTTTTCCCGAATGGGAATATCAGCAAGGGAGCCTTGTACGCAGTTATGAGTTTGAGGATTTTCTGGAGGCGTGGAGCTTTTTGACGCGAGTAGCTCTTTTAGCTGAACGGCACAATCACCACCCGGAGATATGGAATGTGTATAATCGGGTTCGGTTAGCATGGAGTACGCACGAGGTGGGGGGAATCACGGAGCGGGACTTCACTTTGATAGAAGAGGTAGACCGCGCCTATGCAGCGATTGCGCGTTCGCATACGAAATAATTCAGGCTTTCCTCTACCCAAATATGAGACGGAGGGAGCGGTAGGCATGGATTTGCGAGCAGCTCTATCCGCTCCTCTCACTTTATCGCCTGGGGAGTGGCAGGCGATTCCGACGGGAATCTTTATAGAGCTTCCGCACGGATATGAAGCCCAAGTGCGACCACGCGGGCTGGCGCTTCAGCATGGGGTCACGGTCCTGAATAGCCCCGGGACGATTGATTGGGACTACCGCGGAGAGATTCAAGTCATCCTTATCAATCTGGGGAAAAAGCCCTTTACCATAGAGGGGGGCATGCGGATTGCGCAGCTTGTTGTTGCGCCAGTGGCGCGAGTGGAGTGGGAAGAGGTAGAGAAGCTTAGCCTGACGAACCGGGGAAGCGGCGGCTTCGGACATACGGGCGGCACATGAGCCGTCTTTTGGAAGCCTTTCAATGGCTTCTGCGGTTTTATCCTTTTCAGCTGCCGCTATATCAGCTGCGGCGCCATTTCTTCCTCTCTCTGCTTTGGGTGATTTTGTGGCTTATCGCTCTGAAACAAATCGGACACGGCTTCGGTGTTGCAGAGCTTTTCTATACTCCCGCGACGGGCATCTATCCGGATTTTACTTCAACCCTATCCTGGGGTGTTGCTTACGGCATTTTCGTTGTGGCCTATCATCTTACGACTTACCTTCTGGATGGTCATCATGCAGGGTTTCTCTTACGGGAAAAAAGCCCCTTTCTCTCCTATGCTGTCAATAATAGTCTCTTGCCTTTGAGCTTCTGGGTTTTTTACCTCCATATCTATACGCAGTACCATCATGAGGACCCCAACTTTGGTGAGCAGCTTTTAGGGCATGTGGTAGGGGTGCTGGGGGTTACCCTTATTTTGCTCATTGGCTTAGAGCGTTTTTCCAGAGATATCTTACAGCTGAAAAAGCTGGGACTACTTCCCCCTCACCGCATCTACTTTGATGTTACGAAGGTGCGTCCTGCCAGCGCGGAGGTGCATTACTACATCGCCTTGTGGCAGGGCATTAGAAGCACAGCAGACTTTGTCTCTATAGACAAAAAAGCTCTGACGAAGCTGCTCCTGAAATACCACCGAAATGCATTTCTGGTAGAGCTGGGCCTGCTTATTCTCATAAGTGGGTGGGGCTATATTCAGACGCAGACAGAAGTATATCTGCCAGCAGCGTCGGCATTTCTCATATTTTGGGCGATTATCTACATGCTTTTTGGAGCGGTTAGTTTTTGGCTGAAGCAGTGGGGGGGATGGGCCCTTCTTAGCTTATTAGGGTTGGCTGGCTTTTTGATTTATAGAACTAGTTTGTGGGAGAGCCGTTCAGCCTACGGCTTACGATACAAAAGCTCGTCTTCTACTTCTCTCCAGCGGGATGTTCAGAGGGATTCCCTTGTGCTTGTGTCTTGTTTGGATGCGTGGAGACGCAGGCAAGGTGAGGAGCTGCCTCCGTTAGTGTGGGTACAAGTCTCGGGTGGCGGCTGGCGCTCAGCTTTTTGGACACTAACGAATCTACAGCTGCTGGATAGCTTGTCAGGGGGGCTTTTGTGGCAGCGCTGTTTTGCTATCTCGGGTGCTTCTGGAGGGCTTATCGGGGCTGCTTTTTGGCGGGAGCTTGGGCTTTTTTATCCGCAGGAGCGTTGGAATCAGCGAGAGGCTTTTTATTTGACCCGTGATGCGCTCAACCCCGTGATCGCTACAGCCGTAACGAACTTTTTCACTCCCACTCTAAAGTTTCGGGATAGTCTTAGCGGGGAGAGTTATGCCAAGGCGCGGGAGTATGCATTTGAGCGAGCTCTTATTCGGAATAGCCGAGCTTTTGGAGAAAGGCGGATAGGGGATTATGCTCTTTTGGAGCGAACAGGACGATGTCCACTTTTATTTATTACGCCTGCTTTGCTTCCTGTAGGGAAGCAGCTGCTTATTAGTAGCCAGCCCTGTAGCCCCCTTTTGCGGCAGGGGTATATGGAGGAGCTTAGGCAGCTTGTGCCTGATGCTGATCATCTGCGGCTTACCACAGCTCTACGAATGAATGCCTCTTTTCCATTTGTGCTTCCGCCGGTTCGTTTGCCTACCTCTCAGCCGCTGGAAGCAGTGGATGCAGGCGCGATAGATAACTTCGGAGAGATTATTGCTCTCCGCTTTTTGTGGAATATGCGAGAAGCTATCTCCCAGAGGGCCTCTAAGGTAATTTTGATAGAGATACGGGACCTACCTTTGAGCCATTCATTTGATGCTGCGTCAGAGCGGTCTGGATTAGGGGAGTTTGTTCGGCGGTTGGGGGGATTATATGCTTCTTTTACTGGGGCGCGACAGATTTTGACCCGCTTTTCTTATGAAGTTATGCAGAGAAGCTATCCCCTGCGAATAGAGAAGTACGTCTTAGCCTACGAGCCTCGCAATGGGTATTATCCGCCTCTGGGTTTTACCTTAAGCCCTGCTGATCAAGCTATAATGCTTAGGACACTTAGGGATAGCCTGCATGTGCAGCGTCTTATTCAGCTTGCTAATGCTCTGAAATAGGTAACTTTGCTACATGCGGCTACTGCTGGGTGGGGTTGCTTTGCTGCTGGGATGTAGTGGCTCCCCTTCCTCCTCTCCGGACATGGTAGCCAAAAAGTCTCTAAACATTTCGGTGGAGAAGTTGGCTTTGCCTTATTGTCCTATATGTGAGATGCGGTTTAGCCATTATCCTGTGGCAGATACTTTGACTTATGATGGTAAGCTATATGGTTTCTGTAGTGAGGGTTGTAAAGAAGCCTTTATTAAGCGGATGGGCTCTTCTTAGCATTGCGCTCTGGTGGGTAGAAGGCTGTGCTCCTTCTTCGGAGGAGGCGCAGGACCGCCATAAGATGGACACCGTTTATGCGGTGCCTTGGGAGCAGGTAGAGGCGTACATGAAAGCAGCCCCGTCGCCTGTCCAAGTGGCTTTATGGCTTCGTCAAGAAAAAGTCCCTTTTATGAGAAAAGCCCTCCATGATCCCACGCTGGCAGGTAAATATGCGGGCCTGCAGGGTGCGGCAAACTTGGGAATATACCTTACTGACATGGCTTATGCGCACGCCACCGAAAACTATCAGGACGCTTATGAATATCTCTCCTCCGTAAATCGGCTCGCTGCTCGGTATGGAGTGGATGACATACTCTCGGTAGATAGGATACGCCTGTTGGATAAGCTGCAGGATCAGCCTGATAGTGCTCAGAAGCTCCTTTCTCAGTACTATGGGGAACTTCAAGAGCGTTTAGAAGAGATGGGGCAGCAGGCCATGTTGCGCCATATGATTTTAGGAGGATGGATTGAGAGCCTCCACATAGCGCTGGTTCTGGTGGAGCATGATTCCTCTAAGCAGCAAGTGGCGCAGCTTATTTCCCTGCAAAAGAGCCTTTTACCACTTATCAAGAAGCTCTATGCGGTGGATTCTGCCAGTTATGCGGCTTCCCGTCAGATACTTACTTACTTGGGG
Organism: Bacteroidia bacterium; assembly: GCA_025059915.1. Lineage (GTDB taxonomy): Bacteria > Bacteroidota > Bacteroidia > SpSt-205 > SpSt-205 > SpSt-205. The sequence continues at coordinate 5,522 of JANXDD010000017.1, read as the reverse complement.
GAATTAGAGACTGCCTTTCAGGATGTGAAAGTAGAGGCTGCCCCTGCAGCGACAGCAGTAGATAATAAGGGAGTCATACAAATGCGTTTTCGTGAAACTCAAAGCCTTTCACCCAAACAAGTTTCTGCGATAAAGGCTCCTCTTCAGAAACTTCGTCAATTTGTCATTCAGTCATGAGAAAATCTTTTGTAGCTGTATCCCTGCTTCTCGCAGGCATAAGGTGGCTTTGTGCTCAAACTTCCTGTAAGCAGCTGGTGCCGACTTGCAAGGAAGCCTACATGGAGAATTTTAGCTGGGATGGGCGCTACTGGCGAGCGGAGCTATATGGAGGGGAGACGACGGAAATATATTATACCTTTTTTCCAGGCTTACGGTATCGGCTGATACCTTGTGGCAGCTCTTCTACAAAGGCTACACCCCATCTTCGTATTTACAATGCAAATCGTACGCTACTTTTAGATACTCGGCAGCAAGGGGAGCGGCGCTACTGGGATTTAGAGCTCAGTAGTACTCAGCTTTTGGTGATAGAGCTATACTATCCTAGCGGGGAGGGGTGTGCAGCCCTCCTGATTGGTCATAGAGCTTCTATGGAAGCCTCAACCCGCTAAGAAGGGCTACCTTTGTAGAGTGATACTCTGGTGGATAGCAGCGGCATTTTTAGGGGCCGGGCTGGTGCTCGTCGTCCCCTCGCGGTGGATATGGCGAGCGGTGTCTCTTTCCTCCGTAGGCATCGGTGGATGGCTGGCATATGAATATGTCCTTAGAGCTCCGCTGGAGGTAACCTACGGTTTAACTACGCTTCATTTCAAGCTGCCATGGTGGGGTATTTCTACAGAAGCAGGATGGATGAGCCGCTATCAGGTTTCTCTATTTTTTGCTACTGATGGGGCGGCTTTTCTGCTGGCAGCTGCGGCTACTTTAGTACATCTTGTTCTTAGCTTCTGGCCTGGGTGGAATTTTTCACAGCCTCGCCTTCAAATGGCTGCATTGCTTCTGGTGTATGGCTTTAGCCTATGGACTATCTTCGCTTATGACTTGATAGCTTTCTATGTGGGATTTGAGGCGGTGCTTTTTCCGATGTATTACTTGATTCTGACCCTCAGTCCTTCGGGAGAGGGTGCGCGCCGAGCGGCGATGGAATTTCTCTTATACACCCTCGTAGGGTCGGTTCCGATGTTAGCGGGCATTCTCTATGGGGCTGCTGAGATTAGTCGTGCGTATGGGGTCCCCTTTACGACGAACTACTATGACTGGATTAAGTATCCATTGTCGGCGCCTGCGCAGCTGGGGGTGTATCTTAGCTTTATATTAGCCTTTTGGGTGAAGCTTGGACTTTTCCCTCTGCATGGGTGGGTCATTACTTTATACCGTCAAGCCCCTTTAGCTCTGGTGGTGCTTTCATCTGCTATACTTACGAAGCTTGGGGGTATTGCGTGGCTGCGGTGGGCGGCGGCTTTTCCCCAGGCCCATTTCACCCTTAGTCCATATGTGGGGGGCTTAGCTGTTATCTCGCTGATTGGGGCGGGGCTGGGAGCTTATTTTCAAAAAGGGCTGCGTGGATGGCTTGCCCTTGGAACGATTTCGCATCTGAGCATGGTAGGGGTAGGGATTGCGGCAACCTCACCGGCGGGAGGAAGTGGGGCTGCATGGATGATGATTAGCCATGCAATCATAGCGTGCCTTCACCTTCTTCTCGCTGGCGCTATAATAGAGCGTGTCGTCACAGACGAAATAGCCCGCATGGGCGGTCTAGCTCGGAGTATGCCCCAGCTTACTGCCTTATGGGTGCTTACAGCTTTGGCATCGGTCGGTCTGCCGGGGCTTATGCAGTTTCCTGCTGAGCTTCTTATCCTCACGGGTAGTTATGTTTCCTATACTTTGCGGCGGGGGGTTTTTATTGCTGCGCTTCTTGGAGTGCTGATTTCTGCTCTCTATACCTTGCCCATTCTTCGGAAGGTGCTTTTCGGTGAGGAGAAGGTCTCTATTTCGGACTTGCGAGCGGAAGAGAGCGTACCCCTGTGGATTTTGGGCATTCTTGTGGTAGTTCTGGGCTTTTTCACAGCTCCATTTTTGTCGGAGATACAACGGACGGTGTCTCCTTTGATGCAGGCGATTCTCTTTCAGAGCTTAGGAGTGCGCTGAGGGGGAGTGTTTAGAAAAGGCGGCTCTTCTCTGGCATTGAGGAGGAGAGAAGGAGGAAGGAGCCCCTTTTGAAGGACCGCAAGTCCTGTGCGCCAGTAGCGCAGCTCAGAGATGGTATGGGCATCTGTGGTAAGGATGATGGAGACGCCTTTTTCTGCGGCTCGTCGTACCCAGCGCCACTCTATCTCCATGCGATAGGGGTTGGCATTGAACTCAATGGCAATCCCTTTTTCAGCGCATAGGTCAAGGACTCTCTCTTCTTGGATAGGGTAGCCAGGACGGTTTCGCAAGAGGCGTCCCGTCCAGTGGCCCAGCACTCGTACATAAGGATTAGTGAGAGCCCTCTCTATGCGCTGCATGGCTTCGCTCTCTGTCATGTGAAGTTTCTCATGGATAGAGGCTACCATGTAATCCAGCTGGACCCATACCGATTCGTCGTAATCTATGCTTCCATCAGGGAGAATGTCAGCCTCTATTCCTTTGAGGAGGGTGAAAGTGCCTTGGTATTGCTGATTTAGGAGGTTGATTTCTTGGATTTGCTGGTGTAAGCGTTCTGGGGTGAGGCCTCGGGCGTAGGTGGCGCGCTGGCTGTGGTCTGCGATGCCGAGCCATTTCCAGCCTTCGGCTCGGGCCGCCTCTGCCATAGCTGCAAGGCTGTCAGCTCCATCCGAGTAAGTAGTATGGACATGCACGCTTCCTTTGATATGAGCTTCTGTGAGAGGAGGAGGAAGCTGACCTTTCTCTGCCAGGCGCAAAATATCCTCCCAATCGCGCCAAGCAGGAAGAATGTAAGGAAGCCCTATAGAAGTGAAAATAGCCTCCTCACTCTCCGCTGCTATCTCAGAGGGAAGCCGCCTGCGAAGGCTTTCCCAGAAAGACATGGGCCCAGTATGCTCTAAGAGGGCCAGTCCCCACTTTTCCCTGCTTGCAAGGTAGAGCTTGACAGGGAGGGTGGGGTGTTGAAGCACACCAGATTCTGTACGCCGCCAACCGAGCGTTTCAGCATACGGGGCCTCTCTTTCTTCTATAAGCCCCTCTATTTGCTCAATGAGAGGAAGGGCGCGCCGAAGCTCCCCTACTATAGCAATATGAAGCCCTTTCTCTTGAAGAGGGCGTGTAGCTTCTTCCCACAATTTCAGCGCTTCTTCATAAAGGAGGAGATGCCTTTGAGCCCGATAAACAGCGATTCCTTGGAGAAGGCGCTCTATAAGGGCTGGGGTCCATCCCTTGCGTCCATTTAGCTTGCCTCGTTCTATCGCTTGAGCTAAGGCATCTACGGAAGTTATGTGCAGCTCTCGCCACAGCTCCTGAACGCGCTTAGGTCCCAATCCCGGCAGTCGTCGCAGCTCTAAAACGCCTTGGGGTACTTTTTCCATCAGCTCTTCTAAAAGGGCAGTAGTGCCTGCTTGATAAAGCTCTTGAGCTACTCGGCGCAACCCTTCTCCAATCCCTGCCTTTCCACTAAGAGCCTTTTCTAAAGATTGAGAAGATGTCCAGGCTTCTGCTGGCAGCTCTGCCAAGGCTTCCCATAGCCGCTGGTAAGCCTTCACCCGAAAAGGCTGAGTTTCTACAAGTTCCAGTCGCTCTATAAGGGCTTCTAAAGTGGCAAGGACGGCGTTTTTCTGCATAAGGGAGACAAAATAGCAGGCTATTCTATCTGCAAGCAAACAATCATATTCCCTCGCACACCGATAATGACCTTGTCCTCGAATACCACTGGAGAGGCTTCTATTGTGTAGCCTAAGTTGAGGGAAGAGAGCGTTTTGCCTGTTTGAGCGTCTATGAGCCACACATTACCGCCATCATCTGCTTGGATGAGGTAGGCATTGCCCAAGGAGTCATAGACGGCGGTGGGCGAAGACCAGGTATAGGATTTGAGCTTGTGGCTCCACAGCTCTTCTCCTGTGGCTTTGTTGAGGGCAACAATCAAGCCGCTTTTCTCTTTATACGCATGGGCTAAAGAAAATATCACTCTGTCTGAGATGGATTCTTTGCCGAGAGCAGGAGTGGCTAAGAGGCCTCCATTAATTACCTCTGGCTCCGAAATAGAAAAGCAGGGATAAGTGCGCTCCCACACTACTTTTCCTGTAAAGCCATTTAGCTTGCGGAGATGAGCATACCCTTTGGAACCCTGCTTATCTACCTCGCAGCCGGTATAAACAAAAGGAGTATCTCGCTCCACCTCCACCACTAGGGTCGCATCTACATCATCCTCACTCTCAAAAGTCCAAATGGGCTTCATAGTCCGAGTATCTACCGCTTGTATAAGCCCCCCATTGTCAGCAAAAAAGGCGATATTTTTGTAAAAAGCTACAGAGTTTTCAATGCCCTGCCGCTTGGGCTTTTTGTGCTTATAGCGGTATTTGACTACCTGTGGAGAAATAGAAATTTTCTTGGAGGAAGCGCTGAAAGCAGTGTTGAGCTTGACTGCATAGAAAAGGCCATTTTCTCCCCCGATGAACAACACATCAGCAAGGCGATTCACTATACCAGAACCGTCAAATGCCCCCCATAGCCTGTAAGCCAGCGGGTCCACGCCATTGATGAAGTAGAGCAGCTTACCATCTATGAGGCTAAAAATTCGGTATCCTATCGCTCCTTCCTCTGGAATGCCTTGCCCTACATAAAGCAAAGGATAACCTCGTGGATCTACCGAAAGGGTTCCTTTGATAGGGTTCCGAATGTTCAACGAGGGACGGGTTTCTTCTCCCGTTTCTAAGTCCAGAAAATATACGTGCCCATCCAGCGAGGCTTGAATTACTTCGGTGAAGTTGGGCTTGGATTTGAACTTGGGCTTGAGATTCATTAGGGCTTTTATAGAATCGGGCCATCGGATGATGGCTGCTTGACCTGTCCAACCGGCTCCGCCTCCCCAGCTCTTCTTTTCCTTTGAGTGAGGGGTGCCCCAAGTAGTGTAAAAAGTCCAGAGCTTGCGCAGCTTTTTAGGAGCAGGCTTGCACCTTCCGAAAGCAGGAGCATCCCTATAATGACTTCCCCTGAAAGTCAGAATGCCCTCTACTAAAGAGTACTTTTCGGGGAAAGGAGGAGCAGTGTAGAGAAAAGTCGTATCCGCCGGCTTTCCATTCATAAAAACTTCGCTTTGAATGAGAGCGACTCTCTTAGTATCTGGAGGGAGGTGGAGGGGAGCAGGAAGGGGGGAAGGGACTGATTTAGTGGGCTTTATCCTTGGAGAGGAGAGGGAGTCGGAGGGAGAAGACTCCTGCCCTTGAGAGGAGGTACAACCATGGACAAGTAGAAAAAAGGGGACTACAAGGCACGCCCTTACAGAGCTCAGGTAGAAAAAGGTAGGCATAGGCTATTGTTTTGCAGGTGCAAAGTAATAAGGTGAGAGTTTGTTTTAGGGGTGCAGAAGGTGGCTT
>JANXDD010000179.1 GCA_025059915.1 Bacteroidia bacterium | reverse complement strand
CGGATAGCCTTGATCGCTAGCCTCTTTGAGGTAATCTCCAGCCAATACCCCTAATCCCCCCGAGTAAAAAGGTAAGCATTTGGCCAGGCCATACTCCATGCATAGATAAGCCACTTTTGGTTTATCTGGAGCGGAGGGTTGAGCCATATAACTCTGGAATCGTTGCAGAACCTGGCGCAGCTGGCGAAGAAAATCCTCTTCTTGACTGAGGGCCATCCAGCGTTGGCTTGAGGTATGATTCAGAAGCCAGACAGGATTCTCATAGGCTTCCCAGGCTTCAGGATCAATGGTGCGGAATAGCTGTTGTGCCTCAGGATTCCAACTCCACCAGAGATTGTAGGCGAGTATGCGTAGGGGACGCAGAGGTTCAGGCAGATTCGGAAGGAAAAAAGCCCGGTGCCAAATAAAGCTCCTCCTCTCGGGTGAGGGGAGAGGGGCTAATCTATGCCATAGGCGCGCCTGAGATTTAGCGAGAGCAACTTGGTAGGCTTGCTGGTAGAAAGGCAAGAAATGAACCCAAAGCGTGAATTCAGCTAAGCGTCGCGCCTCTTGTCGTAAAGTCTCTCGTTTTTCCGCTGGGGTATCCACCCGACGACGAATCCAGCGTAGAATCTGTCCGGCAGGGTCTGGCTTCTCATAGTCTATTAGAGAAAGCGCTTCAG
>JANXDD010000178.1:437-693 GCA_025059915.1 Bacteroidia bacterium | reverse complement strand
CTCAACTGCACAATTCAGCTACTCTGGGTCAGCCCCTCCCCAATCTACCCATCGCCACGCCGAAGTAAAGCTACTTGATACCCAAAATACAAAAAGCCTGCGCCTCAGAGGAGGTGAGCTTCTACTTCCACTTGCAAAACGCCCACCTTCCCCCTCTGTCCCCCTTTTATGCATTCAAAAAAAAGCCTGAGTTGTGCTCACCCCCGCCCCCACAGCGGGAGTAGCGCGACCACAAGCGATACCACAGTAAAGCCTA
>JANXDD010000178.1:0-427 GCA_025059915.1 Bacteroidia bacterium | reverse complement strand
CTCCCGCAGCTCCGCAAGCGTCATGTAACAAATATACCACAAACTATCAATATCAGCAGAGTAGATGCTCCCCTGACCCTATTTGAGGGCACAGGCCTACAATCTTTTCAGCCCTAACGCCTATGCGCCAATAAGCCTACATCACGCTCAGCCTCGCCCCCACAGCGTAAGTAGCGCTACCACAAGCGATACCACAGTAAAGCCTATGGTAGTAACCCAAGTCAGCACCCGAAACCGCCCCTCCAAATCCTGCCTCAGCTCAACAAAGCGTCTGTCCATGTATTCCCGCTGCTCAGCAAATCGCCTGTCCATCTCCGCTTTCTGCTCAGCAAATCGCCTGTCCATCTCCGCTTTCTGCTCAGTAAAGCGTCTGTCCATATCCGTCTTCTGCTCAGCAAACCGTCTGTCCATCTCCGCCTTCTGCTCA
>JANXDD010000177.1 GCA_025059915.1 Bacteroidia bacterium | reverse complement strand
AGGAACCGGCCTCATAACGTTACTTACGCTGTCGCCGATGTAGAAAGCTGTCCAGGTCTTCTCTCGGGAGAGTCCCTCTATAATGCAGCTATCAATGCGAACACGGGAGATTCCCCCCGCTGCCGAAGGCAAAATACCGACCACCCCCGTAAATGCCGTCGTATCGGTAAGGCATCGCAGCGTGAGATTACCCCGGCCATTGAGGGTGAAGCGCTGAACCCCCCCTTGAATCCGCAAAACAAACTGCCCCACCCACCATTCTGCAGGAGGAGCCTTAGCTATAACAATAGGGGTATCCACAAGAAGGAAAACCTCGCAGTTTATACATGCATAAGGACGCACCCGTATAGTATGAGGCTCTACCGCCGGATCATAGGGATATACCACCCGCAGGACCACGGTATCCTGCGCTCCTCGGGAAGCAAGAGCATTTAGAGCTTCCTGTATCGTCGCATAAAGACGATTAGGAGGGTCGCTTGTACCAGTTATGAAGTAGGTGCCGCTCATTGGCTGCGCCCAGAGGAAAGATAGAAGCCCCAGGAGCTTCCCCCGCATAAGGCAAATATAAGTGCATAAGTAGCGGGGAGTATTTTTGGGAAATGCGTCCAGAAAAAATCATAGGCGAAATTCCCTCATTTTCACCCTAATCTGCCCTCTTCTCCCCTATCCAAGCCTGCGCAGGTTTTTGAATAAGCCC
>JANXDD010000176.1 GCA_025059915.1 Bacteroidia bacterium | reverse complement strand
ATCGCCCTCTGCGATAAACAACGAGGTACAGTAGGGAATGTAGTACGGGAGACCTTAGCTCGTCTCAAGCAAGTCAAAGACGACTCTAAAATGGATAAAGACCAGAAGGTTACTGCTATTCAGAAGGCTTTGGAGGAGTCGTTAGCATTGGAGCTGCCTATGTTGGAGAAGCACATGACGATTATTGCTACCATAGTTTCCATTGCGACGCTAATCGGGCTGATTGGGACGGTGTTAGGGATGATTCGGGCGTTTGCGGCATTAGCTACTTCGGGAGCGCCGGATGCGGTCGCACTGGCTACGGGGATTTCCGAAGCTCTCGTAAATACAGCCTTGGGCATTACTACCTCTACCATAGCCACAGTGCTCTACAACTACTTTACCAGTCGCATAGATGATATTACTTACCGTATAGACGAAGCGGGTTATATTATTGTCCAGACCTTCCAGACCAAATCCTGAGCTCGGGTTATGTCTAAGTTTAAAGCGAAGAAGCAGAATATCGCTATAGACATGACCCCAATGGTGGACCTGGCTTTTCTCTTGATTACTTTCTTCATGCTCACGGTTAAGTTCCGAGCTCCCGAAGCGGTAGAGGTCCACCTGCCTTCTTCTATTGCGGATACTCCTTTACCGGCGCAGGATATTATGGTGATCTCAGTATCCCAAGATGGACGCGTATTTTTTGGAGTGGATAGCAAGCATACCCGACTCTCTATCTTGGAGAAAATCCGAGA
>JANXDD010000175.1 GCA_025059915.1 Bacteroidia bacterium | reverse complement strand
ACATAGAAAAACTCCGCACTTATGAATCGCGTCCTTTTGAGCCTTGGCACAAGTGGGCGCTTCACTTAGGAGGAGGACGAGATATTTTTGAACAGGCAGCGATTAGTTCGCATTTGGTGGCTTGTCAGCAAGTATTTGAGGGCAATCCTTATGAGGGTAGAGTAGTCTATTATCAGAAGCGAACAGGAGGCATGCAAGCCCCCCCAGGTAGCCCCTCCATCAAAGAAAGAGTGGATAGTGGGGTAGTGGTCTTACAGACTTTCGGGCACAGCGGGGCAGAAATGTTTGATGTAAGTCTATATGAGCCCGTGGACTATGATAACTGGGGTCGTTTTCCCCTGATTATTGTAAATGGCTGCTATCAAGGAAACTTTGATGAGATTAATGCCCTGGCTCATCTGCATGGGGAACGCTTTGTATTAGCCGCAGGGCGTGGATGTCTGTGGTATCTTTCACTTTCAGGGGCGGGCTTCATCTTTCCCTTGGGGAATCAGACGAAAATCTTGTACGAAGTGCTCTTTCGCGACTCAGTGGGCTTGCCTGTGGGCGATGCATTAGTGGAGACTTTCCGGCGCCTTTTCCGAAATGGCGCTAATGCTTTTGACTACTACCATATAGGTGCTCAGCCCCTTTTGGGGGACCCTTCGGTAGCTTTAGCAGGTCCTCGGAATCCTGACTTAGCCATTACCTCAGCGGATGTAGCAGTTTTTCCTTCTGAACCTTCTGCGGAAGCAGGAAA
>JANXDD010000174.1 GCA_025059915.1 Bacteroidia bacterium | reverse complement strand
AATCATAGATGCTTCTCAACTTCTTCTGGCTCGGGGGTCGTCAGCTCGCAGCTTTCAGCGCATATCAGGGGAAGAACCTGTCCTTCTCAGGCCTGGGAATTATCTCTGCCTTGCGCCAGATACGGAGGAGGTTCAGCGGCGTTATCTTCCTCCTTCACATGCGCGCTTTTATCAGGTGCGGGCGTTGCCTGCGTATGATTATGGACGAGACACGGTTTGGCTTTTGCGAGGCAGGGATTCGGTTCCTATTGACTGGGTGCCTTATACATCCTCCTATCACTTTCCAGACCTGCGCAGCCGTAAAGGAGTGGCCTTAGAACGGCTTTCTCCTCATAAGCCTTCCCAACTTCCAGATAACTGGTACTCTGCCGCCAGCACCGTACGTTATGGTACGCCCGGGTATGAGAACTCCCAACGAGAGCCAGGCGGGGGCGGCTGGGGTGTGCGAATAGAGCCTCGCACCTTTTCGCCAGATGGCGACGGATATGATGATGTGCTATGGATATATGTTCCTGTGGATTCGCCGGGGGTGAAAGCGGATATTACAGTACTCACCCTCAGCGGGCATGAGGTGGCTAAGGTGGCAGAGTCTCATCTCTTAGCAGTAGGAGAAAACAGCTTTCGGTGGGAAGGGGTGGATAAAGAGGGGCGCCGCCTGCCAGCAGGGATTTATATTGTGTATGTAGTGCTTGTAAGGCCGGAGGGTGGGAAAGTGGAGCGATATCGGCTGCCTTGTGGGATTGCGGAGCGGGT
>JANXDD010000173.1 GCA_025059915.1 Bacteroidia bacterium | reverse complement strand
ACGACGTTGTGAAATGACTTGGACATTTTCTCAATCAAGGGTTCGCCGAGGAATTCTCCCTGTGGGTTTCGCTCAAATCGGTCGTTAGCGTATTCTGGCATCCAGCGCTTGAATCCCTCCACATCCACTCGGGTGTCATCGGTGAGGGCCAGCTCTACTCGGATCGGAATATAGGCAGATTTGTCTTGGATGAGGTCCGCTGAGGTGAAGATAGGGGCATCTTTGCGGCGATAGATGAGAATAGAGCGTCCCAGAATCATACCCTGATTGACTAACTTTCTAAAGGGCTCTTTGACGGGTGAAACCCCGATGTCATACAGAAAGTGGGTCCAGAAACGCGCATAGAGAAGGTGGCCCACAGCGTGTTCGGCCCCTCCTACATACAAATCCACGGGCATCCAGTATCGGAGCTTAGCTGGATCAGCCAGCGTGTGGGGAGCGTGAGGGTCGCAATATCGCAGAAAGTACCAACTGGAACCTGCCCAGCCGGGCATAGTATCGGTTTCGCGTTCGCTGCCGTCGGGAAGCTGAACCCACTCCTGTAGACGTGCCAGAGGAGAACGAGCCTCACCGGTCGGCTCATACCGCTCTATGGGCGGAAGTTCAACAGGTAGAGTCTCTACGGGATAAGGAATACCCCCCTTCCAAACAATGGGGAATGGCTCGCCCCAATACCGTTGGCGAGAGAAGACTGCATCTCGTAGGCGATACTGGATAGCCGGCTCACCTTTTCCATCCAAAGCGAGGCGCTCCCGTATTCGCTGAATC
>JANXDD010000172.1 GCA_025059915.1 Bacteroidia bacterium | reverse complement strand
GAGTTCGTATTCAACGACCGTACCGTCTCGATTGGAAATGCGCATGCGTTGAGGCAGTTCGCTCTGAGCATCCACCCATACCTCTATGCGGAAGTAGTCTGTAACATCGCTGATGGGGAAAAGAGATATTTTATGGGTCGTGCGTCCCTTGTAGGTTTCGGTCTTATCCAGCCTGACTTTCATGTCTTCTTCGTAAATCCGAAATACTCGCTCTAAACTGAAACTCTCCTTGGGGTCGTAAGTAGAGATATTCACCTCTTTCTCTTTTTTGAGAAACTGCCACACGGTCTTGCCATCTGAGAGCACGGCCATGTCGCCTAAATCTACAACGAACTTGTTATGTTTAGGGCGGTATCGAAATATACCTGTGCGCGCAATGCGCTTCTGAGTAGTGTCAGCGTAGTTTTCCATCGTGTAAGAAAACTGGACTGTCATGTAATCCATGGCTTTCAACTTTTTCCGAGAGTTGCGAATGAGGTGGTCTGCTTTAGGGTCTACTTGAGCCCATACGAGAGCGACATACAGGGCGGTGTAACGCATGCCTCAAAGTTAACTCAAAGGGAGCTTCATATACGAGAAAAGTCGTACTTTTGCGGTGGGAGGCCATCGTAGCTCAGCGGCAGAGCACTTCCTTGGTAAGGAAGAGGTCGCCGGTTCGATCCCGGCCGATGGCTCTACATGAGCCAGTTAGTACTACTCGTAGCTTTCTTAGGTATTCTGTGGGCCCAAGCTCGGATCGGGGTGGTTTTGGCACCGCAAGCCACCAGCGCAAAAGGAGAAATGCGCAAGGACTACTTTGTTAC
>JANXDD010000171.1 GCA_025059915.1 Bacteroidia bacterium | reverse complement strand
CGTATGTAACAGGGTGGACTGGCAGTATCGACTATCCCGTGACGCCTGGGGCGTTTCAGACAACGAGGAGGGGCCCAGATGATGTTTTTGTGACGAAGCTGAATGCGGCTGGGAGTGGGCTAGTGTATTCTACCTATGTCGGCGGAAGTGATACTGACCGTGGCTACGGCATAGCGGTGGATGGGAGCGGTCAGGCGTATGTGACAGGGGAGACTTACAGCACCAACTTTCCTGTGACGGCTGGGGCATTTCAGACGACGAATGACGGCGAGACTGATGCTTTCGTGGCGAAGCTGAATGCGGCTGGGAGTAGGCTGGTGTATTCTACCTACCTTGGGGGAAGTAGTTGGGAGGAAGGCAATGCCATAGCAGTAGATGGGAGTGGACATGCATATGTGACGGGTTCCACATACAGCACAGACTATGATGTGACGGCTGGGGCGTTTCAGACGATGAACGGAGGCTCTTGGGATGTTTTTGTAACGAAGCTGAATGCTTCGGGTAGTGGCCTAGTGTATTCTACCTATGTCTGCGGAAGTGATACTGACCATGGCTACGGCATAGCGGTGGATGGGAATGGGCATGCGTATGTGACAGGGGAGACTTACAGCACCAACTTTCCCGTGACGGCTGGGGCGTTTCAAACGACTTTCAGTGGGGGAACTTGCGGTTCCCCACCTTATACTTATCCTTGTCCAGAAGTCTTTGTGACAAAGCTGAATGCGACAGGTAGTAGGTTAGTGTATTCTACCTATATCGGCGGAAGTGGTGATGACGGGGGCTCTGGCATAGCGGTGGATGGGAGTGGGCAGGCGTATG
>JANXDD010000170.1 GCA_025059915.1 Bacteroidia bacterium | reverse complement strand
GGCGGCCGCCCAACCTAAAACCTCATCCCAATACCTCCTCAACTACAAGAGGACAAACTCCTTACCCTCCTTCCCGAATCTTCTCCCCCTCAATCTCTAAGCCAATATGTAACCATCAAACCAAGGGTATTGTGAATCACCCAGAGGCTTTTAAAGAACGATGTCAGCTGAGAATCATAGTGCAAATAGAGGCTTACTTGCGAGGCATGCAAACCGCTCCGCCAAACCAAAGCTACTCCCATCCGATTAAGGCCCGTGCTGCTATGGAGGTTATGGGCAGATAAGATACAGGGAGTCTCCCGCTACACCAAGGCATTCACCCCCCTATTTCTCCCTCATCAACCAGCATTTCGGGGAAAGATTATATCTTTGAAGCATGTCATCCATCCGACCGAAAGTTCATGGACGAGCGCGCCTTTTCCAGAATCCGATTCTGGAATTTCTCACATGGTCGTCCCCCTATGTGATATGGGGCATGTATGTTCCGATTATCGTAGGGCTGATTTATTACAGCATAGTTGGCCTGCAACTGAGCCCGTATGCAATAGTCCTCACATTCCTTGGAGCCTTATTTACATGGACTTTAGCTGAATACTTCCTTCACCGCTTTGTCTTTCACTGGGTGGATGAGCGGCCTTGGGTGCAGAGATTTCACTACCTCGTTCATGGCGTGCATCATGAGTATCCCTCGGATCCAGTTCATCTTTTTATGCCGCCGCTACCGAGTCTTATTCTTGCCAGTGCTTTCGGCGGGCTTTTTTACCTTCTCTTTGGTCGGTATGGATTTCCTTTTTTGGCTGGATTCATTACAGGCTATCTCATGTATTCTACGACCCATTATCTCA
>JANXDD010000016.1 GCA_025059915.1 Bacteroidia bacterium | reverse complement strand
TTATTGGGGTTTATTTTTTTATATTTTTTTTGGGGTGGGGTGGGGGCCCCCCGCGCCTTGGCGGGGCCCGCCCCACACTCAGCATTTCTCAGATGCGTATATTTGAGCATCCCCCAGATAAGCGAGTTTGTCCTTCACTGGATATGGAAAAATCGCCTATACAATCCGCAAGCCCTGCGCACCCTCACTGGCGAGCCCGTCTTTATTCAAAGCCCTGGAAAGCCTCAGCCTCAGGGACCTGATTTTGCCGAAGCCCAGGTCCAAATAGGAAACCTCCTCTGGATAGGACATGTAGAGATAGATGTACATCCAGGGCTTTGGGAAGCTCATAAGCACCACGAATCGCCGGCTTACCGAAGTGTAATCCTTCATGTTGTTTGGAGAAGTCCTTCGGGGGCTTCTACGCAGGATATAGATGGTCGGACAGTGCCTATTCTTCCCTTGGCTCCTGCGGTGCCTACAGAAGTTTTAGAGCGGGTGCTACCTAAAAGTTTGGCTTTTCCTTGTGGAGGTATAGCGCGCCTCCTTCCCGCAGAAGTCTGGTGGGATTTCTACGACCAATGGGGAGAAAAGCGCCTGCGCAGCCGTCATCACACCTATCGGAATGAAGAGGAGCTTGTCCAGGCCTTCTGGAGAGCACTTTTATACAGCTTCGGCGTCCCTGAAGGAGAACCTTATCAAGCCATAGCTCACGCTCTCCCCTGGCCCCTCCTCAATCGCTATGCAGAAGACCTTCTTGCCAAAGAAGCTGCCCTACTGGGTACCGCTGGACTTTTAGAAGGCGTCTCCCCACCCGTGGAACCTTACGAACGAGCACTTTTAGAAAGGTGGGAATATTTGCGCCGAAAGCTGGGATGGCGACCTTTATCTCTAAGGTGGCATATAAGGCGTCCTGCAGCTTCTCCTTGGGTTCGCCTTGCGCAAGTAGCAGCTTTGGTGGATGGATATCCAAATTTGCTGACGCTTTTTCTTCATCCGCCGGCTGAGGTTCCTCTGCCCAGTCCTTACTGGCAAAAGCACTGGGCATGGCAACGGCCGTTTCGTTCTCCTTTACGACGCCCTTCTCCCCTCCTTTATCAAAACCTTCTCATCAATGCTATCTATCCCTTTGCCATCTACTACCTGCGCAGCATTGGTCGCATAGAAGAAGCGCTTGGAGTACTTGACCGATTTCGTAGCCTCCCGCCAGAGACCCACCGATATGCTCGCCAGTATGCAGCCTACGCCTACCCCGCTCAAAATGCGTGGCAGACCCAAGGCCAGATTCAACTCTGGCGAGAGGCTTGTCAAAAGCAGGCATGCCTCTCCTGCCGAATCGGTCAGCTACTTTTACAGCGATAGGATTTTACTTACTTTATCACGAGATATGCCTTTCGCTGCTATTCTTACCCTCCTCTGGGCTCAGGTGCCGATAGACTCTATGTACGGACTTTTAGGTCATCGCTTAGAGTCTCCCCAAACTGCTTTCACTGGGCTGATTCCCAAAGGCCATTTTCAGCGCAAAAGCTGGTTCAGAAGTTCTGTAGACACGGTATGGGAGGGCATACCCTTGGCAGAAGTAAAATACGCCTTCTACAAGGGGAAGCTCCATACCATTCAGGTGCGAGTAGAGGGAGCCGAAGCCAGTAGAGCGATGCTAATTCTTTTAGAGACTTACTTTGGGCAGGGGAAACAAGAGGGGTACGCCCCTCGGTACCGCTGGACAGGACAAAAAGCCACCCTACTCTATGACCAGAATATTCTTACTCGTAACACAGAGGTACGCATGGAAAGCCTCGTGCTCCAACGGGAATTAGAGCGAGATGCATATCAAGAGTTTCAGGGGAGATGAAGGCTATAGCTCTTTTTGGACGATGGACCCCCCGCATAGACCCCCAAATTCTCAGAAAGTGGGTTGAATTCATAGAGAATCAAAAAATCACCCTTTGGGTGGAAGAGGGATTTTTGGAAGCATGGCAAAAAGCAGAGGGAGAGGCTCTTCCTCTGCGCTCCTTCTCAGAGCGCAGCGAAATCATGGAAGTGGCTATGGCATTCGTGATTGGGGGGGATGGCTCTTTTTTAGAAGCCGCTCGTGTCGTCGCTCCCATAGGAGTTCCTCTGCTGGGGGTTCATGGAGGGCGATTAGGCTTTCTAACCGACGTCTCTCAACAGCAGCTTATTAGTGCTACGGAGGCCCTGCTTTCGGGACACTATTCCATAGAAAAGCGTAGTTTGATTTCCATCGTTACAGACCCAGAGGTTTTTCGCCCAGAGGAAGCCTTTGCGCTGAATGAGGTAGTATTTTCTAAAGCGCTCACTGGGGAAATGATCCTATTGGATGTATATCTGAATGGCGAGCTGGTGAATACCTACTGGGCAGATGGCCTGATTGTTTCCACGCCTACTGGTTCTACAGCCTACTCTTTAGCATGTGGAGGCCCTATTCTTACTCCCAATTGCGCCAATCTAATCCTAACTCCTATCGCTCCTCATTCCCTTACTGTTAGAGCTCTTGTGCTGCCGGATAGTGGGGTTCTCACGGTTACCTTTCGCTCACGGACAGGACAAGTGCAAATCGCCTTGGATGGTCGCAGTGTAACCGTGCCGGACCAGACGGCTGTAGCGCTTAGACGAGCTCCCATAGCCCTCAAAATCATCAAGCTCGCCGGCCACAGCTACTTTGAAACGCTGCGAGATCGGCTTTCATGGGGAGTGGACCGGCGAGACGGTTTCTGAGAAGCCAGTGCTTCAGGACTTGCGAGGAACCCAGGGAATTTCCTCTGCCCCAAGCCTATGACTAAGATGACGCCCTAAGATAAAAAGCCAGTCGCTGAGGCGATTGAGATATTGTAAAAAGAGGGGGTTGAGGGGCTCCACTTCATGTAAAGCCACGAGGCGCCGCTCCGCCCGCCGACATATCGTACGAGCCAAATGAGCGTAAGCTTCCGCTATGCAGCTGCCCGGAAGAATAAAATGACGCATGGGAGAAACCTCTTCCTGCCGCCGATCTATGTCTTTTTCTAACCAGGTTATCTCTTCTGCTTCCAGCTCGGGAAGAGGGACGGGCTTTTCTGAACGCCCCGCCGCGAGATGAGACCCAATAACAAACAAAGCGCTCTGAACCCTGCGAATAGAATCAATGTCCTCCGAAGAAACGTATTGAGCTAAGACTCCTAAAGATGCATTCAGCTCATCCAAACTGCCATAAGCTTCTATGCGCAAGTCTGCTTTAGAGACTCGCCCTCCTCCTAAGAGGCCTGTCTCGCCTTTATCACCTGAGCGTGTGTAGATTTTCATTTGGCGAAAGTAAAGCAAAGGCGGCATGAAGGTAGCGCCGCTCCGGACTCAGCCGCAGAACCACGCGCATAGTATCACCGACTCGCCATTCTAAATTTCCTACCTCTCCCCTGGGAGTCCCATACAGCTGTCCATACACTGTGCGAAGAAGCTGATACATCTCCGTCATGCGAGGAAAACTATCTGTTTCCCAAAGAAGCGCTATGGTAGAGATTCTGCCATAAGGGGCATAATACTCCACCCACAGCTGTCCTCCAAGGGGCACAGGATACCTGAAAGTATATCCTAAAGAATCCTCATAATACGGCGACGCCTCTATCAGCTTCGCATAGTAAATAGGCTTGCCTAGGAGCGATAGACGGGCTATAGTTGTATCTTTTCCATATTCCCACCACTTTGGTAGGGAAGGCGATGAGCTTTTACAATTAGGGGGCAAGAGGAAAAGAGAAAAGCTCCAGGCTAAGCGGTAGAGAAAGTGAATGAGAAGGGATTGTTGTGGGGGGGCGCCAGCGCCTGCGGCGGGGCCGCCCCAACACCTACACATACCTCCAAATTTCTACTTTTACCTTCTCCCCCCCTCCTATGCCTTTTTCTCTCTTACTTTCCTTGGTCCGGCGAGCATGACCAGAAAAAAAGCAGTCCAAGGAATCCTGTACTGGCAGTATTTTTTCACTCCACCTGGCGGCTGGGGCAATCGGCGCAGCTACGATTTCGCTCGTCAGTGGCGAGAAAAAAAACACGAAGTCTGGATACTCGCTGGGGGTACTTACTTCCCCTCTCAGTACCCGAAGCGCTGCGCCTTCCTCGCCAAAGGCATCGGCATAATCTGGCTTCCTGCCCCTTACCACCAGAAGTTGGGCTTGGGGCGACGCCTCTGGTCCTTTATTCGTTTCAGTCTATGGAGCATTTACATCCTTTGGCGCCTTCGGCACAGAGGACTTTATTTAGTAGCTACGCTTCCCCCTCCTTTTCTACCTTTTATAGCAGCCTTTAGAAAAAAGCTTTTTGGCGCTCCTTTCAGCATAGATGTATATGACGCATGGCCTCAAATACTGGCAACAAAGCTGCCCCGCAGCTTGTACTTTCTCTTAGCGAAAGCGCTCCACTGGAGCTTCAAAGAAGCTGATAAGCTTTTCGCCCTCTCTCCTGATATTGCTCGCTACCTTCCGGCTGCAAAGGTCTGCCTTAGCTACAATGGAACTCGCCCGGAGCTTTTTCAGCGCAAACGGGTGGCTCCTTTTACCCCCTTCCGAGTGATATACGCCGGAACCCTCGGCTGGGCCAATGGCGTAGGATTCCTCCTTCATGTGGCACAGGCCCTGCGCCTCTACTCCTCTATTCAGTTCTGGATTATCGGCGATGGAGCAGAAAGGGCTCTTATAGAAGCCCAAGCCAAAAACCTACCCAATCTTCAACTCTGGCCTCCCGTGCCTGTGGAAGAAATGCCTTTCTGGCTCTCTGAAGCCCATATAGGAGTATCGCTTGTGAGGCCTCTTCCGATTCTCGCCAGCAATAGCGCAAATAAGTTTTACGATTATTTAGCTAATGGGCTTGTTGTAGGAATAAACTATGGCGGCTGGCAAGCTGAGGTTCTACGCAGGGTTCAATGTGGATTTTCAGCGCAGTCCGTGATGGCTTTTGCTGCAGGTATTCTAAGATACTATTGGGACAGGCGAGAGTGGGAAAAAGCCTCTGCTCGAGCTCGCCTATGGGCAGAAAAGGAATATGATCGCCGCCTTCTCTCCCGAGAGGTGCTTCGTCATTTACCTCTTTCACCATAGAAGCCCTAAACGCATCGTCCACTCTGACCCCCGCACGAAACGGAATATCACTTCTTCCTCCCGAGAAATGCGACCATTTTGATCCGTATCTTGCCGATAGTAAAAAGGCTGATTGAGGATATCAGACGCTTGAATCTCTATGAAGAATCGCTTGAAGCTATATCTCCCCCGTACATCCCACACGAGCCGAGGCATCTCATATACGCTGGGGTTGAAGTTATCGCCGATCCACCATAGGCGCGGCCCATTCAGCTGAAGGGACGAGGAGAGCTCCCATCGCCCAGCCGGAGGAGTAAGCAAAACAATCAGATTGAAAAGATAGGGCGCCTGACTTTGCAAAGGGCGAAAACGCATTTGCACAGGAGCTGTACCGGACTGCCCCTGAACTCGCCCACCCATATCTACTTGGCTCCAGACGTAAGAGGCATTAGCGATTAGAGAGATAAAGGGTAAGGGATGCAGGCGAGCCTCCACTTCGGCACCGAGAAGGTTTGCCTCCTCTGCATTATCAAAGCGGATGATGGGCTGATCCGCTCCCCGCAGAATATACGTCTCTATAGGATTAGTGATGTGCTTGTAGAAGAGTCCAGCAGCCATAAAGTCTTTCAAGTCGGGGAACCATTCATATCGGATGTCCAGATTGTGGAGGCTGGCAGGACGCAAGTTAGGGTTACCCGCTTCCTCTACTGTGAGGGCAAAGTTGTAATACAAGAAGGGCGCCAGTTCTCGGAGTTCTGGACGGTTCAAGCTACGATTGTATCCCAAACGGAGCTGATGGGCAGGGGAAAAGGCATAAATCACATTTGCAAACGGTAGCCATAGAGGAAAGGGTATGCGCTGGTCAATCGGCTGGGTGGGTGTTGCTGACCGTAAGTGCTGATAGCCCCATTCATACCGCAGCCCTGTATGAAGGTGCCAGCGTCGTATATCACCCTCTATAGAAACGAAAGGGGCTGCATACAGCTGCTCAGCTTCATAGCGGTCGGTAGGATTTGTTCCCTCTCGCAGGCGCAGGAGAGAAAGGTATTCAGACGAAAAGGCTTGCGACAGCGGCAGCGCACTCCATGTGTCTAAAAATGCCGGATTGCCTGTAGGTGGAAAAGTATATGAAAACCAGCGTGCCCAAAACCGGCGCAACCGATATTCTGACTGAAATCCATAGCAAAGCCTCCACTGTGAAAGATGGAGGGTAAATACCACATTCTGAGCATAGCTATGCTGACGCATTTCACTGAAAAACCGAGCAGCATCAAATATCGTCGCCCCTGGCGGTAGAATTATCCGATAAACTGAATCTCCAGAGGAAAAAACCGTCCTTACGCGGCGAAAATCAGGCTCATCTCTTTGACTAAGATTGGCTCCCAGAGCCCACCGAAGGCTCAAAAGCCGACTGAAGGTATGAAGTCCTTCTACTTGAATCATGCCTAAAGTGCGCAGAAGGTACTGCCAGCTATAATTACGAAAGGGATCATTCCCTCGCTGATAATACGAATAGCCTTCCCGTATAATCGTCTGATCATCAGCCAAGCGGGAATAAAGCAAGTTCAGCTCTACTTGGTGATGAGGAGCAGGCATCCATATCCAGTTCTGAAAACCCAGCCACCGAACATAGCGAGTTGTCTGCCTGTCTTCGTAGCTAAATAGCTTAGGATTCACTCCTATTTGGGGGCGCTGCATCTCGTATCTATGACGCTGAATGCGCATGCTCTGAAAACTCATGCTGTAAGATGCCATCCAAGTAGTCCAGAGCTTTCCACCGAGAGGCATACCGATATGAAAGCCGAATTGAGCATTCGGTGGAACGCTCGGATACTTACGGAGCTCAAAATCAGGAGGAATCCGTCGGCTCCAAGCTTCTACCTCACCTAAGGGCAAAGCGTTTAGGTCCTGTGGGAAGTCTCGGGGCAGACCCTGATTAGCTAATCCGCCACTCCATCCTTTTTCTAAACTCAGGGTCCCTTGAAGCCCTTCTTTCATAGTCGTCTGGTGAAGGTAGCCCAGCTGCCAACTGAGGCTGGCGTGCGGCTGCTCCTCACTCTTCCGCGTTAGAATATTCACGATGCCTCCGCCGAAATCAGCCGTCTGCTCAGCCGCTGCACTCTTAAGAACGATTACTTGGTCTATCAGCCCTGCTGGTAAGAGAGTCAAATCAAATCCACGACTATCTGGCTCAGTCTGCGGAGCAGGTAGATTGTTGATAAGCACTGTATTGTAGCGCTGCCCCATTCCACGTATGTTGAGAAATTTTCCATCATATACCGACACGCCAGAGACACGGGAGAGGACTTGGGCAAGCGTTTGGTCAGGGGTTCGCTCTATAATCTGACCAGAGATACCGCTTGCAATCTGAGGGGTCTCTCTCAGAGCAGCCAATAGGGAAACCTCTGTTCTATATATGCGAAGGCTCACTATCACTACCTCTGCTTGCTGAATTCCCTCTGGCGAAAGGAAAAGCTGCTGCTGCACTCGCCCTTGTTTCAATAAGGGCACACGCTGGGTTTCGTAGCCCACATATCGCACCTCCATCCAGACCGTATCTGAATAAAAAGTAACTCCCACCTCAGCCACCCCTAAACTATCCGTAATAAAGCCGGTACTGTCGGAAAGGTTCAGAATGTATGCCCCTGGAAGCGGTTCTTGAGTTTGTCCATCCAGAACTATGAACCTATAAAACCTTTTGACGACGAGGGGCTCGGGTGAGGAGCGAGGTGCCTGCACAGAAGAAGGCAGAATAAGTCGCTCCTCCTGCGCCCAAAGAATTCCCAGCATAGCCATAAGCCATCGGCTCATGGGTCAAAGCTCCGCACTGCCTGTTAGGAACTCATGAAAGAATCTGATACCAAAAATAAAACCGACCCACCCTCTATCTGAGGGGGGCCGGGCAAGGGAGACAAATCCAGATGCTTAACGGGCGGAGAGCTTGTCCAGCTCTACCTTCGCTGCAGCTTTGAAACGCGGTGAGGTAATCTTACCAAAGGCATCCCGCGCCTTATCCACTTGACCAGCTTTCCGAGCAGCTAATCCCATCAAAAAGTATGCCTGCGAAAGCTTAGTTATATCTGTACCCAGCAGGGGAATAGTTCGTTCTACCGTAGAGATGACCTCTCCATAGCGTCCGAGGAGATATAAAGCTTGGGCTTTCAGGAGGAGGGTATTCGCATCGTTCGGATTTTTCTCCAAGATGCGGTCAGCGGTGCTCACTGCCCCACCATAGTCTCCTGCGTTATATTGCAGTCGTACTGTACGAGCATAGAGAGCCGAGCGCTTTTTCTCATCAGGTTCATTTTGGGCAGCTTGAAGGAAGCTCTGAGCGGCTTCTGCGACGCGCCCCTTTCGGAAAAGTATAGCCCCCTGCATCTGATAAACTTGATTGAGGCGGTCTTTAGTTTTAGCGGCTTCATTCACATATTCCATCGCCTCATCCAGAGCCCCCGTTTTGAAGTAAGCGTAAGCAATGGCAAGATTGTAGGCGGCTCCAGTGCGAGCCACAGCCGCTTTGAGGCGGCGCCCCATAGGATGATTTTCTATTTGCTTAGCGTAGCGCTCATACTCGGCAGTATTTCCAGCCCGATAGTGTGCCAGCGCTAATCCATAGGTATACCGTGCGCTTTGAGCGATAGGCAGATCCCGCGTCTTATCGTAAGCCCTTTGAAATGAAGCGATAGCTGCTTGGGGATTATTTAGAGCTAATTGCGTCTCACCTTCTGCATACAAGAGCCGCGGATCATCCGCCACTTGGGGAACTTGGGCTTTGAGCGCATTCAGCTCGGATAGAGCCTCCTGCGAACGCCCCTGAAGGTTGAGAAGCCGAATAGCATTAAGCTTGTAGGTCATCTTTTTGCTTACATCCTGCTCCTTAGCATAAGCTTGATTGAGCGCATCTATCGCTGCCGGATAGTTTTTAGCCCGAATATGGATCTGCGCTATCCGTACATAGATAGCAGTAAGCCCTGGATTGAGCTCTAGGGCTTTTTGGTAGGCCTGAATGGCTTCATTCGGGCGTTTCAGATTATTAAGGACCTCCCCTTTCCGCGCATAGTAAATGGCTTTAGTAGGCTCAAGCCGTATGGCTTCGTCATACTTTTGAAGCGCAAGATCATACTGCTTATTTTTACGATACTGCTCTCCCTCTTGAAAAGCGGCGCGACCACTCTGCGCCATCAGGGAAGCCCAAGCGCCCAGCAAGAAAGTTACGATGAAGGTCTTCATATCTCTTTCTATTTTGAGCATACACAGCAAAGGTACATATAATCTACGAAGTAAGATGCGGGGAAAGATGCAACCGACCATTGGTGCAAACATACACAGGAGCTGGCATATCTTGAATATGCTGAGGATTGTGCGTAGCTAAGAGAACGGCTGTGCCCCAGCGCGCTATCTGATGAAAAAGAGCTAAGATTTGCGAACCAACTTCTGGATCTAAGTTTCCCGTAGGTTCATCAGCCAAAAGAAGTATAGGCGCCCCTACTATCGCCCGCGCAATACAAGTTCGCTGCTGCTCCCCCCCAGAAAGCTCATGAGGATAAGCATCTTTTCGTGCAGAAAGACCCACACGCAAGAGCGTCTCCATCACCCGCTCCCGAATCTTCCGCTTATCCCTCCACTCTGTAACCTCCAGCGTAAGAGCTACATTCTCATACACCGTGCGGTAGGGAAGAAGCTGAAAATCTTGAAAAACTATGCCCAGTTTGCGCCGCAAATAAGGAATTTGAGCAGGAGAGAGCGTATCCACCCGCTGCTCCCCCACCCATATTTCTCCTGACTTTGGACGAAGGTCTCCATAAATTGCCCGCAGCAGAGAGGTTTTCCCTGAACCCGTACGTCCTGTAATATAGACCAGTTCCCCTTTAGAAAGGGAGAGATTGACCCCTTGCAAAACTATGCGCTCCCCATATGCCAAAGTAACATTGCGCATTAGTAGAACTTGACTCATAGCACCTGTAGCTCCTTCAGTTCCGGATCCCATTCCACGGGTCTTACTTCGCCGTAAGGGAGCTTAGAAAAAAGTGTGGATACCTCTTCTAAAAAGCCAGGCGGAAGGGCTGTACGCTTCTCTGTCCTGTCTGGACGCACATAGCAAACTAATGAAAAACGCTCATCACGAATCTGGACGTAATCGGGTATTTTAGCTATGCCTTTGACCTTAAGAAGGTAAAAGCGCTGCTTTCGCTTCGTTAGCCCATCAGCCATCGCACGAGGGAAAGCTTTTTCCCATACGGCGGATACCGCAAAGGAAGGTCTATCCAGGTAGGAGTCCTCACCACAGCTCGCGCATGAGAAAAAGTCTCAAATGAATACCAGCCGTGATAGCGTCCAATCCCGCTTTCTCGCACTCCCCCAAAAGGCAAACGCGAAGAGCCGATGTGCATTATTGTGTCGTTGATACAAGCTCCGCCAGAGGGAAGCTTCTGAAGATACAGCTCCTGCTTTTCCTCTGAGGAGGAAAATACATATAAAGCCAAGGGGGGCGGCAGCCGCCGCACAAAATCAACCGCCTCCACCATCTCTTTGTACGGAATCAGGGGCAAAAGAGGTCCGAATATCTCTTCCTCTACCAGCGAGCCCCGAGGCGATAAAATCAAAGTAGGACTGATATATAGCTTTTCAGGGTCTGTATGCCCGCCATATATTACCTCCCCTTCCCCCATCATCCGAAGAAGCCGCTCATAATGAGCCCGGTGAATAATGCGAGCATATTCAGGAGGAGGCTGCGAAATATCTCCATAGAACCGCTCAATAGCCTCTTTGAGAGCTTCTACGAAGGGTTCAAGAATATTCTCATGAACAAGCACATAGTCTGGAGCGATACAAGTTTGACCAGCATTTAGCCATTTGCCCCAGGCGATGCGGCGCGCCGCAATAGGAATATCCGCATCAGCTTCTACAATCGCTGGCGATTTTCCCCCCAGCTCTAAAGTGTAAGGAATAAGGCGACGAGCCGCTGCCTCCGCTACCTTCCGTCCAATACGCGTGCTGCCAGTGAAAAAAATGTAATCCCAATCCTCCTCCAGAAGGGCAGCCGCTACCTCCGCTCCTCCTTGAACAACTTGCACGTATTCAGGCGGGAAGGTCTCTTCTACAATAGTTTGTATAATCTGCGCCGTAGCAGGAGCAAACTCCGACGGCTTGAGAACCGCTACATTCCCAGCGGCGATAGCCCCCGCTAAAGGCACTACTAAGAGCTGAAAAGGATAGTTCCATGGACTGATTATCAGCACCACTCCTCGCGGTTCATAGCGGATATAGCTTCGCCCGGGCAGTTGGACAATAGAGGGGAAAATACTTCTCGGGCGAGCCCAGCTGCGCAAATTCTTTCGCAGGTAGCGTATTTCATCCAGCGTAAAACCTACCTCAGTCGCATAGCCCTCAAATGCAGTCTTCCCCAAATCTGCCCGCAGCGCTTCCAAGATCTCAGACTCCCGACGGCGAATCGTAGTCTCTAACCTCTCTAAGTATCGCAAGCGAACCTTGACTTCCTTGGGAGGCCCCTCGTGAAAAAAGGCACGCATTCGCGCCACATCAACGAGGGTATGCGCTTTCTCAGCAGTTGTCATAACTAATAAAACAAAGATAAGAGGCCCTTTGCAGTCAGCATCCTTAGCGTAGCTTACATCGCCAAGCCCCCTTAATCTCCTCCCTCATCCTCTCCGAAGCTCTCACAATCCCAGAGTACATCTCGCCGAATAAGCAGCGGTATGCCCTTTTTATCGGAAGATCCAGCTTTCCAGGCTTTTTCTACCAGCTTTCTTTTCTCCTCCAGAGCTTCTAAATAAGCCCTTCCATCAGCTTGGGCATCGTACAGCTTGCGTCCATCTACGAAAGTCAGTCGCACCTTGCTTTGAACCGAGAGAGGTGTAGGCCTGTCCCACAAAACTACATCTGCATCATAGCCTTCTTTCACATAGCCGACCCGATGACTAATCCCCAGAGCTTGAGCGGGATACACTGTAACGGTTCTCCATGCCTCCACCGTGTCAATCCCCAGGTCTATCCCCCCATAACGCAGCACTTTTGCAGCTTCTTGATTGAGGCGCCGCCCCATCTCCGCATCATCTGAGTTTATACAAGTAGGAACTTTGTTTTTGAGCAGAATGGCAGCATTGTGGGGAATTGCATCTATGACCTCGTACTTATAGGCCCACCAGTCTGAAAAAGTAGAAGCATAAGCTCCATGGGCTTTGAGCTCTGGAGCTACTTTGTATCCCTCTAATACATGAGTGAAAGTACGCACCCGAAACCCGAAGCGCTCCGCCAATCGCATGAGCATCAGAATCTCCGATTGTACGTAAGAGTGGCAAGTAATGAACCGCTTCCCTGTAAGAATCTCTGCCAGCGGTTCTAACCGCAGGTTTCTCCGAGGAGCTGGGAGGTGCGGATTTTTTCTCTTTGCAGTTTCATAGGCTTCTTTTTCGGCAAGGTAGCGTTTCGCAGCCGTGAAAGCATCAGCGATTATCTGCTCTACTCCCATGCGGGTCTGGGGGTATCGGATAGTAAAGGCTTCTCCCCAGTTAGATTGCTTTACGTTTTCTCCAAGAGCGAACTTATTGAAAGGAGGGGCACCTGCAAAAAGCATAGAGTCTGGAGGAAGCCCCCACCGCAGCTTTATACAGGCGGATTGCCCGCCAATAGGATTAGCTGACCCATGCAAAAGCTGCACCGTGGTAACCCCTCCCGCCAAATGACGATAAATATTTACATCTGTAGGAGCTATCACATCTGCAATTCGTACCTCTGCCGTAACAGCATCTGAATACTCATTCACCCCGCCCTCAATCGCAATATGAGAATGTTCGTCAATAATACCTGCTGTAAGCGCGCCGCCCTCAGCCTCTATTATCTCAGTGCCGGGTAAAGGGGTGAGATTTCGCCCTATGCGCTTGATTTTCCCTTCGGCAATGAGAACATCCGTAGCAGGTAAGACGGTGTCTCCCGTCCATACCGTTGCATTTCGGATGAGGACAGAGGCGGACGGCGGATAACTTTTACGCCCATAAAGGGAGGGCGGAAAGGTTCTTCGGGAAATGAGGCTGTCTTCAAAAAGGAAAGGCGGGGGCTTCGCAGGCTGAAAAGTGTCTGGAGGAGCTATCCGCCTAGCCCTCCAGTGGCGGCGATCTCCAGTAGGTGAGCTCCACGTGCCCTCTATGAGAGTGTCCCCGCGCATTTCAAATCTCCACTCCCCAGAGGGAGGGCCGCTTTTCACCCGAGCCGAAAAACCTTTCCACATAGAAGAGTACTCAAACTCTACCTTTAGCGTATCTCCTTCCTTGACTATCAGCTGAGCTGATAAGGGGAAGGGAGGCTGAGAAGTGAAGCGCCACTGCCAGCCCAGCTCTTCCACCGCATAGGTTCCCTGAGGGTACAGCGAAGGAGAAGCGGTTATCTCGTACCGCTCCCCTGCCACCCAAGTCTCGGTAAGTTTAGCCTCCTCTTTCCACAAGGTATCGGAGAAAACCAGTAGGTTAGCATAGAAGCCGGGAGCTATGCGTCCTGCTTGACGAAGGCCTAGCCACTGCGCGGGCACCTGCGTCAAGCTGAGTAAAATGGTATCTGGATGAATGCCCGTGCGAGCAAGGGTGCGTAGGTCTGCCCAAAAGGTAGAAGCATCCGACAACCCCTGCGATGTGAGCGCTACTGCATATCCAGCTCGTATTAGCCACTTCACCCGAAAAGGGGCGGTCTCCCACCGCCGCAAAGCCATCAAAGGCAAGTGCATATAAGACTCAGCCGTATGGAGAGGCGGAAGCACCGGCAGACCTACTGGCAGGATATACAAGCCATCCTTAGGAAGATATGGAATCCACTCATACTCATACCCTGTCCCCAGTAGTGCCCATTGAAGGGGTCCGCCTTGCTTCCATTCCGACGATAGCTTGGAAACCCGAAAAGCATCCTCTGGCACTTGGGCAGCCCATACCCACTTTAGCGTATCTCGCCATAGCCCCCCTAACTTTTGAAGTGTTATATTCGGAATCGGAGGAGAAGAAAACTGTCTATACCACAGCCAGTCATACAACATCTGCCGCACCAACGCAATAGCCCCCATCTTAGAGGTGGGATACATTTGCGTTACGTGCCCCTTGGTAAAGCTGGCATGGATGATAGGGGAGCTGGGCAGAAATCTTTTTTCTGGAGAAATCTCATCAGCTAATAGCACCGTGGCTCCTGTGCCCCTTACGACCCCCTCTTTCGGGCCCACATGTACCACTGCAAAGCCCATTTCCCGAAACTTCTGAGCTTGCTGAGCCTCATAGACAAAAGCTGTTTCCGCTGCAAAGTCCAACCTCACCGCATCAGCAGGATAGTAAAGGGGATGCCTCATAGGGTCATACTGGGGCTTATTTGGAGAAGCGGTAGAGCCTTGATTTATTCCCCACGTGCTCCACGACTCTACGAATGCTGGATAAATCCAAGCCGAAGGCGGATAAGTAACCACATAGGCTTCTGGGGGCAGCTTGAGAGCGCTGCGTGGAGCAACCTGTACAATTTCCCCTTCCCGTATCAAAATCACCCCATCTCGGAGGTACTGCTGAGGCCCCAGCCATACATTAGCTCCGACAAGAGCGGTGTGTGTAGGACGCCCTTTATGCAGCCCTCGCATTGGCATAAGCGAGGGAGCTTGTGCCCACAGGGTCCAGCTCAGAAGTAGGCCCAGCTTCCTCATAAGCCCTACCTAAAAAACCTCACCCCAAGCCAATAGCCGCCTATAAGCCCAAGCATGCCGAGAATAAAAGTAAAAAGGGCATATCCTACAGCGCGCAGCATCTCCCCCACTCGAATCATCTCAAAAACCTCCAGCGTAATGGAGGAAAATGTCGTAAGGCTTCCACAGAAACCTGCTGTCAATGCATAATGTCCCACAGACCCACTTCCGAAAAACCTTCCCCCCACGATAAACCCTAATGCAGCGGAGCCTATGATATTCACCAGCAGGGTGCCAAACGGAGAGAAGATAGAATAGTTGAGGGTTCGCTGCATCCAGTGCCTCATCAGTGCTCCTGCGACCGCCCCCAGCCCAATGCCTGCCATCAGAGATAACCGCATCACTTCCCTTCATTTTGGCTCAAAGCCAGCCGCAGGTGGGGTAAAGCCATAGAAAACATCTCAAAATTCGGCGCATAATCTTTCAGCAAGGCAAACTTTTCCCGAAATATTCGGACCGTAGTGGGGTTCTTCTGAATAAACCTGCGTATCTCAGTAGGAAGATTTTGCTTCTCTGGGCGAGCATATCGCTTGACGAAGTCTTCAAACCTATCTATGTAGAACGATGACTCCTCGGTGAAATATATAGTCAGAAGCGGGCGCATGCGCTTATCTACAAAAGGCGAGGGCGGCAGCTGAACATATACTTGCAAGATATACTCCAGAAAGGGGCGATAAGCGTCTTTATCCTGAAGGAATCCGCCCAAATACATCCAGAACATATGGGGCAAATAAACCCCATCTGCAATCCGAAGCACCTCCCGTTCAAACTCAGCTCGCAGCTGGTCATCCTCCGAGACCTCCTCGTGAAGAGCCTCTAAGCGAGCTATAAGATCCTCGGGCGAGGAACCCTCAGCGCTCTGGGCGATTTCTTTTAGCTTTTCTAACATACGGCAAAAATACAGCGTCCCTCCCCACTACCTCCCAATCGGATACAAAATCCCCACTCCAAAGGTGCGAAACTCTAAAGGAACAGGGTCTATGGACCCCATAAGCTCAGTATTGCGCCGGCTGGAAAGGATGTCAAAATAGCCGCGCAGAGTCGTGGGGTTCGTCCGACGAAAGTTTAGGGTAATGTCCACGAAAACCGTAGGATTGACAAAGCTTTGTCTGAGCTTCCCCACATAGTTTCCTGAAATGGAAGTATAAGTAAGCTGGAAGGTAGTGAAACGCAGCCCTGCTCCTACCCCTATGCCAAGCCTTTGGGTATTGTAGGCGGTAGCACCTGCTCCCATGCGAGCATACGCATATACTGGCACCTGCACCATCCAGTTAGTTCCCGATCGCCCCAGAAACTGAAAAGAACCCGTAATCTGCGCGCCAGGTCCCGCAGCTAAAACTTCATTTTCTGTACGGAAGTATGTGTAGTTGCTTCCCAGCGTAAGTCCCCAGAAGTCAGGAGAATTTGCAAAAAGAGGGGTGGTAAGAAAGCGAATATCTATAAAGCTGAGCTCTGCTCCGAAAAAGGGATTGATTTTAGCCCAGAGGTCGCCTGCTGGGCCCTCCAGAAGCCCTTGGGCCCATGCCGTAGCCAAGAGAACTATCCCCCACCGCACTTAGCAATATTCGTCAAAAAGCGTGATTAGAAGATTGGCTACATGACGAGCTGCATACCCCTCTATCTCGTGGCGAGGAATAAAGTGGAGGAGGCTCTCTCCTTTCCACAGGGCTATACTGGGAGACGAAGGCGGATGAGGAGCTAAATACTGGCGCAAACGAGCCGTTGCTTCTTTATCCACGCCTGCAAAGACGCTATAGAGCCGCTGAGGACGCTTCGTGTGTTGGATAGCAAGGGCTACACCCGGGCGTGCAGAAGCAGCGGAGCACCCACACACAGAGTTTATGAGGAATAAAGCCGTTTCGCCTGTAGCCCTTAACTCGCTGATAACCGCATCTACCTCCTCAGGCGTACGCAGCTCCTTAAGCCCTATCTGAATGGTCTCTTGACGAATCGGCTCTACGACGTAAGAGGGATACATGGTAGCTAAGTAACAAAAATCCTCTCATACAGTTCTCCGCCCAAACTTTTTACCTTCGCTTGGTGGAATCGGTACAGCTCGTGGAATGCCCCAGAGATGCGTGGCAAGGGCTCCCAAATTTCATCCCCACTGCGACTAAAATCCGCTACCTCACAGCTCTACTACGGGTAGGATTCCACACGCTGGACGCTGGCTCTTTCGTCTCTCCAAAGGCAGTTCCTCAAATGCAAGACACAAGGGAGGTCTTAGATGCCTTGCCCTGGGCGGAAAATCCCCAAACAGGCATCTTAGTCATAGTGGTGAATAGGCGAGGTTTGGAAACAGCCGCGGCTCATCCCGCTGTAAGGTATATCGGTTATCCCCTCTCTCTATCAGAAACTTTCCAGCAGCAAAATGCTCGCCAAACTCGCGCTGAAGGAGAAGCCTTCGTCTCCGAACTGGTAGAGGTCTGCCAAAAAGCCCAAAAAATCCCCGTAGTATATCTTTCCATGGGTTTCGGGAATCCCTATCAGGAGCCCTATTCACCTCAAGAGGTGATAGATACAGGGGGGCGATTAGCCGAAAAGGGAGTCTCTATTCTATCCATAGCCGACACCGTAGGAATTGCAAAGCCAGAAGAGGTATATGAGGTAACAGCTGCTGCCATTCGCTCTTTGCCTGAAGTGATGTGGGGAGTGCACCTTCATGCGGCTCCCCATGAGGTGCGCCCCAAAGTAGAAGCCGCCTGGGAAGCGGGATGTCGCCGATTTGATAGTGCTTTAGGAGGGTATGGGGGATGTCCTTTTGCGGGGGTTCCGCTCGTCTCCAACATTCGGACAGAGATTTTATTAGAGTTTCTGAGAGAAAAGGGGAGCCTGCCGCCCCTCAACGAAGAGGCTTTGCTGGAAGCTCAAAGCCTATTACCTGAGGCTTTCGCTCAGTGAGGAAGAAAGTTTTACCTTTGCGTTTTGGGAATG
Organism: Bacteroidia bacterium; assembly: GCA_025059915.1. Lineage (GTDB taxonomy): Bacteria > Bacteroidota > Bacteroidia > SpSt-205 > SpSt-205 > SpSt-205. The sequence goes on along the minus strand of JANXDD010000016.1, from coordinate 8,914 downwards.
TCTGTCGCGTGGGGTGTAGCCATTTTGTGGGCTCAGGTTCTGTCTCTACCTGAGGTGGAAAAAAAGCTCGCGGAGATGGGACGGTTCGTTCTGCATGAAGAAGACACCCGTGCTAAGGACTCTGTAAATCGCCTCTTTATCGCTCTTTGGAAAGAGGTGCTAAGTCAGCCCGAGGCATTCAGCTATCCTTTTGATTCGGTAATCACTGTCTCTGATTTGTGCCCTCCTGATAGTGCGTTTCGGGTCTTTACTTGGCAGGTGATAGACTTCAAAAAAAATGAGCATCACTACTATGGGCTTGTAGTGAGGCGCTGGCGCTCAGGAAAGAAAGAGCCTTGGCAGGTCAATGTCATAGAACTGAAAGAAATTCCAGAGGTCCTTGAAATGGAGGACGTGGAGCGGCGCACATTATCTTCCGAGGAGTGGGTTGGGGCTCTTTACTATCATCCCCGCTATGTGACGCATGGCGTCCTCCGATATGAAGGGGAAGCCCGAGTTCCTCGCGGACGAAAATTAGTCAAGGAGAAAATGGTGTATTACGTACTTCTGGGGTGGAATGGATACGATCGCAAACGCAACTTCAAGGTTGTTGAGACCATATTCATAGACCCGAAGCACCCTGAGAAGGTTTTTTTCGGGGCGCCTGTGATTTACAGCAGCGCAGTGCCCAAGATGAGATTGATTTTGCCCTACAGTGAAACTACAGCCCTCTCTCTGAACATGGGCTGGTATGTAAAGCGAATCGGCGGCAGGAGACGATATACGGCTATCATTTTTGACCATGTTGCCACTTCGCGTCGGGCCAATCGGATGTATGAGGACCCTCGTCCATTTTTCGGGGCGGATGGAACCTACGATGCCTTGGAATTTTGGAAGCGGCGGCGGTTTGAAGGGCGGAAAGGCATCCTTGTCTATCGTCGGAACGTCATCCCGTACGCACCAGAGATAGAGGACTATGACCCAAAAGTCATCTGGAGACAGCGAGAGGAAGCCGCGCAGAAGCTTCATCGCTACGGCTTCACTCCGTGAGCGTCCTCTTCTTTTCGTTGCACTTTTAGCGGCGCTGTATGCCGCAGGGATGAGCGCATTTTTGGGATGGTGGACGCGTCCTCTATTCCTTGCCCCCTATAAAGAAGGAGAGGTCTGGGGACATCAGGACTTATTTGCCCCTTTTGATTTCCGTGTCTTCAAGAGTCCTGAGGAAAAAGCCGATGAGCTGGACTCTTTAGCCCAGCAGTATGCTCTGGTTTTCCAAAAAGACACTCATATAGTCAGGCAGGTTTGGCTGCAAGCTGAGTCTCTACAGAGGTTTATTCCGCCACACTTACATTCTCCGCTAAAAGCAGCTCTCCAATACGCCTACCGCTACGGATACACCGAGCTGCCCCTCAGTAGGCAAAAAGGCACCGCTATCCTGCGCCTTACTGCTCATGATGAATATCAGGTAGCGGTAGCGGCTTTAGTGGACAGCACTAGGCTATGGCAGTGGCTTGTCAGCCAGTATGGGAAACCTACGGCAGAGAGCCTCCAAACCTATCTCCGACTCCTTCTGCGGCCTAATCTTATCATAGACCCCCAAACCGCCAGTGAGAGATTACACCAAGCTGCTCAAAGCCTCTCCCCTTACACAGGCAGTATCAAAAAAGGTGAGCAGATTGTTCGGCGGGGCGAACTCATCACGCCCGACATTGCTCAAAAGCTCCATTCCCTGCGCACTGCCTATAGCTCCCTTCATCCTATTCAGAGCCGTTTGATAAGTTTCTTCGGCACCTTTCTCCTCCTATCGGTCATCACCTTCATTGCCCTGTGGTATCTCTTTTTGGCGAAAAAAATCACTTTACACGACCTGCGCCCAGTTTTCCTTCTCATCAGCGTCTATGTGCTCGTAACGGTGATTTTCGCTTTGATGACCCAGCTGCAGGCGGAATGGATTCCTGATACCACGATTCCTTTTTACCATCTGATTCCTTTTGCGCTGGGACCGATTATTCTGGCTATATTTTTTGACGACCGAGTAGGATTTATCTCGGCAATTACGCTGGGTGCTCAAATCAGCCTAATCACGGAAGAGCCAGTAGAATACTTCTTTGTGCATGGCTTCAGTAGTATGCTGGCGGTATTTCGGCTTCGGGTCATGCAGCGCCGCTCGCATCTGTACTATGCTCTGGCAACTTTACTAACAGGGTATATTCTGACCTACTTCGGTTATCACCTTTTTCGTCAAGGACATCTCGCAGGCATCCCATGGTCGGGGATTCCTATCCTTTTCGCTAATACTGCCCTTTGCCTCGTTGCCTATCCTTTGATTTATGTGATAGAACGCGTATTTGGTCTGAGCTCGGATATCACTTTTTTGGAGCTTTTAGACACCCATCATCCTCTCCTTCAGGAGCTGAAACGAAAAGCCCCGGGTACCTTTCAACACAGCCTTAGCGTCGCTGCGCTGGCAGAAGCAGCGGCAGAAAAAATAGGCGCCCATCCCCTCAAAGCTCATGTCATGGCTCTTTTTCATGACATTGGGAAAATGCAAAATCCTGCTTTCTTCGTAGAAAATATCTCCTCTATTTCTCAAGGACATACAGAAAATCCTCATTATGGGCTCACGCCCGCTGAGAGCGCCGCTATTATCCGCAGTCACGTGGATGTAGGGGTAAAGCTGGCGCGCAATGCACGCCTACCAGCCGAGGTGATTGATGGAATCCGCTCTCACCATGGCACCACCTACATTCAGTATTTCTGGGAAAAGCAAAAACGAGAATGTCCCCAAGAGGCTCCTCTTTTGGAAAAGGAGTTTCAATACCCTGGCCCTCTGCCCCGAACGAAGGAAGAGGCTATTCTTATGCTGGCAGATTCATTAGAGGCAAGCACGCGAGCTATCCCCCACCTCACACCAGAGAAACTGCGGGCGCACATTCGCAACATCTTCCAACAGCGTATCGCCGAAGGACAGCTTAGCGAATCCCCTCTTACTTTCGCTCAGCTGAAAGAGTTAGAGGAGGTCTTCTACGAGCAGCTGCTCTCCATCCACCACTCTCGGATTGAGTACCCCAAAGCGACTCCTACTGTAGCTGTACCAGCTTAGGAAGGGTCTTTCTCTCTCTTGAGAGGAGAGCTATTCTCTCGCAAAAAGTAGGCATAGACTATTCTGTCCATCCAGCCAGGGGCTATTTTATTGAGGCGGACGGTCCATCGCCCCTGAGAGGTAAGGATGAGGTATTTACGGCGCTTCATCATGGCTGAGTAAATGGCGGAGGCCACCGCTTCGGCGCTCATGAGACGCTCTTCAGGAAGGGGACTTTCTCCCTGGGGAAGCCCTTCGGCAGTAAGGGCCTTCTGGCGAATCTCACTGCGCGTAAATCCCGGCGCAGCAATCAGCACAGACACCCCTGTCTCATAAAGCTCCGTCCTCAGCGACTCTAAAAAACCGTTTAGGGCAAACTTTGAAGCGCTATATCCGCTTCTGGCAGGCAGCCCTCTAAAACCTGCAATAGAAGAAACCCCTACAATCCATCCCCGCTGCTGAAGGACATAGGGAAGAGCTGCCTTAATAGCATGCACCGCCCCCCAAAAATTCACTTCCATCACTTCCCTCAGCACAGCAAGGGAGACTTCTTCTACCAAAGCTCGGTGAGAAATACCTGCATTGGCAATGACTGCATCCAATCGCCCGAACTTTTCTATAGCGTGATGAGCTGCGGCTTCACAAGCACTATAGTCCCGCACATCCCCTACAAATGGTACAATATGCTCAGGTGCAAAAGCAGCCAGAGCCTCCAGCCGTTCTCGGCGTCGTGCCTGAGCCAGTACTTTCCATCCCTTGGTTGCAAATTCTTTCACCAGAGCCTCTCCGATTCCTGAGGAAGCTCCTGTAATCCACACGCTACGCACCCACCGAAGATACCATGCCCTCGGCTAAAATCGCTCTTAGCACTTAGGCTTTTGTTTGTAGCTTTGATGACGGTGAAACCTCCTAAGCTCTCTTCAACCGAAAACTACTTGTGGGAAAAGGTAGAAGCAGGGCACCCTCTTTCTGATGAGGATGCTCTTCTGTTGTATGAGTCTAAAAACTTAGGATTCCTGGGAGCTTTGGCGAGCCTTGTGCGAGAACGCCTTCATGGAAAAGTAGCTTACTACAACCGCAACTTTCACATAGAGCCTACTAATATCTGCATTTATGAGTGTGCTTTTTGCTCTTTTGCCCGCAAGCCGGGGGAAGAAGGAAGCTGGGAATATTCCCCTGAGGAAATAGAAGCTATCGCCGCTAAATACGTAGGCACAGGAGTTACAGAGGTACATATTGTTGGGGGAGTACATCCGAAACGGGGCATTGAGTACTATGCAGATATCATCCGCCGAATCAAACGAATCCTCCCTCAGATTCATGTGAAGGCATTCACAGCGGTGGAGCTGAAAGTAATGTGTGCTCGCTCCCGCATGAGCTATGAGGAGGGGCTGCTTGCCCTCAAAGAAGCAGGGCTGGATTCTCTACCTGGAGGGGGCGCAGAAATTTTCCACCCGGAGATTCGCCAGCAGATCTGCGCTACAAAAGCTTCTACGGAAGAGTGGTTGGAGATTCATCGCACGGCTCATCGCTTGGGTATCCCCTCCAACGCCACAATGCTTTACGGACACATAGAAAGCTACCACCATCGCGTTCATCATATGCGACTGCTCCGAGAGCTTCAAGCCGAAACTGGCGGCTTCAATTGCTTTATCCCCCTCAAATATCGGAAAGAAAATAACGCCCTCTCCCACATAGGCGAAGTCTCCATCATAGAGGACCTCAAGAACTATGCCGTCAGTCGCCTTTATCTCCACAACATTCCCCACCTGAAAGCTTACTGGCCTATGATTGGACGCACAGCAGCACAACTCAGCTTATCCTTCGGAGTGGATGATTTAGACGGCACTATAGATGACACGACAAAGATATACAGCATGGCAGGAGGGGAAGAACACCCTGCCATGAGCAAGGAAGAGCTGGAGTATCTTATCTCCAGTGCAGGGTATATTCCAGTGGAGAGGGATTCGCTCTATCGTCCTGTGCAATCTCCTCCAGTTACCGCCTGATGTGTCAGCAGTTTTTCCTTCTGCGCCATGGAGAGGTAGACGCACAGGACGTTCTCTTAGGACAAAAGCTGGACCCTTCCCTCTCAGCTGAAGGACGCAAGGCTATAGAAAAGTGGATGCCCATCCTTCAAAAGGTCCCATTTCAAGCTATCATCACCAGTCCGGCTCGCCGGAGTCGTGAAACAGCGGAACTCCTTGCACCAGCCGGGGTTCCGATTCTTCAACTGCCCCATTTCCATGAAGTAAGCTGGGGTAAATGGGAGGGGCTTCCCCACGAAGAAGCTCGTCCTCTTTTGCATCAGCAAGCAGAGCGGTGGGCTGAAGGGGATATGGATTGGGCTCCACCAGAGGGTGAAAGCCTTCGCTCTATTTTCACTCGTATAGAAGAGGGGCTGCGTTTTGTCTCCACTCTTTATCCAGTAGGGAGCGTTTTGATTGTAACGCATGGGCAGCTTTTGAGGCTTCTGCTGGCACATGTGTTAGGCTATCCCTTTTCAGAGCAAAAGCGCTTTTATCATAAGCGGGGAGAACTGAGCTGGTTAGTTCGGCTGCCGGCTGGATTTTTCTATGCAAAAGCTTTGGCAGTGAATGCTGATACGGCTTTTTGACTTTCTCAATGCCTATCCTTACCAGGCAGCCTTGCAAGCCGCGGGAATTCCCTATCGGCTTTATCCCTCGCCGCGAGCGGTATGGGAGGCATGGAAAGAAGACCCTGGAGATGCTGCTCTGCTCCCCTTAGCTGGAGCTGCCAGCGTGAAAGTTGGGCTCTCCCGCTGGGGCATAGCCAGCCTCGGTCCCGTCCGAAGCGTACTCCTCCTCAGTGATACGCCCACAGAAAAATGGAATGCTGTAGAAATAGACGACCGCTCCCTCTCTTCCGTGGCTATGATAAACCATCTTATGCGCAAAGGGCTCTTTCCGAGGCTTCCTTTTCTGCCCCAGCAGAGCCATAAGCTCCCTTCTACTGCTCGTCTCCTTATAGGCGATGAAGCGCTCCAAGCTGCTTATGCTTATCCTTACAGGATAGATATCGGCGAAATAGCCTACCACAAGCTTCGGAGAGGGACTGTGTTCGCCATCTGGTGGGCTCTACCAAAATATGCAAAAGAACTCGGGAAGCTGTGGAGACGATTCTTGCCTGCACGCTCTGTATGGATAGAAGAGGCGGGGCAACGGTACGGCTTTTCCCCCGACCTCGTCCGAGAATACTGGCGCTGCTTGAGATATAGACTTCCCAGACTGGGCACGATATACTGGAAAAAAGTCTTTCAAGAAGAGAGTGAGAGCCTTCTGCAATACAGGGACTAACCTGGTTCTTCTATGGCTTAGCAAATCAGCCGTTCCATCATGCAATCACGAATCTGAGAGGCATAAAAGTTCTCTGGCTAATGGGACTTTGCCTCTGGTTGTGGGCTCAGAATGAGTCCGATGAGCACCCTCTTCTGCGGATTGACCGGGGCATCTCTATCCAACAAGATTCTTCTTTTCTCCTGAACCTGCGATTTCGCATGCAGAATCGCTTTGGCTACCTCTCTCAACTGGATGATACGACAGCGCCGGGGTATGATATTCGGGTTCGTCGGCTGCGGCTTAGGTTAGATGGCTTCGCTCTCTCCCCGAAGCTCTCCTACTATATCCAGCTTTCCTTCGCTGCCGGGGACCAAGATCAAATAGAAGGCTTTGCCTTGAATATCGTTCGGGATGCCATGGTGTATTATGAGCCTACCCCTTCGCTTTATATTGGCTTAGGACAGGGCAAGCTCCCAGGAAACCGTCAGCGCGTAATCTCCTCCGGCAACCTCCAAATGCCCGAGCGTTCATACGCTAATCAGTTCTACACCTTGGATCGGGACGTGTCGCTCCCGACTTTTCAAGGTCAAAGCGGCCATTACCGGCGGAGAAGGACGCATCTCTGGCTTTTCAAATACAGCCCTGGCTTATACTCTGCGTATAGAATACTTACCCTTCGGAAGCTTCAGAAATACGGGAGATTACAGCGAGGGCGACTTGGAGTATGAAGTTTCACCACGCTTGTCTATAGGCATCACTTATAGCCTAAATCAGAGAGCTCTGCGGGTGGGAGGTCAGTTGGGCAAACCCTTAGGTTCGCCAGCAGATATCACTACCTTGATCACAGACGCTATCTTCAAGTATAGAGGCTGGGCAGTCTCCGGAGAAGCCTTCTACAGAATCATCCACCCATATAACCCCTCTGATGTTTCTGTACTCAGCATTTACTCCGGCTATGCGTGGAACCTTCAGGCAAGTAAAGTGTGGCACAAGCGCCATGAAGCATCTCTACGATGGACAGAGGTCCAGCCCCTTCACACCCGTAGGAACTTTCAAGCTTTCTGGCGCACACGAGCAGTGGGATATAGCTACTACCTCAAAGGGCATCGCATCAAAGCCCAGCTCTACTTGGGAATAGATGACCGAACTGCGACCCTCTCCCTCCCTGGCCTCAGAAATAGACTTTCAGCTCTATTTCAAGTGGAATTCGGAATATGAGCATTGGAGAGAAAGTCGCCGTCCTTTTACTCTGTCCAAAAAAAGCCTTCCACGGCCTTGTGCTCAACCCGATGAGTAAAACAGCCAAGCTTGGGAAAAGCACATACGAAAGGTACCTTCCCTCTCCAGCATCAAGGGATGCTACCTATAACTCTCTTGTCTTCAAGCGGCGGCTTCGGGCTCTAACTCTTCTTTCATCTTGGGCTTTGCATTCTCAAACACTGCGGGGCCCGATAGCAAGGGGGAGCCGTGCAAGTCAAGTACAGCCCGCCCACGCTCATGGGCAAAAGACCTTTCCCTGCACCACCCAGCTCTCTGCCGCTGTATCTTACACACTGCCGTAAGCTAAGCAGCCTAAAGCGATGTTCCCCTGCCAGCAGCATGTATCCCCTCACAGACATCTCAGAGACATCCTGCCTTTCAAATGCCGCTTCACAGCCTAAGGAGTCGCTCACAAACCTGAACCGCTCGCAGACTTGATAGCCTTTTTGCTCCCCTCTGAAATGCTCTCAAGATAATTTTGTAAGCAGATGACGCAATGAAGCCCGTTACATACTGCATGCCTACTCTATCCGCTGCTATGACAAAGCTGCGACCCTCCTTTCTCCCCCGCATGTGAGTGGAGATAGGCTAAGAGTTCTATCAACCGAGCCTGAGAGCAGTCATGTGAGCCTACTACTATCCGATAGCTACCAAATTCCACGGGCGCTGGGAGTAGGTCTATACCGCCATGTGAGCCTACTACTATCCGATAGCTACCCTCATCAGGGACGAACTGCGTCTCCATTCGTCCGCTCCCCGATACACTTACAGCTTCACTACTGGAAACAAGGGATAAGGACCGCCTTTTTGACTCCTTTCGACCCCTTTCCTCTCCCTCATCTGCCGCTCAGATGCGAAATTGCGTCTGCACCACCTCAACGGCTCCACTTGGGAATACCTTTTCTACCTGCCCCCCTATCGCTGCGTTATTTTCCGCAGCTCCGATAGCTCTGTAGAGCAAATGTATCTTTCTCACCTGTCTCTCTGCGAGTCTGTCTTAGTGCAGAAATTCATAGAGACTCATTAGCAGCGTCAGCAGCGTAAAGCCGCCCCCAATAAACCACAATAGCAGCTTGAAACGCTGATGCAGCTCCTCAAATCGCTTGTCAGCATATTCTCGCTGCTCCACCAGCCGCTGATTCAGATCCTCAAACCGCTTGTTCATGTACTCCAACTGCTCCACCAGCCGCTGAGCCACATCCTCAAATCGCTTGTTCATATACTCCAGCTGCTCTGAAAAACGCTGATTCATAAGAGCCTGCTGCTCCACCAGCCGCTGATTCAGATCCTCGAA
>JANXDD010000169.1 GCA_025059915.1 Bacteroidia bacterium | reverse complement strand
TCTGAACTTTTTCGGGGGGTGGCTCTCCCCCTGGAAAAAACACTCCCAATCTTGGGGGTGGGTTCCTTTTGGGGGGCCCCCCTGCGCTTGGGGGGGGGCCGCGCCCCCATCACCCCTCTACACTCCCTCAAAGATTTTCGTTATCTCTACGACTTCCCTGCACTTCTCCTCTGCCTCTTGCGGAGGTAAAGGTCTCCCCTCCAGCGCAGCTACCAACCACGCACGAATACACGGTATCTGACGCTCCCAATAAAGCTCCCTTGCAGCCTTACGAGCACCCTCTACAAGCCGCTCGTAAAGTTCCTGCTGGCAGGCCAGTGCATTTAGGGCTTTTGCTATTTCTCGGGGAGTCCATCGCTCCACTACATAGCCGCAGCCGTAATGCTCTACTACCTTCCGAATGAGAGGCGCCTCCCCGACAATCACAGGAATGCCCGCCTGAACATAGTCAAATACCTTATTCGGGAGCGCATACTCATGGTTTAGCCCTCGTGGTAGCTCTCCCGATATTCCAAAGGTAGCTTGACAAGTGTATTCCTTCAACGACTCAAAGGGCACCATTCCGAGAAAGCGCACCCTCTCTTCTAAGGCATGCTGGGCCACAAGCTTCTCCAAGGAGGCACGAGTAGGGCCGTCGCCAACTATCCACAGCCTCCAACCCTCTGCATAGGAAAGAGCCAGGATGAGTTCCTCTAACCCCCGACAGGGATGAAGCATGCCCTGGTATAAGAGAAGCCTATCTTCCAGACGCGGGCATGCAAACCCCTCAGATTTAGGGGGAAGATTATAGACAAGCCATACAGGCTTTTTGTACTTCTGCTCAAAATACCTTGCAATCGGCGGACTCACGGTAATGATGTAATCCACCCGAGCATAC
>JANXDD010000168.1 GCA_025059915.1 Bacteroidia bacterium | reverse complement strand
AAAGCAAAGGGCAGGGAGGAGGAGAGGCCTGGCAGCTTGAGCTTTTGGAAGGAGCGCAAAAAGCCTCTCAGTGCGATCATTTGGTCTTAGTAGCGCCTACAGGCATAGGAAAGACGGAGTTTGCGTTTCTGTGGGGAGCTCAAAGGGGGCGTTTGATTTACACGCTTCCGCTGCGGGCGGCCGTGCATCAAACCTATGAGCGAGCTAAAAGGTATTTCGGAAACACTACAGTAGGGCTTCTCCATGGGGATGCGGCTCTTTACTTAGCTCAGAGGAAGGGAGAGAGCGAGCTTTCTGCTTATGAGAGTCATGAGCTGGCTCGCCATCTTTCTTATGCAGCGGTGATTTGTACCGGGGATCAGCTCTTTCCCTATGCTATGCGTCCCCCAGGCTATGAGCGCCTCTACTTTGCTGCGCTTACCGGTAGGCTCATCATAGATGAGGTTCAAGCCTATGACCCCCGAGCCGCTGCGCTAGTAGTCAAACTCTTAGAGGACATAGTAAGCCTGGGTGGAAGTTTCCTCCTTATTACGGCTACTCTGCCTCCGTTTATCAGAAAGGAGATAGAGGATATATTAGGCTCCCAGAATAGCGCAGGAAAGAATTTGCCTGGCAGGGCTAACAAGGAAGCTAATAACACCTCCAGCCCCCAACCGCAAACGACATGTCAGGAGGGGGTGATTGATTACTACAATAACATACCTGATGTTTGTCGCCACTGCGTCCAGATTGTGTATTATAGTGATGAGAAACTGGAGGAGAGTGAAAGCTTTTTGAATAAAGTAAAAGAGATTGTGAATGGTGAGATTGAGCCTCCTTACAAGCCTAAGAATCGCTCTGTAAGAGTGTTGATTGTACTGAACACCATCATGCAAGCCATGCGGGTATATGATGAGCTCAAAAAGCAGTTGAGTAG
>JANXDD010000167.1 GCA_025059915.1 Bacteroidia bacterium | reverse complement strand
GCCTACGAGGCTAAAGAAGGCAGACTTACTGGCTCGGGTTTTCTCTCAGGGCTCCGAGTAGAGGAAGCTATCGCCGTCATCAAGGAGCGGCTAACCCAAGACGGTAAAGGAGCCCCTGCTCTGCAATACCGCTTACGAGATGCGGTATTCTCGCGCCAGCGATATTGGGGGGAACCTTTCCCTATCGTATGGCGAGAAGGCATACCCGAACCCCTCCCCATAGAAGAACTCCCCCTCACCCTCCCCGAAGTGGAAAAATACGAACCCACCGGCGATGGACGCTCTCCGTTAGCCCGCATCACCTCTTGGGTTCATCTCCCTGATGGAGGCGAACGAGAAACCGATACCATGCCCGGCTGGGCAGGCTCCAGCTGGTATTTCCTTCGCTACTGCGACCCCCAACACCCCTCCTCCCCCGCCGACCCCGAAAAACTTCGCTACTGGATGCCCGTGGATTTGTACATAGGCGGAGCAGAACACGCCGTCGGACACCTACGATATGCCCGCTTCTGGACCCACTTCCTCTACGATATAGGCTATTGCCCTGTCCGAGAACCTTTCCAAAAACTCGTCAATCAAGGCATGATTCTAGGCCGATCCATTCTCATCTACAAGCGAAAAGATAGCCAAACCTTCATTTCAGCCGACTTACTCTCTCCCCAAGAAAAAACCCAACTCCTCCCCGTACGCGTAGAAGTCTCCCTCGTGGAAGACACACAAGTGGATATAGAGGGCTTTTTACGCTGGATGCCCGAGTATCAAGGAGCTCAGTTCATCAAAAACGATAAAGGTGAGTTTCACGGAGAGCCTCTTATTGAAAAAATGTCTAAGTCTTTTCACAATGTAGTCGTACCCGATGAGTTATGTGAGCGATATGGCGCCGATGCCTTCCGATTATATGAAATGTTCTTAGGCCCTCTCACCCAAACGAAACCATGGGACCCTCGCGGCATTCAAGGGACTTACCAATTTCTGCGACGGCTATGGCGCTT
>JANXDD010000166.1 GCA_025059915.1 Bacteroidia bacterium | reverse complement strand
TTCCTCTAATGTGACGGGGGGGATTGTGATAGCAGGAAATGTTATTCAGAATACTAACAGGAGAACGGTTTCTAGTGCGATGGCGTTTGGGATAGTTATCAATGCTTTGTCTTTGACGAGCTCTGTCATTAACTACAATGCTTATCACATAAATGCGAATGTCGCAGGAGGTAACTTTATCGGTAGGCGAGGCGCGACTGCCTATGGTACGCTCGCTGCATGGCAAGGTATAGGATTTGACGCTAATGGGTGGGCGCTAAATGACCCTGTGCCGTTTGTAAATAGATATGACCTGCACATTAATCCAGCAGTGCCATCCTTTATTATAAATAGGGGTAATCCGAGTTTGCTACCGTTTTCGGACTATGATGGACAGGCTCGTCCTCTTCCAAATCCAGGTCCCGGTCCGAATGGCGATCCAGGAACAGCCCCTGATATTGGAGCAGACGAATTGGATGGAAGCTATATTCCTTGTCCTTCTGTAATAGAGGCAGATGCTATTTCCCTTTCCCCCTCTTCACCTCAAGCTGGTCAGAACATCACGGTAAATGTCGCTGATCCATCTAACCTTTCCGGACTTCTTACCCTTCGCTGGTCTGTGGACGGCGGTGCTACGTGGACCGCAGTTTCTGTTACGCCTAGTTCTTTCCCCTACACTATACCTGCTCCTTCCCCTGCGTCTCTGCCAGCTACTCTATTAGTTCAGCTTATTGCCAATAATGTCCCAGGGTGCCCTTCCCTTTCACCTAATACTGATACAGCATTTGCATCGGTTACTATCACCTGTCCTTCTCCGTTCGCTGCTGGTACCGTGAGTATATCTCAGGATACCGTCCTGATTGGTGCTCCTATTACTTTCAATGCTTCACCTTCGGGTAGGGCTCAAACCATCATCCAATGGTCATACAATCAGGTTACATGGAATAACTCACCCTATAATGGTTCATTCCCAGTGACAATTACCACTCCGTCATCAGGCTTGCCGTCCATTCCTGCAACTCTCTATTTACGGCTTGTCATCCAAAACTACACAG
>JANXDD010000165.1 GCA_025059915.1 Bacteroidia bacterium | reverse complement strand
GACCCTCGCCAAGGATAAGGAGCTGATAAGTCCCCGCAGGCAACTGAAGGTGGAGTTCCTTCCGATCGCCTTTCATCTTATCTACATAAACCACCTTGCCTGCAACATCCATGATGCGCAGCTCGTAGGTGCCAGCCTTAGGCGCAACGGCAGTGAAGCTGCCCCTGCTGGGATTCGGGAAGGCGGAGAAGACACCTGCAGCCTGACCCAGAGATGTGGTCAAGCTGACATTTATATACAGAGTATCGCGTTCGTCGCAAGCTCCGTTAGTAGAGATGAGAATGAGGGTATAAACGCCACTGGCGCTGAAAGCATGGGTGAAGCTATTTCCTGTACCGGTAGCATCTGGAGTATTGCTTCCAGGATTGAAGAGCTGCCACTCATAGGTATTTCCACTTACAGAGCTACTTGCCGTGAAAGTTTCACTTACAGAGGCGCCAGAACCAGAGAGATTGTGAGTGGCACCGCTATTGTAGGTGGTACTTCCGACCTGGATAGAAGCATCTGGCTCAGGAGAGACTTGTATTGCAACTGTGTCAGCTGTCGTATCAGCGAGACACATCGGACCATTCGCCAGCCCTCGTGTATTGTTGAAAATAGCCCGAGCTATAACTTGATGAGACCCTACAGCGAGCGGCAAGGTATAAGTTGCGCCAGTCGCGCCCGATACTACTGTGCCATTCACGAGCCACTGATAGGCATCCGCGCCAGCCGCAGTAGCATCCAGCGCTAAAGACCCACTTGCAACGCATACAGATTGATCTGGACCAAGATTAGGGGCAGGTCGGGAGACAGGAGCTGGTCCATACCCGTGTATGGTAAGCTCAAAGCGTCCTGCGCTATTAGTGGCATATCCCTCTACGATTATGACTAAAACATCACCTTTAGCTAAGCGTATGGTATCCCGTGTAGGGGTATTGAAATTCTCGACCATCGGCTTGATTCGGGCTGAACTACTGTTCCCAATCACCCTTAGAGCAGCAGTGTATTGGGGGAAGGAAAATCCAGCAGATGAACAAGCATTAGAACCCTGATCCTCGTCAGAAGTAGTATCGGGCTCAGTCAAGTTTATGAGATTGATACGAGTATCGTAGTTCGTGAAGGAACTACACGTATTGAGGTTAAGCGAGTCTAAACAAACTGGAAGGGTCAGAATATAGAACAAATCGCGCGCAGCTGTACCACGAGGATTATTTTGGTCTCCAGAAGCACCTGGGTCTCCGTATTCATTGGTAGTCCCTAAGTTCGTGCTGTCTTGAATAACTGCCTCCCACCGCTGAGTAGCGGAATTATAAGTCAAACTCACAGGTATAGCTGTAGCGAGACGATTACCTGGGCGATCTATGAGAACCACAGAGTCTACATTAGAGGTATCAGACACGGGAGTGCAACCTGTGTAGTTTTGGATGACAAGCCGTAAATAGAGAGTTGCAGGAATGGACGGCAAGCCTGATGACGAAGTGGGAATTGTCACTGGGAATGAACCATTATAGGGTGAGTTATTCCATGTAACCTGATTGTATGACCATTGGATGA
>JANXDD010000164.1 GCA_025059915.1 Bacteroidia bacterium | reverse complement strand
GTCTCCAAGTCAGGCGCTCCACAATAACCCATTCCAGCTTTTAGTCCGCCGACGAGCTGATAGAGCACCTCAGCCGCTGTCCCGCGGTAGGGCACGCGTCCGACCACCCCCTCAGGTACGAGCTTAGTCGGTGCTCGCTTCTCCTGACGATAGCGGTCGGCACTGCCTGCTTGCATGGCTTCTATGGAACCCATACCCCGATAGACCTTGAACTTGCGTCCTTCATAGAGGATAGTCTCGCCAGGACTTTCTTCGGTTCCTGCAAGTAGGTTTCCTATCATCACAGCGTCGGCGCCCGCTGCAAGTGCCTTTGTGATATCCCCACTGTACCGAATGCCTCCATCTGCAATAATCCCCACTCCAGCTGGGCGAGCTACTTCAGCCACTGCCATAATTGCTGAAAGTTGCGGCATACCTGCCCCTGTAACTACCCGAGTCGTACAAATGCTCCCTGGCCCAATCCCCACTTTCACTACATCAGCGCCAGCTTCTATGAGGGCTTCAGCCGCTTCTGCTGTAGCGATATTGCCAGCTGCTATCGGAAGCGAAGGATATCGCTCCCGTAGAAGGCGAAGGGTCTCTATCACCCCCCGACTGTGCCCATGGGCAGTATCAATAACTAAAAGGTCCACCCCCGCCTGCACGAGCAGTTCTGCTCGGTAAAGAGCGTCTTCTCCTACACCTACAGCTGCCCCCACCCGCAGCCGTCCAAGGCTATCTTTACATGCATTCGGATAAGTGCGCTTACGGAGGATGTCCTTGTAGGTGATGAGACCGACCAGCTTTCCCTCCGGATTGACAAGAGGGAGCTTTTCTATGCGGTGCTTTCGCAAGATAGCCTCCGCCTCTTCCAGCGTTGTATCTTCTGGTGCAGTTATGAGGGGAGCAGGTGTCATGTATTTAGAAACAGGGGTATCGTCAGGCACGACAAAACGAATGTCCCTATTAGTCAAGATGCCTACCAGACGACGAGCTTTATCTACGATGGGAATGCCTCCGATCCGATGTTCTGCCATTAGCTGAAAAGCTTCACGCACGGGTGCCTCTGGGGGGAGGGTTATGGGGTCTACAATCAAACCGCTCTCATACCGCTTTACTCGGCGCACCTGCTCCGCCTGCTCCGCAGGAGAAAGGTTTTTGTGGAGAACGCCCAGCCCTCCTTCACTCGCGATGGCTATAGCCATCTGATATTCAGTAACCGTATCCATGGCGGCACTAAGGATAGGGATATTGAGGGACAAAGTGGGCGTCAGCTGGGTGCGTACATCCGCTAACTCAGGAGTTATCTCAGAATAGGCTGGTACGAGCAGAACATCGTCGTACGTCAGCGCCAACGGGATTTCGCGTGCCATAGACAAAGTTAGCAAAGTATCTTTGGAGGGATGAGAAGCCTTTTGCGGGGGCTGTGGCTGGCGCTGAAACATGGAATGCAGGGATGGAAGCGCCATACGCGTCATCCTTTCTTCAATGGCTTGCCCTCAGTTACGGGAGGGGCTGTAACCCTTCCCTATCCCCATGAGAAATTTCCCCTGCCAGAAAATGGACATTATCGCCTTCATGTA
>JANXDD010000163.1 GCA_025059915.1 Bacteroidia bacterium | reverse complement strand
CTCATAACCTCAAGTCCTGAATATACAATCACCCGATTCTCTCCGACAAGCGGCATGATGTCTGATAGAATGCTAATGGCCGCTAAATCTATTCCTTCCCATGATTCAGGTTGCCCATATCGTTCCTGATAAGCTCTGAGTAGCTTGTAGGTCAGGGCTCCTGCGGACAAGTACCGATTGGGATAGGAAGAGTCTGGCCGCTGCGGATTGACAAAAGCATCCACGTCGGGCATTTTTTCCCCTTCTCCTATCGCATGATGATCCAAAACTATTACTCGGAGTCCAGCCTTTTTCAAACGCTGGAGACGAGGAGCATCCTTCGTACCGCAATCTACCGCAATGAAGAGGGAGCTTCCCATGCTCAGAGCCAGCTCCACTGCATAGTCAGAGACCCCATATCCTTCCTTAAACCTATCAGGAAGGTGAAGATGAAACCCAGTATGACCCACCGCTCTAAAAAAGCTTCCCAAAAGCGCAGCAGAGACGGTCCCATCTACATCATAATCCCCGACGACGAAAATAAAGTGCCCACGCACTATACTTTCGTGAAGAAGAGATAGAGCGCGCTCCACATCTGGAAGCTGCTCAATAGGTAGAAAGTTATTCGGGTCAGGGTAAAAATAGTTGTGAACTTCTTTTACCGTGCGGAGATTTCTCCGAAAAAGCGCGCGCTGTATAGGAGGCGGAATTTCCTCACTTAGGGAAAGAAAAGGCAGCTCTTCGGGAATGATCCATTCTCTCAAGAGACCCCTCAGCTTCATAAACTAACTGACCTCCCCGTCGGCACATAGCGAAAACCCATGACGAGAATGTCGTCCGTCTGCTCCAAGTCTCCTTTCCATTCTTTGAAGCGCTGCTCTAAGATTTGCTTTTGCTGTTCAGCAGGCAAGGAATGAATCTCGTCCAAAATCTCATAGAAGCTATTTTTCCCCAAGCGGCGGCGGATAGTGCTCTCTTGATCAGCATAACCATCAGAGAAGAGGAAAAACATATCTCCGGGCTCTAAAGCTATCCGATGCCCCTGAAACTGTACCTCTTTGAAAAGCTCGGGGTCATCCGCTATGCCGCGGGGAGTTGGATGAATCTCATGACGCTGCCCTGCCCGATAATAAATAAGGGGACGGCGAGAGCCGACTGCATGAAGCTCCTCCTTCTCCCGGTCTATCTGAATCAATATCATCTCTGCCCCGTCCTTCACAGGCTCTCCCTGGGCTTGACTGTGGAGCTTCTCCCGTACTTGGATATCTACCATTTGTACGATGCCCACTACATCTGTAATGCCCATTTCATTTACAGCATAGCTCAAAGCGTTACTCACTAACACGCTCATAAATGCCCCTGGCACTCCATGCCCCGTACAATCCACGGCAGCGAGATAAATGTAGCGTCCTCCCTGCTGCTCCGCAAACCAGTAGAAATCCCCGCTAACCACCGCCTTAGGGAGATAAAGAATAAAACTCTCCGGCAGGTGATACCGAATCAGTTCTGGTGAAGGCATTAGAGCAAGCTGAATTCGCTTAGCGTAGCGGATGCTATCCTCTAATTCCCTCTTCTGTTCAAGAATGGTGTGATAAAGAGCAGCATTTTCCAGAGAGATGGCTAACTG
>JANXDD010000162.1 GCA_025059915.1 Bacteroidia bacterium | reverse complement strand
ATCTAATCGCTGGACTCAATACCGGTAGCCTGCAGATTGCCCACATAGATACAGGAAGTGCTATTTCGCCTTTTCCTGCTCAGCACCCTCTCTATTTGCCTTCTTTTCCAGCGGCTTACTATGAGGATGTTACTGGGGATGGAACGCCAGACCTTATTTGTGCAAATAATGATCCTCTTGCGGGGGAGGATCGATACGCCGTCTGGATGTATCCTAATACAGCCCGCGCAGATTCCCCGCTTTGGGGGGCTCCTATCGTCGGATGGCTTCATAATACCATGCTGGATGTCGGAACAAGCGCTCATCCCACTCTCACCGACCTCAATCGGGATGGCTACCCTGACCTCATCATCAGTAGCCAAAGCTCATACACCAGCGGAGGACCAAAAGCCCGAGCTATGCTTCTATGGGGAGGACCCCATCGCTTTACTATCGCAGACACAAACTGGCTCAATCTTCCTACCTACTCCCTCCTCAACCCCGTCTTTACTGCAGGAGATATTGATAGAAATGGCAAAACGGACCTCCTTGCTGGGACCAGCACAGGAGCTCTCTGGCACTGGGAAGAGCAGTCCCCTGGTAGTGCGAACTTTACCCTTGTAAGTCAATCTTTCAGAGGAATCAGCGGTCCTCCTTTCGCCGCTCCCCTCCTGTATGACTATGACGGTGATGCAGATTTAGACCTTATTATAGGTGCACGAAATGGACGACTTTCTCTCTATCGCCAAGAAAGCGGCGGAAATTTTACTTTTATCACAAACTTCCTCGGTCAGATAGAGGTGCGAGATACTCAGAGTACTCTATTGGGTTTTGCTCGCCCAGCTTTGATAGATATAGATAGAGACGGCTCGCCTGAGCTGCTCGTTGGAAATCTGACCGGCTTTTTACGGGTATATCGTCCAAACTGGGGCTCTCCAAATCTTGCGTGGCCTCTCATTGCCGACTTACCTTATCGCTGGGGCAAACGAGCCAGCCCTACAGTCTGGCAACATAACGACTCCACCCTCCTGCTTGTAGGGAATCTACGCGGAGGGGTTCATGCCTTCGCCTTAGGTATGGACAGCCCTTCTACCAGTCTCTCAGCCTCCCCCTCCAAGCCCTATACCCTGCTCTATGAAGCAGGGCAGTATCTCATTCTGTCAGATACTGAAATCCAAGCTTCCTTGTACAACCTCCAAGGCATAGAGATAGTGCGAGAAACAAAAAGCAAAGTCATTACCCTTCCTCCCTTGCCTGCAGGAGTTTATCTTTTGCGAGTTCAAGTAGGGACGAATGCGTCATGGGAAAAGCTCTGGGTGTGGTAAGATGAAAAGATTCTTTTTGGTAGGGCTTGTTGGCCTTGGATGGGGGCGCCATATTGCTGGGGCGGATTTGTACTATCGCTGCATAGATGCCTCGCAAAACCGATACGAATTTGAACTGTGGTTGTACCGAGATTGTACAGACCCTCAAGGCGCAGACTATGACAATCCAATCACAGTGTACATCTTCGGAGGAAATGGAAGTCTCTATACTACCCGCAGTGTAACTCTCTCCGGCAGCGGTCCATGGAATCCTCAGGGCGTAGATAGATGCTTTTTACAGCGGCCGGGAACTTGCTTGGAAGAAGGCGTCTATCGGTTTGAGCTGGTTCTGCCCCCTCGTACCGATGGCTATTACGTGGCTTGGGCGCGATGCTGCCGAAATGCCACCATTACTAATCTGGATGCACCCCTCAACATGGGAATCACCTATTTGGCACAG
>JANXDD010000161.1 GCA_025059915.1 Bacteroidia bacterium | reverse complement strand
CCCCCTTCCTACTCAAGCCGCTCCTGAGCCCCCCCCTCAGCCCACTAAGTCTCTGCAGCGAGAATTAAACCCAGAGAACCTTTATCCAATACTCCCTGTCAAGCAGTGGGCATTATCTCGTATCTCTCCCTATGCATGGGATCGAGCTATCCTCCGCTCTCTGCCTACTCTCCAACGAAGTGGGATCCCACTTTCTTCCCTACTGGCGCCTCAGCCTGACACCCGCATACCTGGGAGTGCCTTACAACAAATACTGCATGCATTGGAAGAAACATACGGAACTTCCATTTCGTTAGACGAAATATTCAATAGTGAGCGTATATGAGCCCCCAAGTACAAATCACTCCAAAGCCCCAGGCAGAGCTCGGCGCCCTCTATTTAGGGGGAGAGCCGCATGTAGTGCATTGCCACTACTATAACCACTTTTTACAGACCGCTGTGGAAGATGCCGAAGCTCTTTATCCTGTTGAAGAGGTTCTCGTTTGGACCGCTCAGGAAATCGCTCATAACCTTTTTTCTCACATTTTTCAGGAGGAGAAGGTAATAGCCCCAGAAGACCGCAAGTCTGTGGTAGAAGCTATTTTCACGCAGTGTGGATACGGGAAAGTAAGCCTTTCTTCTATCACAGAAAAGGGCGGCGAGATAGGCACGCCATATGAGCATTATGCCTACACTTATGAAGCAACTTTCCCTCGCCGTCTGAAAGGAAAACGCGGCGTATCCTATTTTGCTCAAGGCTACCTCGCTGGAGCGATAGAAGCCGTATATGACCTTCCATTAGGAAGCATTCATAGCGAGCAGATAGCTTGCCTTACGCAAGGAGACTCGGAAGTACGCTGGCGCTTCTGGCGAGGTGAAAAGCCTCTTCCGCTCTCCCCTTCCATAGGAGCAGGAGCTGTGCAGCCAGGGGAACTCCCTCACCCCCCTGGTAGCTCTTTTCCTGCCTCCCAGATTCGGGATGGTTTTTTGAAGCTTCCCCTCTCAGCTGACCCAGAAACCGGGCTGATTGAAGCCTTTGGGGTCGTGCTTACACTCATCCCCGCAAATTATTATGCGCTTATTTCAGAGCGACACCTCCGGCGAATGGAAAAAATCGCGGGAACGGAGGTTCGTCCGCTGATACTGGACATGCTGATTGAGTCAGGGCATGTATGTGCCTTCAATACGCTGGGAGGAATCATGCAAAGCGCAGAATGGGATGCAATCGTTCGCCCTCATCTGAGAAATCCTGAAGACTGGCTTTATGGCATAACCGCCATCATGCCGGCTCTTGGTTGGGGCTTGCCCAGCTGGATAAATCCCCCTACCGCTCAGAAAGCAGAACTCCGACTTACTAACTGGTATGAGAGTACCGCTTTAGCAGCCCTTCCAGACGGCGAGCGCACCTTGGACCATTCTCCTTTTGCCCGAGGACTTTTTTCGGGTATAATGGCCCTTTTGTATGAAGCCCGACTCAACGAAAGAAGGCTTTCTTTTGATGGGCACCTATACCGGCAGCTTTTCCAAGAAGGGCGGGTGTATGAAGGAGAATTCACTAAGAGCCGCCTCTTAGGAGCTCCTTATGATGAAGTGGTGGTCAGCCGTACTCGCTGATGAGGTATCAAAAGCTTCAAGTATGCGCTTGGCGAGTTAAATACCTCATATTGTTAGAAGCGCCTTTAGAGCCCTATGAGTGGCGTGCGTTAGAACGGCTGTGGGAAGGGAGCCGGTTGGAGATATTTGTGTTGGGGCATGAAACAGTCCTCTACAAGCTTACCCTTCCCGAGAGAAAAGGAATGGTAACGGGAAGTAGCATAAGCAGTGAGCTGTATGCGGTTTTTTTGAGGTCGGA
>JANXDD010000160.1 GCA_025059915.1 Bacteroidia bacterium | reverse complement strand
GGCGGCGCCGCAGGCGCCGCCGCCCCCCCTTCTAATCTAAAATCTAACACACCTGAGTATGCTGTAAAGCCCTCACCTTCTTCTCTCCTTTTGCTACTTTTTTATTCATAAACCTTTGTAAGCGATTACTTACTGCCTGAGTACTCTCATTTCCTTTCAGTCTTCCTCCTCCTCTTCTTCTCCTCGCCGCTGTCCCAGCAGTTCTCCCAGCAGGTCTCGGAAAGAGACTTCTCTCTCTGAAAAGGTTCGTCCAATCAAAGACATTTCCGCTAATCCGTGCAGGACGAGTTCCATCCATGGATAGGGATTTCCAGATACGCCGATGCTCTCTACCACGCGAGCCAGCTGGGGTACTTTGGATAGCTCTCTTCTGTAAGCGGCGTCAGACATCGTACGGGTCAGAGCGAGCTCATTTCCTGCCGCAAACCAGTCTATAATCGGCTGGTAGGGATTAGGTTGGGCTCCCCCTCGCTTGAATTTATCTGGGGAAGGAAAGTTGGCTAAAAACTCTTCCTTGAGAGCCCTATGGCACAGGTAAAGGGCTACATTCTGTATCCCTTCTTTTTCCCCCTCATATACCAGTTCTACCTTTCCTGTGATAGCGGGAATCGCAGCGTAGATGTCCATAGGGCGGACTGTAGTTCGCTCTTCGTTATTGAGGAGGAGCCGATATTCCGCCCAGCTTACGATGCATTCATAGGCTGAGATGGTGAGCCGAGCAGAAATTCCACTTTTAGGGTCTATATGCTCGCTGCTCTGACGAGCGATAAAGCCTATGCGTTCTATGGCTCGGGCGATGCTGGCTGGAACCTCTATGCGTTCTTGCTGAGCGGGAGAAAGCCGAGCCTCTTGCTGAGTGATTCGCTGACTTGCTTCTATAGTACGAGGATAGTGGGTAATGATTTGGCTGCCAATGCGGTCTTTGAGTGGGGTTACGATGGTACCTCGTTGGGTGTAATCCTCAGGATTTGCTGTGAAAACGAACTGGATGTCCAACGGCAGGCGTATCTTATAGCCCCGAATCTGTACATCTCTCTCTTGGAGAATGTTAAACAAAGCCACTTGTATGCGCGGCTGAAGGTCGGGTAGTTCGTTGATAACAAATATGCCGCGATGCGCCCGAGGAATAAGCCCATAATGAATCACCCGCGAGTCTGCATAGGGTAGCTTCAAAGTAGCTGCTTTGATAGGGTCTATGTCGCCCAAAAGGTCAGCCACTGATACATCTGGCGTAGCTAACTTTTCCGTATATCGTTCCTCCCTCGGAATCCATCGGATGGGAAGGTCGTCTTTTGCTTCTTCTACTAATCGTTTGGCTTCGGGGGTGATGGGATTGAAGGGGTCTTCAGGAAGCTCCACCCCCTCTATGGCAGGAATGTAAGGGTCTAAGAGATAGACCAGCTGGCGAGCCAAGCGTGTTTTAGCTTGGCCACGCAGACCTAAGAGAAGGATGTTATGACGAGCCAAAATAGCTGTCCGAAGCTGGGGTAGAACCGTTTCTTCGTAGTCGTATATGCCTTCAAATACTGGGCGCCGTTCGCGTATTGCTTGAATCAGGTTTTCGCGCAGCTCGTCTTTGACGGACCGCGAGCGGTAACCGATGCGCTTGAGCTCTCCTAAGACTCGAGCTCGGGTGATATCAGCCATATTTAGATAGCAACAAATATACAGCCCCCGATGCTCAGGAGGGACGCTTCTCCTCAGGCATAGTGCCAAAGACCCAGTCCCACAAAGGTGAAGATACCCCGAAGGCGCGGTCAGGACTCTTGAAGTGATGCAGATGATGATGTCGCCACAGCTTCTTCAGAAGCTTGGTGGGGGGATTCTTTATGCGGTGCATGAGATAATGGGTCGTAGAATACATGAGATAGCCTGTAATGAATCCAGCCAAAAAAGGAAATCCATACCGGCCAAAGAGAAGGTAAAAAAGCCCGCCGAAAGCACTGGCAAGAATAAGGCTCGGTAGCGGCGGCATAAAAAGATGAACTGGATCCGAGGGATACTCATGATGCACGCCATGAACG
>JANXDD010000015.1 GCA_025059915.1 Bacteroidia bacterium | reverse complement strand
AATGTCAGAGCGATGGTCTATGTTCTTTTCCCCCCGAATCTGCTCCGGACTCATGTACATGAGCGTACCCAACCGCATTCCTGTCCGTGTAAGGGAATGATCTGTCTGAAGCAGACGAGCCACACCAAAGTCTAATATTTTCACCCGCCCTTCTGCGGTTACCATGATGTTAGCGGGCTTGATGTCTCTATGAACTACCCCTTGTTCATGTGCGTAGGAGAAAGCTTCTAATACCTGTGAAAAATACTTTCTCACCAGCTCTATCGGCAAAGGTCCCCCCCGCAGCAGCTCAGAAAGAGACTGGCCTTCCACATATTCCATGACCAAATACAGCGCATTCTCTCCCTCTATGTAGTCATAAAGCGTAACGATATTGGGGTGGTTGAGGCGAGCCAGCACAGCCGCCTCCGCCGCAAAACGCTCCCGAATAGAGGGGTCGCGCGCAAGGTACGGCGCAATAGACTTGATAGCTACTTTCCGATCTATGGGCTTCTGGATAGCTAAATACACCACCCCCATCCCCCCTTCACCTAAGGGACGAACAACTTCGTATTTGCCCTCTAAACCATGAAGGGTCATGTGGTCTGAAAGGTAACGAGTTTTTCCAGCGTGGCTACCACTGTATCAAGATGGGTTTGTTCTATCCCATGCCCCCATGAGAACCGAAGAGCGCGTGAAGCCTCCGCAGGAGAAACTCCAATAGCTTGAAGGACATGAGAAGGATGAGCACTCCCTGAAGCACACGCCGAAGTACCCGAAGCGCATATCCCCTCTATGTCCAGCTGTACCAGAAGAAGGTCATGAGTTAGGCCTGGCAGTCTAAAATTCAAAATGCCTGGATGGCTCCCCTCCAAATCAATATCCCCATGAAAAATCACATCAGGAAAGCGTTCTCGCAGCTGCTGGATGAGATAAGCTTTGAGCGTTCGGAGATGGGTCTCGTAACTGCGACGCTGAGCATATGCTTTCTGGAGAGCTAAGGCCATGCCTACGATGCCCGCTACATTTTCCGTACCAGCCCGCTGCTCTCTTTCTTGAGCTCCGCCTGTTATTAGGCTTCTGATAGGGCGGCGCCTGTATAAAAAGCCAACGCCCTTTGGTCCGTAAAACTTATGGGCCGAAGCCGCTATAAAATCTACCGGCCACTCCGAGACATTCACCCAACCCAGTCCCATCACTTGCACTGTATCGCACAGAAAGTATCCCCCATAAGTCTGGACAAGCTCAGCAATCTCACGGACGGGCTGGATAGTGCCAATCTCATTATTTGCATACATCACAGCCACCAAGCTGCGAGGGTATTGCCGCAGAAGCACCTCCAAATGTTCAAGCTCCACCCGCCCCACGGCATCTACAGCGATTGGGTGGGCTTGTATCCCCCGACTCTGAACTAAGCTCTCAATTGTGTGAAGGACGGCATGATGTTCCGTAGGATTATATAAAATGTGACGGATTCCCCACGTCTCCACTGCTCCTCTCAAGGCATGGTTATCAGCTTCAGTGCCGCCGCTTGTAAAAACTATTTGTCCGGGGTCTGCTCCTATGAGTCCTGCAATAGTGCTGCGAGCTTCTTCAATGGCTGCACGCAGGTAACGCCCAGCTGCATGAATAGAGGAGGGATTTCCTACGGCGCTCAAGTAGGGTATCATGCGCTCCGCCACCTCTGGATCAAGAGGAGTAGAAGCCGCATAGTCCAAGTAAATCATCCCTCGCACTCAGTAAAGGTACGAAATTACACACCGCTGATTGAGAGAGCTAAATAAGCCGTTTTTGTTTCTCTCCTCATGTATCGCTTGCAAAGAAAACAGCTCATTCCGGCCCCATTGGAAGAAGTGTGGCATTTCTTTTCTCGTCCAGAAAACCTCAAAGTAATCACTCCCCCTTACATGGGGTTTGATATCCTCTCGGAGGTGCCATCGGTGATGGAAGCAGGCATTATCATTGAATATATCGTGCGCCCGCTTTGGGGAGTGCCCTGGCGTTGGGTTACAGAGATTACGCACTTGCGGGGGCCTCAACATGGCGCTCCTCCCTACTTTTTCGTTGATGAACAGCGTTTCGGACCTTATACATTTTGGCATCATCGCCATGAATTTCATCCTGTAGAGGAGGGCGTCTTGATGACAGACTTAGTTCATTACAAGCTGCCTGGTGGAGCGATCGGAAGGTTCTTTCATCCTCTTCTAATACGACCTCGCTTAGAGGAGATTTTTGACTACCGCAAAAAGAAGATAGAAGAGCTCTTTGGAACGCCCTCTCAGCGCTTTTCATCCCCGCTGCAAACGAAGTCAGCCATCCTGTAAGGATTCATCCCCCCTCATTCACGAGCTGGACCCGCTGCCCATCTGTAATCAGAGCAGCCCCCGTAGTGATAACCGTATCACCAGCTTTCACGGGACCAGCGATAGATGCCTCACCTCCATAAGTAGCTAAGACCTTTATTCGCATGCGCCGAGCCACATCTCCTCGGGCTACATACACATAGGCTACTGTATCCTGAAACTGTATAGCATCTATCGGCACCACCAGCGCCGTAGAAGATTGATTCTGCGGAAATCGGAGATAAGCCACCATGTTAGGGCGCAGCTGAGGTGCAGCGCTGTTTGGCACTTCGCGCACGACTACAGTGAAGGTACGGCTGAGTGGATTGATATTGCGACTCACTACAGCCACCCGACTCCGAAAAGACAGGTTGAGGTCAGGTACAAATACTTCCACCTCTTGACCTTGAGCTATATTGGAAAGGAAGCTTTCTGGAATCTCTGCTTTGATTTCCCACTGCCCTCCACTCACCAGCCGCACCGCAGGTAAGCCTGGCGAGAGGAGCTCTCCTACGCGCGTAAGCAGAGCATCCACTTGCCCAGCAAAAGGCGCCCTAATCTGGGCATTGCGCAGCTGCTCTTCTACAGAAGCGATAGTAGCCTCCAGAGATTCTTTGTTGTTTTTGGCTGTCAGGTATTGCACTTCCGCTCCGATTCCTTCTTCATAGAGCTTCTTTTGCTTCTCATACAAGGTCCGAGCGAGTTCCAGGCGCGTACGCAGCTCCGCCAAATTTTTTCTCAAAACCTCCGCATCCTGCTCTAAAAGCACCTGTCCAGCTGCGACGAATTGTCCCTCTTGAACATAAATGCGCGTCACAGGTGCTGGTATCTTAGCTGTAAGCACTACTGCCTGGCGATTATCCACAGTCCCCTGAAACTGCAAAAAGGAACCAAAGGCGCGCGGACTCAAAACTACATAGCTTACCGGCACTTGCCGAGAAAGGCTGAAAGAAGGGTCCTCTGCTTGGATAGCCTGTTCCAACTCTGAAATCTGAGCTTGAAGCTTCAAAGCCTCCTGCCGAAGGCTTTCTAAGCGCTTCTTTTTCTCCTCTAAAGATAAGCGTTCTACACTCCGAGAGGAGGATTGACAGCCAACCTGAAGAAGGACGATGCAGGTCGTCAATATGCGTTTCATATGACTATTCGGTTGGAAGAGTTCCGATAGCTTTTTGCCAATCAATGTAAGTGAGGTAGGCTTCTAATAGCGCTGTAGTGTAGTTAGTCTGAGCTTGCTCATAGCTTGCTTGTGCTTGGAGAAATTCAATCATGGAGCCTACGCCCAGCTCTTGCTTGCGACGGGCGGTACCAAGCACTTCTTCCGCCAGCTGGAGGTTGCGCTGCTGGATGCGAAGGGTGCGTAAGTTATTCAGAAGCTGACGCCGCGCCGTTTCTGCTTCCAAAGTAAGGGCTTGACGAAGCTGAAATAGGTCATTCTGGTTCTTCTGAAGCTCTAAGCGGGCTTGAGCGACCTGACTCGCTCGTCGCAGCCCATCAAATAAAGGCACCTGTATCTGCGCCCCAACAAATGCTATGGGAAACCAGCGCCGACGAGTATCAAACAAGTCAAATTCTTTTCGCTGGGCCTGGGTGGCAAGGCTCCCAATAAAAACCAGAGACGGTAGATAGCTCACCTGATACCGACGAAGATTGAGCTCCAAAGCTCGGCGCTGATGGAGAAGGATTTGATATTCCCAGCGCCGACTTACGTCAATATCCACCGGCGTGAGCGTATCCGGCAAAACCAAACTAAGGTCCGGAAGCGAGAGGGTATCCGTGAGCACAATAGGAGTCTCTAAGGGCATTCCCATCTGCAATTTGAGGGCGAGGTAAGAGAGAGCCACTAATTCAGCTACTTTAGACTGTTCGGTGCGGAGGTTGTTTAGATTGACTTCCAGACGCTGATAGTCTAGCTTTTCTGCAAACCCCGCCTCATATAGACCTTTGACTTGCTGATAGAGAAGCTCCAGCTGGTGAATACTCTGAGAGAGCAATCTAAGGCGCTCCTGACTGACTAAAGCGGTAAAATATGCTTTAGACACAGCAGCGATTGTCTCTGTACGAGATCGCTGGTAGCTGCGGTAAGTAATTTCTCGCACAGCTTTAGCCGCCTGCAGCCCAACAAAATATGTTCCATCAAAAATGAGCTGTGTGGCGGTAACACTCAACTCAAGGTTATATGGTACACCGAAGCGTATAGGAATGAAAGTACCCCGCGGCGCCCCAAAAAACTCCCCTGGCACCAGCGAAGTCGGTATTTCTATGAAATAACGGAAGGTTCCCGTGCCATTCAGCTGCGGCAGCCCAGCTGACCGAACCTCGCCTATTTTTTGCTTGGCAAGGAGGTAGTCCAAGTAGGCATTCTGAACCGAAGGAGCATGAGTCAAAGCATAGCGTATGCAATCTCGCAAGCTTAGGGCTTGCGGCGCTTGGGCCAACACCACCCCCAGAAAAAGGTAAGCCCTACCGTACATAAGCCTGACGAATCTGAGATTTGTATTTTTCCAGAAGTGCCCGCCCCTCTTCCGTCGTAAAGCTATAAAGCAGAAGGAGAATCGTCTCTGCATAAATCTCCGCAACACTCTTTTTCACCTCTTGAGCCAAAGCCGGATTGAGTACCACCTGGACTATCACGAAACTCATCCACGAAGGCAGGATATCCATGGGGAGGTCTGAACGAAATAGCTTCTCTTGCACGGCTTTTTCTACAGAGAGGGAAAGCTGTTTCTGAACTATTGCCTGAATGCGAGGAAGGATTCTGGCTCGTGCATGAGGAATAACCCGCCTGAGCTCTGTGTATAAGACGGGATTGAGCGAAGTTAGTAGGCTATAAACATAGTTAGCCGTGGCAATCATGGGAAGAAGCGCATTTTCTGAGTGGGTCTGCCGAATCTCATTCAGCTTCTGCTCCAAGTGATTGAGAAAAAAGTCGGCTGAGGCTTCTATGAGAGCATCTTTGGAAGGGAAGTACTCATAGAGCGTTTTTTTAGATATACCGAGGTATTCGGCTATTTGGTCCATCGTAGTGGCGCGAACCCCCTGCTGCATAATCAAGCGCTGGGCTACTTCCACGATGGTCTCTCGCACATGTGAGGAAACGCAATAAACTATGAGAAAGTTCCCAGTTCCCGTAGTTTTGTCACATGGATACGCTACGGGTGGGATGGGTTCAAATGGACATCCGTTGGGAATCTCCGCCAGACAATATAAAGCGGGTAGAAGCTCTTCTAAAAGGATGGCAAGCGGATCTATGGGTGCTGCCGGAGATGTGGAGTACAGGTTTTACGATGGCAGTTGAGAAAGCAGAGCCGCCCGAAGGACCAGCATGGCAGGCTATGTGCCGCTGGGCCTCAGAGAAAAATGCTTTGTTTATCGGTAGCGTAGCCGTACGAATAGGGAATAAAGCTCGGAACAGAGCATATGTAGTGTTTCCAGATGGCAAATCGCTCTTTTATGACAAGCGGCACCTTTTCCGCATGGCTAATGAGCACTTATACTACGAGCCGGGAGAAACCACGCTGATTGTTGAATGGCGGGGCTGGCGCATCGCTCCTCTGGTATGCTATGACTTGCGTTTTCCGGTGTGGAGCAGGCGGCGCCCCTCATATGATTATGACCTTCTTATTTATGTAGCGAACTGGCCTTATGCCCGTCATGCTCACTGGACGACTCTCCTCATGGCTCGGGCTATAGAAAATCAAGCTTATACCTTGGGGGTGAATCGGATCGGACAGGACGGCCACGGACAGCCTTACGGAGGGGGTAGTATGCTCCTCACGCCCAAAGGCGAACCGATTCTGCATGCAGGAGAAGCAGAAGGAGCTTTCACTATCAGCATAAGCCGGGCAGAACTGCAGACTTTTAGAGAAAAATTTCCTGCCTGGCAAGATGCCGACGCTTTTGAACTTTTGCCCAGGTCAAGCTGGGGATAGAAGGGTTTCCACATTAGCTTTCAGGGCAATCGGATTGGTCGTACTTTGCGAAGGTGCATATTGAGATAAGAGGCGACAAACTCCTATGGGCAATCACAATCACCTTAGGAGTTATTGGACTGCTGGTGGTATATAGTGCCTCTGTCGGGCTGGTCTTTCGCCATCATCCTGACATGCCAGAGTACTATTTGGTCAAACAGGGGCTGACCTTGGTCTTGGCGTTGTTTTTAGCCTATGCCGTGCATTTTACAGATTACCGTAAATGGGGTCCCCTTTTTGAATGGATATGGCTGGGGGCAATCGCCCTTTTGACTTATGCTTTTTTCAGAGGAAGTGGAGCTCAAAGATGGGTCTATGTGGGGGGCATCTCCCTCCAGCCCTCCGAAATCGCCCGCTTTGCCCTACTGGGAGTTTTAGCTTACCGCATAGCTCTAAATCCCGAATCTGTACGAAGCTGGGAGGGACTTTTTCCCCTTCTCCTGCGGATAGGAATCACATTTATCCTGATAGCCCCTCTCAATCTCAGTAATGGACTCATGCTTATAGCCTTGAGTTCGGTATTTTTGTATATCAGCGGAACCTCTTTGCGGAAGCTTTTACGCTTGGGTCTTATCGGAGCTATAGGAATTCTAATTCTTTTCCTTACGGCGCCTCGGGCTCGGGTATGGCAGCAGCGCCTCAAAAGCTACTGGTCCAAAGAACCCTTGCCCACTCATCCCGCTGATGACTATCAACGAGCGCATGCCTCGTTAGCTGTATATTCTGGGGGGCTGTGGGGAAAAGGGCCTGGACACAGCACCCAGCGATACTATCTGCCCCAGTCCTATTCGGATTTTGCCTTTTCTGTGCTCATAGAGGAGTACGGCTTCGTGGGGGGACTGGTCATTCTGGGCTTGTACGGGCTTTTTCTCTGGCGATTAGCGAGCCTGGCAACAGCTACGGAAGGCTTTGCTCAGCTTTTTCTAATCGGTAGCTTTCTATCGGTGCTTTTTCAAGTAGGAGTACATGTAGGGGTAAGTTTGGAGCTTCTTCCAATTACGGGGGTGCCGCTGCCGTGGGTGAGCTTGGGCGGGACCTCGCTCCTTGTTCAGGCTTTGATATTAGGGCTTTCTGCTTCTATTAGCCGTAAGGTACTTGAAAAAGCCTAAGCCTCATGAGCCTCGTAATAGCAGCAGGGGGCACGGGAGGACATGTATTTCCCGCCCTGGCAGTAGCAGAAGCATGGCGCCAACGCTGGCCCGATAAGCCAATTTTTTGGATAGGACGAGAAGGCGGACGAGAAGAGGAATGGATCCAAAAAGCAGGGATTCCTTTCTATGGCATGCCAGCAGCAGGCTGGCAGCCGCGAGCCTTCTGGCGAAATCTCTCCCTCCTCTATCGGCTGCCCAAAGCCTTCTGGGCAGTAGAAAAGCTCATGCGCCAGCTCAAACCAAAGGGAGTTTTCTCCACTGGCGGTTACCCAGGCTTCATGCCGAGTTTATGGGCGGGACTGCATTCCAGACCCTTATTTTTACTTGAGCTTAATCGCTATCCTGGTCGCACCATACGATGGCTCAGTAGATTTGCTTTTCGGGTTTTTGGGGCTTTTCCAGAGACCATCGGTCTGAAAGCAGAATGGATAGGAGTGCCTGTACGTTTCTCCTCTGCGGACCGAGTGCGATACACCCCTTCTGAAGCCAAACGGTCCTGGGGCATTCCAGAGGATCGTTCGCTTATCCTTGTTTTAGGCGGAAGCCAAGGCTCCACTTCGCTCAATCAGGCTGTTTTTGAAAGCCTCAGGGCATGGATAGAAGCAGGGGCTTTTATTCTCTGGCAGGTCGGGCGTCAAATTCCACAAAACCTTCCCTCTGAGGTCCTAACTGTGCCCTTTATAGAAGATATGGTGCGCGCATATATAGCAGCAGATATTGTAGTGAGCCGCGCAGGAGGCTCTACTTTAGGAGAGCTGGCCTGGTGGGGAAAAGCAGCGGTCCTCGTGCCGTCCCCACATGTGGCTGAGGACCACCAGAGGAAAAACGCAGCATTCTGGGAGGAGCGAGGAGCCGCCTTAGTTGTAGAAGAAGAAAACGTCCCTGCTTTGCGTGAGGCTGTTCTTTACCTCCT
The DNA here is from genome assembly GCA_025059915.1 of Bacteroidia bacterium. GTDB lineage: Bacteria > Bacteroidota > Bacteroidia > SpSt-205 > SpSt-205 > SpSt-205. Next base: position 19,222 of record JANXDD010000015.1, on the reverse strand, counting down.
TCGCAAACCAGAAAAGCGCATAGAAATCGCTCGTGCCGCTCAAGCTTTATCTCGCCCAGAGGCTGCTAATCAGCTTGCAGAGTACCTTCATACAGTTCTCTATGGCATTTCCTAAGAAGCTGCGCTTGTGGGGAATCGGAGGAGTAGGGATGAGCGCCATCGCTCAGCACCTTCTCCAGCAGGGGCACATTATTACAGGCTATGACAGAGAGCCGTCTATTTTCACTCAACGGCTTGAAGCCCTCGGCATCCCCATAGACTACGAACCTAATCCTGAAGCGGCTGCTCAAGCAGAAGGAATTATTTACACCCCAGCGATTCCCTCTGAATTTCCAGAGCGAAGTGTAGCCGAGAGCCTCGCCCTCCCTCAGTGGCGAAGAGCCCAGGCTCTGGCTGAAATAGTGCATTCATACGATGTTCTGGCAGTAGCTGGCGCTCACGGTAAAACTACTACCACGGCTATTCTTACATGGCTTCTTCACAGACTTGGAGAATCTCCGACAGCATTTGTAGGAGGTTTCATGCGAAACTTCGCCAGCAACTATCTCTTTGGAAGGAGCCGCTGGGCGGTTGTAGAAGCCGATGAGTATGATAGGGCGATGCTTTTGCTTCAGCCAGCGCATGCCATCATCCAAAGCACCGAAGCAGACCATCTGGAGATCTACGGAAGCCCCGAAGAGCTCCTGAAAGCCTACAAACATTTCGCTCAGCAAGTGAAAGGGGTACTCGTCCTCGGTCCTTCAGTGCCTGACTTAGAAGTGCCTGCGCTTCGGTATAGCTTAGAAGGATATGAAATGCATGAAGGGAAGGTACGCTTTCATTATCGGTGGGATGGGCGCACCCGCACCGCAGAATGGCAGCAGATAGGAAGGCATTTCGCTGAGAATGCCGCTGCAGCCCTTACGCTGATGGAAGCTATCGGTTTTGACTTTGAGCAGTTACAAAAGGCGCTAAGCGAGTTTGTCGGGGTAGAAAGGCGACTGAATGTTTTCCCCGCCGGTAGGCACATCGTGGTAAGCGACTATGCCCACCACCCTACCGAAATCCGCCGAACTTTAGAAGCCATCCGTCAGGCATTTCCTACGCATAAGTTAGTAGCTATTTTTCAACCGCACCTGTATAGTCGGACGGTTTTCTTTGCTCAAGAGTTTGCTCACGCTCTAAGCGAAGCGGACCTCGTGATCCTTCTACCCATCTATGCTGCACGTGAGCCTTCCACACCTCATGTTAGTAGTAGGTTAATCTCTCAACATCTGACGGTTCCCTACCGCGAGATAGTACCTTTGGGCACAGATATGAGCTGGTTTGAGTCAATGCCCTTTGAGCTTCCTGCCGTTTTTGCTTTCATGGGGGCGGGAGATGTTGATCGGTGGGTTTTACCTGCCTATGATTTACTGACAAAAATGGCATGAGCCTGCGCGCCGTAGGAGCCATCCTTGTAGCGATCAGCTTTTCCGCTGGATGGGCGATAAGCGATGCCTACTACCTCCAAATGCGTAGGCAAGGCAAATGGTTCCTGCGAGGGGAAGGCATTTTATGGGACACAAGTTGGGTATTTCGTCATATTAGAGCCGTAGAAGCTGACTCCCCCTCTGAATGGATGTGGAACTTTTATCAGACCCTTCGGGAGCAAGGGATATTTGAGCATGTTCGCTTTATCTATACGGGACGAGGAGATGGCTACATTTATGCAAGGACTCGGCGGCCGATGGCTCGGGTGCGACTCCCCTTACGCCAGTATTATATAGACGCCGAAGGTAAGCGGCTTCCTTTCGTTCAACCTTCTGACCTTCCTATCATTGAAGCCCCCCGGTGGGATAGCACAGCTTTCGGCCTTATTCTGGGATTTTTTCATGAGAATCCGATTTATCAGCAGCTTGTCAGCCGACTTTATCAAGATTCTCAAGGCATATGGCATGCTTATTTAGAGACAAGTTCAGAGGTCTTCATAATGGGAAAGACGGAACACCTCCCCATCGCTCTCAAGCAGCTCGGCATATATTTGCGGCTTCTTTCGCCCTATATCGGAGGGCACACTTGCAAAACCGTCCTTCTACACATTCCTGACCAGATCGTATGCCAATGAATGAGAGATATACTACTTCCAAAGAGATTTACGGGGTGGTGGATATAGGCACCCAGAATGTGCGCGTTCTCGTGGGGCAGATTGATGCGGATCATCGGGTCAACGTGCTTGGGGTGGGCAAAGCACCCTCTAAGGGCATAGATGAAAGCGGTGTCGTAAATATAGAGCAGGTCGTTGAGTCTATAAGAAAAGCCTACAAACAAGCTGAACAGCAATCTGGAACGGCTCTATCGCGCGTGTGGGTCTCTATCAATCACATGCACCTTCATGGAGAGGAGAGTGAGGCAATTATCACTTTTCCTGACTTAGAGCATGAGATTTCTTCCGCTGATATTGAACGGCTGAGGCAACAAGCTATTCAGCGCCCACCCCTTCCAGACATGGAGTTGATTCATGTACTTCCCCAATATTACAGCTTAGACCACCGCAGCTTTATTCGGGATCCGCTGGGAATGACGGGGATTCGGTTGGAGGGTTACTTCTATCTGATATATGCTCCGCAGATGTACTTGATGATGCTCAGGCGGTGTTTTCAAAGACTTGGCTTGGAAATAGAAGGTTTTATAGCTCGTCCCGTAGCCGCTGCCGAAGTTTTTATCTCTAAAGAGCATAAGGCCTCCAATAGCGCATTAATCTACCTAAGCACCCATACTACAAGCGTCGTTGCGTACCGCGAGGGCATCCTTCGGCTCTTTAAGGTCCTTCCGCTGGGGGGGCATCATGTTACGATGGATATTCGGGAAATGCTGAGATACATTCTTCCTGCGCAAGCCGAAGAACTCAAAATCCAGCAGGGGGTGGCTTTCGCTCAAAGTGTGCCTGAGGAAGAGGTTCTTCGGCTGCGTATTAGCACCCACCCTGAGCCTTTGGAAATCTCACGCAGGCTTCTGGCTCAGGTTATTCAAGCCCGCATGGAAGAGACGATGCTCTTTGTAGCGCGTGAAATAGATCAGGTAGGTCTTTTAGAGAAGCTTTATGGAGGGATTCATTTGGCAGGTGGTGGAGCTCAAATGCAAGGCATGGAGGCTCTCACAGAATATGTCCTCAGAAACCGAGCTCAGACAGTGCAAGTATCCTCTGTGCTCGGACGCGGCATAATGAATAGTGTCAAGTCTCCGGCGATGGCAGGTGCTGTGGCTACGCTTTATTTAGCGCCTATTATGAACACCCTCATGCCTCCACCTCCTACACCCTCCAAAGATGCAGAGCGGTCCACTCGGCAGCGTTTAGGGCTCTTTCACAAACTAAGGTCCTTCTTAGAAAAAGGAGTCAAGCTTCCTCAGGACCTTGTAGATTGAAACTCAAAAAATAACCGATATGAGCCTTTACTTTCCAAAGGAATCGTCTCCCTCTATTATTACCGTCATGGGGGTAGGAGGGGCGGGCTGCAATGCCGTCTCAAACATGTTTGAGAGCGGCATTCATGGAGTCCGCTTCGTCGTTTGTAACACGGACAGCCAAGTGATTGGACGCAGTCCTGTGCCTACTCGCCTACTGATTGGGCAGAAGCTGACGAGCGGCTTAGGATGCGGCGCAGACCCCGAACTGGGACGACAGGCCGCCGAAGAAAGCATAGAAGAGATTAGAGACACATTGGCTGGGCCTACGCGGATGGTATTCTTGACTGCTGGTCTGGGAGGCGGCACAGGCACAGGCGCCCTTCCAGTCATCGCAAAGCTTAGCCAAGAACTCGGCCTCCTCACCGTAGCTGTAGTAACTATGCCCTTCAGCTTTGAGGGAGAAGCCCGACGAAGAAACGCCTTCTTGGGGCTAAGTGCATTAGAGCCCTATGTAGATGCCCTGGTGGTAGTGAATAACAACAACCTCCTCAAGGTGGCTTCTAAAAATATGCGGCAGAAGGAAGCCTTTCTCATGGCAGACCAAGTATTGTATCGCGCGGTGCGAGGTATCGCCGAAGTGATAACTAAACCAGGGTATATCAATGTGGATTTCGCAGACGTGCGTACCGTGATGAAAAATGGCGGCTATGCTCTGTTAGGAATGTCTTCCCAACGGGGGGAAAATCGCGCTCTCATGGCAGTGGAAGAAGCGCTTAGCTCCCCTCTCTTAGATAATGTAGATATCCGTGGTGCCAAGGGCATCCTCGTCAATATCACCGCCTCAGAAGAAACCCTCACCGTTCAAGAGACTGAGCAAATCATGAGTCGCATCCAGGACGCTCTGGGAGATATAGAAGGGCATATCATCATGGGTCAAGTTTTTGACGATCAAGCAGAGGATGAGCTCAGTCTCACTATCATCGCTACGGGACTCTCCCAGCCAGAAAGCATCCGCAACTACTTTGAGAACATAAAAGCCTCCCCCAGTAAGTCGTCCAAACAGCCCCCTTCTAAAAATATCCCTCCTATGGAAATGGAGATTCCTTTAGAGCCTCTGCCTAAGGCCCACACTCCACCCGCTATATCGCCCCCCTTAGATGTCAAGCAGCGCTTACAGCAGCTGGAGCGCGACGGGCAGGCTATAGAAAGAGCTCGTTCTACACCTGCTTTCATACGTTATGGTATCAATACACCGCCCCCCACTCCCCTCTCTTCCATTCGGGTAGAGCCTCCTACAGAAGATAGCTCTTTCCCTTTCCGCCGAAATAATCCTCGCCTATATGACAATGCTGACTGAGAGAGCGCAATGCAACCTACAAAGCCAGTACAAGCAAAACCCCATGAAGGTATGCAGCCTTTATGGCTTAGGTATATTCGTTTGCTGAGCATTGTGGTGGAGGCTCGGATAGAAATCGCTCTAAGCCGATGGAGTGCTAGGGTTTTGAGTCTGCTTATTAGTGCGATAGCTGGGGGAATGGCACTTTTTTTTGCAGCAGTAGGTTTAGCCGCTTGGGTCGCAGGGGCAGCAAACTGGGGAAAGGGTTTTCTGGTTGGAGCCGGACTTTGGGCTGTCATTCTTATTCTCCAGCTTACTTATGGGCAAGTGTGGTTGAGGCGCCGCCTGACTCCTCAAGAAGCTCTATATAGGTTGCGACTGGCCCAAGCCGGCATCCGCCTCATAGAAAAGTCTCTGCGCCCTCCTGCTTTTTCCTCTCTCCTTGTGAGTAATCTGTACCGCTATCTGGGGAATCTGATTTGGAGCCTGATTAGGCGCTGGCTCCGCAAATGGATTCCTTTCCTATGACCATCCTCCACGCCTGGCAAGAAGCTCCTCCCCAGCCTCTATGGCTCATAGACCCCGATAAGTTATCTATGGATACCTATCCCCTTGCAGCAGAGGCTTATTTAGAAGCAGGAGGACGCTGGGCTTTGGTAGGAGGGAGTTTCTTCTCTTTCACTCATATTACCCACTGGTGTGCCGAAGCCCGAAAAACGGCCCCCCTCCCTCTAATACTTTTCCCAGGAAGTACCTTTCACCTGACCCCGGCAGTAGATGCCATGCTTTTCCTTTTTTTAGCCAGCGGACGAAATCCTCACTACCTTATCGGTGCTCATGTAGAAGCTGCCCCTTTCCTATATCGCTGGGGAGGAGAAGTCATACCAACGACTTACATTTTAGTAGGCGATAGCGTACGAACTGTCCATTACGTTTCTCAGACTCTGCCTATCCCCTCAGATAAGCCGGAGCTGGTCCAGGCTACTGCGCTTGCAGGATGGTACTTAGGGCAAAAGCTCATTTACATAGATGCAGGCAGTGGAGCTCCACGTCCGCCGTCGGGGGAGTTCATTCAGGCGGTGCGTTCGGTCGTACCCCTCCCTTTAATCGTAGGAGGGGGTATTCAAGAGCCGCAAGAAGCAGCCGATTTATTTGACCATGGCGCCAACTTCGTTGTAATCGGAAACGCCGCAGAAAAGTCAGCCTTTTCCCGAAGTTTCTGGGAAGAATTCTTCAGCATATGCCGAGTGTAGTGCTTTTATATGCAGTACTTGGCGGTTTAGACTTTTCGCAGGGGGAATGGAGTCTCGTCGGAGTGAGCCTCCCTAACTACGCCCCTCATCCGCTCCAGCAGCGCTTCTCCGCTTTTATCGTACAGGATAAATCCATCCTCCAAGCCATGCAGTCCTTATGGGAAGGGCAAACTTTTTATGAAGACTACTGCGACTATCACTATGTGCTCAAATTATACCGGGGACGCCGCCTCATCAAAACTCTCAAAGTCAATCTCCGCTGCGGCTATATCACCGAGGGGGTTTTTTCTTATACTTTCTCCCCTGAATGGTTAGAGCGATTTGCAGGGAGCTTTCGCCCCATCCACTGGTCTCGCGTATGGTTCCGCCAAAACGAAAACCTCCGCAACGCTGTCAGAGCCCTCCTGGAAGCCCCAGAGGTCTTTTTCTACGAAGAACCCGAACCTTACCTATACGGAGGACGGTTCATCATCGCATTAGATAGCCTGCATTGGCGCATAGATAGGGATTCTCTCTACCGCACAGTGAAAGCCCAAATAGAGCGGGCTTTTCCGCCAGGGAAGGCTTATGTCCGCCCCTATTTCTTTTTCATGGATGACAAAGCGCTTCTGCACTTTCGGTTTGAAGTATTTTGTGAGAAGCAAGACTACGAGAAGTACGGCAAATCCCTACAAGTCTCGGTAGGCTGGCAGCCCCACATAGGTCCAGGCGAAGCCAAACGGCTAATCCTGATTGGGATTAATCGGGAGCGTTTTTTTGCCTACGTAAATGCTTGGCGCCAGAAACATGGTGCTACTTCCGAACTGCCTGAATAGCCCATAGCCCCATACTACTTATCGCTGCCGTCCAAATAATACTCACATATCCTGAAAACCAGCCCATTGCCCATTCACCGAGGATGGCTACCGCCGATAGGAGAGGTAGAGCCCACGCTACAAAGTCATACCGCCCTGGCCGCACACTGCGGGAGAAAATGAAAAGCCCCAAAAGAGGACCATAAGTATAACCCGACAAGCGCAAAAGCCGCCCCAGCACATGCTGTTCAGAGGGTAGCTCTGCATACACCATCATTAGCCCCCAGAAAACAACAGCCCAGAGAATCATGAGGAAGTTTTTCATGGAGGGAGTCTCGTAGCGGGAGGGCAGAAGATTCCGAAGCACAGCGGTTGTAAGGGCAACTAAGCTACCATCAGCGCTGGATAAAGCCGCTGCACTTACACCTAATACAAAAAGCACCTGCAGGAGCGCTCCCTCTCCCTGCACTACTTGTACATACAAGCTATCGGGGGCCGGAGCGAATCCTCGCCACTCTGCATACTGCCAAAGGAGGCTCCCCAGCCATAAAAAGAGCAAATTGACAGGAAAAAGAAGCGCCGCATACAGCAGAAGGTTTCTTTGCGCCATGCGAAGGGAAGGTAGGGTGAGATTTTTTTGCATCTGATCTTGATCCAGCCCCGTCATCGTAAGGGCAATCAGCATCCCTGAAAGCACATCCTTAAGCCAAAAGTGGGGCGAGTCAGGGGTCAGTTGAAGTACAGGAGGCATCTGCCCCGAAGGAAGAGGGTAGCGCTTTAGATAAACCACCGTTACAAATGCGGCTAAGAGAAATACCGTCGTCTGAAAAAAGTCTGTATAAATTAGCGCCGCTACTCCACTCCTCATCGCATACAGAAGAATAAGAAGTAAAGCCATTGCACTGAGCCCAGCTAAAGACCATTCAGGGAAAAAAGTGTGAAGCACTGAGACTGCTAAAAAAAGCCTTAAGCTGCTCCCTACCCCTCGGGAAAGGATGAAAAAGAATGCAGCTGTCTTTTCCCCGTATGCTCCTATCTGATAGCGAAAGTACTCATAGACCGAAGCCCGAGCGTACTGATAATACAGAGGCAGAAGCCAGTACGCCACCCCCACATAACCAATAAAATAGCCGACCACTACTTGGAGATAGGTCCAGCCATCTGCTTTTACACTGCCTGGCACCGAGAGGAAGGTTACGGCGGAAAGGGCCGTACCCACCATACTATAGCTTACCCACCACCACGAAGCACGCCGCTGAGCTACATAAAAGGTATCCAGCTCGGCGACTGAGCGGCGCCGCCCAACAAAGAAGCTAATTCCCCATAGCGCTAAGACATAAGCCAGCGCTATCCACCCCACCTCAGTAAATGAGCTGACTCATTCCTAATCCTACCAGCTCTACCTTGTTAGTAACTGCTTGGAGAAAAAGGATCGCATCTATAATCTGCTTCTTGTCCGCATAGGGAGTAATCGTAGACAGGCTCGCTTCAGCGGTTTTTATGTAATCCCGGAGGGACTCCTCCAGCGTCTTCATGGATTTTTCGTTTGCCTGGACAGAGGGAATCTTGAGGTCATTGGGACCTTTGGGGTCAAGCTTCGCAAAAGGAAGGTACTGCAAAATCCGATACAAGCGGGTCAGCTTGGCAATGTAGATACGAGTAAGCTCTATCTTGTCCATCTTTTCCAGGTCGCCCAGAGAGTAGATAATGGTAGCTCCTCCTGGCAGCTGTGTAGCAACCGCTTGCTGAGAAGAAGGAGCCGGCTCCTGAGCATACACTGAAAGCACCCAAAAAGGCGCTGCCACTAAAAATGCATATAACCGCTGCATCATAAGCTTTTATTAGTTTTTCTTCTGCTGGAGAGCATTTTTCTTGCGAAGGTATTCTTGCGCCTTCGCCTCTTCTCCTAAATAGGTCGTTACTTGAATAAGGCTCTGAAGCAGAGCCAAATCTTCTGGCAGTTGCTCATAAGCTTTTTCCAAATGAGGAAGGGCTAAGCGAAAATTCTCCTGCATTTGAGCAAAGTACTTGCGCTGGAGGGCTTCATCTTTCGTTTCGTTGTATTTGACGCTCAGTTCAGCTGCTTGATTCACATAGTAGGCACCCAAGTTGTAATGGGCATTTACATTGTTGGGGTTTAGGGCAAGGACTCGTTTATAATAAGCTGCGGCTGAGTCGGGATTGAGCCGCTCCCATAGCTGAGCGGTAATGAGGAGATAAGTTTCATTATTGGGGTCGCGCTGAAGCTCTTGGCGAAACCGTTCCAACGCTTTTTCCTGAAGGCTCGGATGGTGAAGGTATAAGTTCAGTTCAGCGCGGCGAATATTTTCATCAGTAGGAAACTTAGCACGGGCTTCATTAGCGATAGAAAGAGCCTTCTCGGCATCTCCTTTTCCTCCGTAGGCACTAATCAGAGACGAATAAACGAACGGTAAGGTTTGGTCTTCTTTGATAGGTTTCTGAGCAGCAAGGGCTCGGGCTTTCTCTAAATCCTGAATAGCCGCGGCAGTATCCTTCATTTGAAGGCTTACAATGCCACGCAAGGAATAGGGTGGATAAAAGTCTTTTTGTCCTATCATGTCATACAACTCTATCGCCCAGGAGAAATGCTGGCGCGCCTCAGCCAGCTTTTCCTTTTGAAACAGCTCAAATCCTTTTAGATAGAGCACGCTGGCAGCCTGCGCAGCCGTAACCTTGAGGTCATTTTCGTAATCCTTAGAGGCATCATACTCCCGACACTTACGAATGGAGATGATGACCTCCTCAAAAAGGTTGGGATACTTAGCTAAAACGCCTTGGGGGTCTTTGCTACTAAGAAGAAGCCCCATGTAAGCTTTAGCCCGCAGCATGTAGGCTTTCGCCATGTCTTTGGGTTTGAGGAGCTCGGGAGCTGCCAGCGCATCCTTGAGAAAATTCAAAGCCTTTTCATACTCGGCATCTTGTACAGCGAGGGCGGCTGAGGTTACTTTACTCTTTTGCGCCCAGAGAAGAGATAATGCTATCCCCACTATCCAAATCCGCATACGACAAACATACACAGAAAAGCTTAGCCGATTGGAGAGACAGAAATAACCCTCTACCTTTGAGGTATGCGGAAAGCTCTGTACATTGTAGGAGGGACTATTGGGCTACTCCTCCTCGCAGCTATACTCCTGCCGCTTCTTTTCCAAGAAAAGGTGAATACCCTCCTCAAAGCTCAAATCAACCGCTCTCTGAACGCACAAGTAGATTATCGCCGACTTCGGTTGTCTCTTTTCACTCACTTCCCAGCCCTTACTATACGATTAGACAGCGTTACAGTTATCAACAAAGAGCCCTTTCTGGGAGATACTCTCCTGAGCTGTGCTACGCTGGATATAGGAATTCATCTCCTCAAAGCGCTGAGCGGCAACATAGAAGTTACACGATTTTACCTAATAGAGCCCAAAATACGTGCCCAGGTAAGGTCCGATGGGCGAGCCAGCTGGGACATTACACTGCCTGATACAACGAAGGAAGAAGCACCAAAGGACACCGCTCCCTCTACCTTCAAACTTGGGCTGCGCCGTTATGAAATAAGAAATGCGACCGTTATTTACTGGGATTCTGCCTCAGGCATCTACGCGCGGCTTTTAGGGCTTACACACGAAGGAAAGGGGGATTTTACGCAGGATGAGATGACTTTGGAGACCGAGACGCATATCCAGCAGGTCTTTTTCACTTATGGTGATATCTCTTATCTGCGAGGGCAATCTATTCAAGCAGGGGTGGATTTGGACATTAGCTTCCCTGCTGGTCGGTATGTATTGCGCCGAGGGGAGCTCCAAATCAATGCCCTTCCTCTGAGCTTGACAGGAAGTGTGACCCTGCCCGATACGATTCGCACCCTTTTAGACCTAAAGTTTGCTGCGCCTAAGGCTTCGCTCAAAGAACTTATTTCACTAATCCCTGCAGCTTTTCGGAAAGGTTATGAGAGCTTGACGACGGAGGGTACTTTACGCTTGGAGGGATATGTGCAGGGAGAAATGGTAGATACGCTTTTCCCTGCTTTTAGCCTTCAGCTGGCGGTAGAACGGGGCCGCATCCAGTATAAAGACCTTCCCAAGCCCATAGAAGACGTAGAGCTTCGCCTGAAGGTGGAGAGCCCTGCTCCTACTTTAGAAAGCTTGCAGGTGCGATTGGACACCCTCAGCTTACGCGCTGGAGGTACGGCCTTACGAGCCCGAGCCCTGACTAAGGGACTCACTACCATGTATGTTAGTGCTGCCCTTGCTGGTCAAGGGAATCTCTCGGAGTTTGCTTCCGCCCTTCCTTTAGGGTACGAACTGAAAGGCACCTTTGATATAGATGTTCGGGTGCAGGGGGTCTACGCCGAGCGGCGACTCCCCTCCATAGATGGTAAGCTCCTCCTTCGGAATGGATATGTCAAAGCTGCTGATTTTCCTACACCCTTGGAGAACTTAGAGATTGACTTCTCCGCTGAGAGTCCTGAAGGGGTGCCTGCGCGTACCACTGCCACTCTGCGCCGATTCTATGCTCTCGTCGCCGGTGAAGCCGTAGAGGCCTCTCTCGTTGTGAAAGATTTGGAAGCCCTTAACTACAACCTCACCGCTCGTGGAAGTGCTGATTTAGCCACATGGACAAAAATATTCCCCATAGACAGCACGGAAATAGCTGGCAAGGTTACAATAGACCTCATAACCCAAGGAAGTAGAGATGCCCTTGAAAAGCACGATTACGCTCGTCTGCCCACCCAGGGCACCCTCACCATCCAGAACTTTTTCTACAAAAGCCCAGATTTGCCCCAAGGAGCCAAAATCACCCAGGCTAACCTTTCCTTCACTCCCCAGTACGCCGCCCTCTCTGGCTACCGAGGCAGTATAGGACGCTCTGATATAGCCTTAGAAGGACGGTTGGAAAACTATCTCGGTTATGTGCTGCGCGATGAAAAGATAATCGGGACACTTTCCCTCACAAGCCAACGCTTAGACCTCAATGAGTGGATGAGTTCAGACACTGCGGCTGCGGCGAAGCCCCAGACAGATACCTCCAGCACAATGGAAGTAGTAGTTCTGCCTGCTAACATAGATTTCACCTTCCAAGCACAGGTAGGAGAGCTGCTCTACGATAAGATGACTTTCCGAAATGCTCGTGGGAAGGTCATTCTGCGTAATCAAACGCTTAGGCTGGAAGATTTTAGCATGGAGGGGCTGGGGGGAACCTTTGCGCTTACAGGGACCTATGCTGCCCCCGATAAAAAATCAGCTCGGTGGGACATGCAATTCAAGCTGCAAAATGTACAGATAGGAGAGGTAGCTCAGCATTTTACGACAATACGGCGCTTGGCACCGATAGTCCAAAAAGCCCAAGGACGAGTTAACCTCTCTCTCTCAGCGGGTAGTGCGCTGCGACCTGATTTCATGCCAGAGCTGAGCACCCTGTCAGGAAGTGGAATAGCAGAGGTGCTCCAAGCTACGGTTCAAGGTTCCGCTTCTCTCTCAGCTCTCTCAGCAGCTGCTCGGATGCCCCAGCTGAATACCCTCCAGATAGCAAATACTTCTATTCACTTCAGCCTCCAAAATGGACAGCTGATAGTGGAGCCATTTAGCTTTACTGCGGGTAGCATCAAAATGGATGTACAGGGGATAACCCGCTTAGATCAAAGCATCGCCTATGCAATCGCAATAGAAGTGCCCAGCGGCTGGGCTCAGAGCTTTCTGCAGGCTGCCAACCTTCCTCTCAAAGCTCCTGAAAAGGTACGCCTAATAGCTGACTTGGGGGGCACTCTTTCTCAGCCTAAGGTGCTGAGCATCCGCCCTGCCGAAGGGCCTGCCTCCTCGGTCAAAGAAGGGCTTACAAGCCGCATAGAGGAGGAGAAAGCTCGCCTGGAGGCTGAGGCCCGCCGTAAGAAAGACAGCATAGAGGCTGTCCTCCGAGCCAAAGAAGATAGCCTTCGCCGAGCTTTAGAAGAGCGGCGCCGACAGGAGGAAGAGCGCTTGCGCCGAGAAGCAGAAGAGCGCGCCCGCCAAGAAAAAGAACGCATCCAAAGAGAAATGGAAGAAAAGCGCCGACAAGAAGAAGAGCGCATCCGCCAGCAGCTTGAAGAAGAGCGAAAAAAACGCGAAGAAGAGCTCAAGAAGAAATTCCCTTTCCCCCGCTAAAAACTCAATCCTCAGCTTGCTTCATCTGCCGCGGCGAGCGAAGCCATTTATGAAGCTCGCCTACTACAATCACCGACGAGGCTGCTAAAATGCTGCGTATCCATGCTTCCCCTTCTATGGGAACCACCCGCAGCACAAACTGCATAAATGGCACATACAGAGCTAATGCATGAATGCCCAAAGCAAGCAAAGCTGAACCTATGAGAAAAGGATTTCTCAAGGGATTTAGGCGAAAAGCTGAGATGTATTCTGCTCTGGCATTTCCAATGTGGAAGTTTTGAAAGAGTACGAAAGTTGTGAGGGCAACGGTCTGGGCTTTAGATAAGTCGTGCGTCAAATCATACTCAAGCCAGAAAAGATAAGCGGTCACCCCCGCCATGAGAAAGGAAACGAGAAATGTGCGCTCCCAAAGGAGGGGCGAAATAATACCCTCTCGGAGGGGGCGCGGCTTCTGACGCATAATTCCTGGCAGCGCGGGCTCAAAAGCCATGGCTACATCTTGCAGCCCGTTAGTTACAAGATTGAGCCATAGAAGCTGGGCTGGAAGCATCGGCAAGGGCCACTTGAGAATCACAGCTACTAAAAAGAGCAAGATAGCCGCTGCGCCCGTAGATAGAAGAAAAAATGTCGCATTTCGTATATTTTGAAAAGCTGTGCGTCCTTCCTCCACCGCATTGCGTATAGTTACAAAGTTATCGTCAGCTAAGACAATATCTGCTGCCTCACGGGCTACATCGGTTCCCCCCTTACCCATAGCGATACCGACGTGAGCCGCCTTGAGAGCTGGGGCATCATTTACGCCATCGCCTGTAATAGCCACTATTTCTCCCTGCTTCTGGAGAATCTGCACAATCTGAAGCTTTTGCTGCGGTGCCACCCGAGCAAATACATTTACAGAGCGGACCAGCTCCTCTAACTCCTTTTCGGAGAGGCGATTCATTTCTTCCCCGGTGAGTGTGCGGGGAGTGTGAATGCCTACCTGTGCAGCGATAGCTTGCGCCGTAGCTGCATGATCGCCTGTAATCATAAGCACCCGTATGCCTGCCTTATGACAGTCTGCGATAGCTTCTGGAACGCCTGCCCGCGGCGGGTCTATCATCCCCACTAACCCGATGAAAGTGAGCCCCTGCAGCTGAAATGCAGGCTCAGGCAGTTGCGTAAGATTTGGCGCATAGGCTAACCCTAACACCCGCATGCCTTGTTGAGCAAGATGAGCAGCTGCTTCTAAAGCCTCCTCTGGATGGAGAGTTTGGCTCCGCCCTTCTTTGGTCAAAATTGTATCACAGAAAGTGAGCACCTGCTCAGGACTGCCTTTAAGATAGAGAGTGTAGGTGCCATCTGGCTGCTGACGAAAGCTGGCAGAATAGCGCAGCTCAGGCTCAAAAGGAATCCGATACTTTTCTACTTCGGCTGCTCGGAGGCGCCTCGGCGAAAGGCCCGCTTCACATGCCGCCCAAAGAAGAGCTATCTCCGTCGGATCGCCTGTGGCACTGTCCCGATTAGCTTCGTCAGGAAGCTCTGCTTCATTGGCTAAGACTGCCGCTTTCAAAGCCATCTCCTTATGAAAAAGAGGCGAAAACTCCCCAGGGCGCCAAAATTCCCCTCCGCTCCAGAATACCTGAACCGTCATGCGGTTTTCCGTAAGGGTGCCCGTTTTATCTGAACCTATAACTGTGGCGCTACCTATGGTCTCTATGGCTGCGAGACGACGCACGAGGGCGTGGCGACGAGCCATCGCCCACACCCGCCTCGCCAGCGTAACTGTCAGCACAATAGGCAAACCTTCTGGTATCGCCGCTACCGCAATCCCCACCCCAACTTTGAACATCTCTAAAACAGAGTACCCCACAACCAGCCCCAGCAAAAATATCCCAGCAATACTCCCCATAATTACAATCCCAATCAACCGCGCAAGCCTCTCCATTCGCTCCATGAGAGGCAGCTGTACAGACTCCGTCTCTGTCAAGCTGCGAGCGATGCTTCCCAGTTCTGTATCGCTTCCAGTGGCTATCACATAGCCGCGTCCTCGCCCCGCCGTAATAATGCTTCCAGCAAAGACTATGTTAGTTCTATCTGAAATCGGAGCCTCCAGCGCTATAGGATGGGCCGTTTTGTAAATAGGGAAAGATTCGCCAGTCAGAAGCGACTCATCTACTTGGAGGGCTATGCTCTCAAAAAGCCGCATGTCAGCAGGCACCCGCACCCCAGACTCCAAAAGGACGACATCCCCGGGTACGAGCGATGCCGCTGGAACTTTATATTCTCGCCCTCCACGCAATACAGTGGCTTGGGGAGCAGTCAGAGACCTTAGAGACTCTACTGCTTTTTCTGCGTTGTATTCTTGGATAAACCCAATGGTGGCGTTTATGACAAGGACAGCTGCGATGACTGCTGCATCCACATAGTCTCCGAGAACCAGGGCCACTCCTGCCGCCGCAATGAGGAGATAAATGAAAGGGCTTGCAAACTGATGCCACAGGATGCGCCACAAAGAAATTTCCTGAGGCTTTTGAATCTGATTAGGGCCGAAGTGATAAAGGCGCCTCTGAGCTTCTTCGAAAGAAAGGCCCGTCGGAGCTGTCTCTAAGAGACGAGCTACTTCTTCATGGGGCAGAGCGTGAGCTCTTGCCTTTATGCCTTTCACCTAACGAAGATACTGCCTTCTCCTGCCGCGATGCTTTCGCTGCTACCAGGGCACTGCCAGCACACTTTCAGAGAGAGCGGGACTCACCATCCAGGTAGGTCGTTGCAGCTTGTGATGAAGAAGAAGGGCATAGCGAGTAGTTTCGGTTGCTGCCTCTTCCAGCAAGGTCTGAATAGAAGTGGAGGTACATCCCTTCAGCTTGAGCGCTTTGAGAAAGAAGTAAGTGAAAAGCCCATGACGAGCTTGATGATAAGGCAAAGCTTCCTCTTCCGCTGAGGTAGCAGAGATGAGTACGACTGGTCCTGTGAGGACGACTGGCTTAGGACGCAGGCGAATGCCTCTGGCAGCCAGCGGGCTCTCTTCTCTCGCTCCCCCACTGAAACAAGCGTCTAAAATTATCCAGACTTTCTCTGCGCCGCTGCTTCCCAGCTGCTGCACTAAGTCAGTCAAGCGAATCCCCCCCTTCTCTGGCGCATTAGGAGAGACATCTACAGGAAGGATGTAGCTTTCCTGCGTCTGCGGATGCGGCACTCCGTGCCCTGCATAATAGAAAAAGATCTCCGCCTTTCCCCTCGTAGCAGCTATCAGGAGAAAAAGCTTTTCCAGCTCTCGCTGTATCTGAGCCGAGGTGGCATTCTGGAGGAAAACGATATTCAGCGCAGGCACCCCTAAAATTTGCTCTGCATACACCCGAAAGGCGTAAGCATCCCGAATCGCATAGGGTACATTCATTGCTGGGGTGAAAGTGGGCTGATAGCTCTGATAGTCTTCATTTCCTATGATGAAGGCATAGCGATGAGGCTGAGGTGCTTTACACTGGGGAACATTGTCTTGCAGGTCCAGCGGAGGAGCATATAAAGAGTCCGATTCTGCGATAATCTGAATAGGACGGATGCCAAGCTGATCAATACGCCACAGCCGCAGCATTCCTCCGTCCCCCCCGACTACGAGATACTGACCATTCGGACTAAAAGCAACTGTCCAGAGAGGCACTCCGAGCTCTATAGTCTTCTCTAATCGCCCTGTAGGCAGAGCCCACAAGCACAGAAGCCCATCTTTCCCGGCACTGGCGAGGTAGCGTCCATCTGGACTGAATGCCACCGCCCTCACCCCGTCCGTGTGTTTTTCCAAGGTTTTTATTCTCAGCCCCTCAGGAATGCTCCATAGCATAACCTTCCCATCCAGGCCTGCGCTTGCCAGAATACGCTCATCAGGGCTTATAGCTAAGCCGCGGATTCCCTTAGTATGGCCTCGGAGGGTCTTTTGAAGAGATAGGGACTGAGGGTCCAGAACCAGAAGGGCGCCAGAGCCGCTTCCTAAGTACAGAGCCTTCTTCTGCGAGGATAAGGCAAGGGCATACGCTACACGGGCGGTATCTTGAAAAGTCTGGAGCCAATCTTCTTCTGTGTCCCAGGCTACGAGCAGCCCCCCTCTACTTACCACATACAGAAGCTGCTTTCTAAAGTCTATCGCTACACTCTCCCACGGATCAGGAGGTCCTCCCTTTTGAACCCGCTTTCCCAGAGCCTGCGTGCGTACAGGTTTGATGATAGAGCCGCCTGCTTTACGGTAGTCAGCGATTCTCCACTGGTAGAGCTTCCCATCGCTGGAGACCCCCCAAAAGGTTCCCCCGCTATCTGGCAGAAGTCCTAAGGCATTGACGCTGGCGGAGCTTCCTCCAAAACGCGCCAGAAGGGTGCCATGAGGAATATGCCATAAACGCACCATTCTATCGCTGCCCGCAGAAAGAAGATACCGAGAGTCTGAAGAAAACACCAGCGCATACACCGCCCCGCCTTGAACTTCTAAATCCTTATAGGGCTGAGCCCATAGAAAGCTCAGAAGGGCCCACCATGTAAGTCTCATCCAACGGTGCTCTAAAGCACTTTGCATAGGAGCAGCTCCAAAGTTGCGCTGGGAGACCACATTTCAGAAGGCTGCATTAATCATACCAGAGGGGAAAGCAATCTCTCTCAAAAAGGAGGAAATGGCTCATCATCGTCAGAAGGAGGGGGAAGGTCGTTAGCTCTGGAGGAGAGGGTGAAGCCGCCGGAATCATTCGGTAGCAAGGAGGGCTCTAATGATAAGAACCGCATGTAGTCGCTGATGAAGCGAAGGCGCACTTTGCCTATCGGACCATTGCGCTGCTTACTTAGAAGGACTTCTGTTATTCCCTGGGTAGGATTGCCTTCTTCATCTTGCATGATGCCGTAGTATTCTGGACGGTAGAGAAATAAAACTACATCGGCATCCTGCTCCAAGCTCCCGCTTTCCCGAAGGTCGGAGAGTTGGGGACGGCGATCGCCGCCGCGTGTCTCTACCGCCCGACTGAGTTGAGACAAAGCTATGATTGGAACTTCCAGCTCCCGAGCTAAGGCTTTGAGAGAACGAGAGATAGCCGCTATCTCCTGCTCACGATTCTGGGCGCGCTGAGTAGTGCCCATCAGCTGAAGGTAGTCTATCATGACGAGCTGAATATCCTTTTCGGCTTTGAGACGGCGGCACTTCGCCCGCAAGTCATAGATAGTGATAGAAGGAGTGTCATCAATAAAAATCGGTGCCTGCGACAGACGCTCCAGCTTCTGCGGAAGAACAAGCCACAGGTCTGGCGGAATTTTCCCTGTCCGCAAAAGCTCAGAACTAATTTCTACCTCCATGCTAATAAATCGGTACATTAGCTGAAGGGCAGACATCTCAAGGGAAAAAATAGCCACGGGATATCCACTCATTGCTGCATGGCGGGCAAGGTTGAGAGCAAAAGCAGTCTTACCCATACTGGGGCGGGCGGCTAATATGATAAGGTCGGACTTTTGCCAGCCAGCTGTCATCCGGTCTAACTCCGGAAATCCTGAGGGCACCCCCGTAAGAGGTTGATTCTTGTGCCTCAGCTTTTCCAAAAGAGCAAGAGCCTCCTGCAAAACCCTCTGCCCTGATTGAACGCTGCGGCGCAGATGATGCTGCGAAAGTTCATACAAGCGATTTTCCGCCGAATCCAGCAGTTCAAAAGCATCTACTTCTTCTTGAAAGGCTTTTTCAGTAAGCTCACCAGCTAAAGAAATGATTTGCCGCAAAAGATACTTCTCTACGATAATGCGCGCATAGTTTTCAGCATTAGCGCTGGAGGCCACGCCTAAAGTGAGCTCTGCCAGGTAGTAGGGTCCCACTTCTTTGAGCTCTCCATTGCGACGCAGTACCTCTTGAACACTGATAAGATCCACAGGAAGCCCTTGGTCAAAAAGGCTGCGTATCGCTGCATAAATCCGCTGATGGCGAGGATCATAAAAGGCCTCTGGAGAAAGAAGGTCTATGACTTTAGCAATGGCATCCTTCTCTATAAGGAGGGCGCCCAGAAGAGCTCGCTCTATGTCTATAGCTTGAGGAACCACGCGCCCCAGCACATCTGTACCTACTGCAGTAGTTCCCTTTGTTTTGCGGACAGCCATTTCCCAAAGATAACAACTTGGGAGGGTCAGTTCTCCTGAGAAGTTAGGGCAATAAGGACGGAAGGGAAGGGTATAGAAGGGTGTTTTTTTCTCGCTCTGGAAAAAGGTAGAAGGTATGTTAGAAGTGCGGGTTGGGCGGCCGCGCCCAAGGCGCGGCCGCCCAACCAAAAAACTCAACCCAAAACCACCGCAACAAAAAAAGGACAAACAACATACCCACCAACCCCAAAAATGACCCCCACCAAA
>JANXDD010000159.1 GCA_025059915.1 Bacteroidia bacterium | reverse complement strand
ACGCTATGTGCGGGTTTAGGAGACTATCAAAAAGCCTACAATTATCACCAGTCGCACATAACCTACCGAGATAAACTGCGCGACCGGCGAGCTCAACAAAAAGCTCTGGAATCTCATTATCAATATGCTTGGCTGCGCAGAGAGCAAAGCTGGCGAGAAGAACTCCTTCGGCAGGAAATTCAGCAGGAAGCAGAACGACGTCGCTGGCAGATAGGGCTTGTAGTTTTGGCTTTGGGCTTAGTGGGGGCTGGCGGGGTAATGCTCCTGCTCTTGCGCTTCAATCGCCAGCTGCAAACCCAAAAAGCTACCATCCGCGCCCAAAAGCAAGCCTTAGAGGAATCCTACTTTCAGATAGCCGAGCAGCATGAAAACCTTCAGAGCCAACTCCGTTATGCCCGACGCATTCAGAAGGGGCTTATGGCTTCCCCTTCCCTGCCTTTCCCCAACGCCCTATGGTACCAGCCTTGTCAAGAGGTAGGAGGAGACTTCTACTGGAGTCACTTGGCGAAAGAGGGGCATGTGCTCTTGGGGTTGGGGGATTGTACCGGGCATGGGGTGGCAGGGAGCTTTATGACTATTCTCTCTTACATCCTTTTAGAGCAAGCAGTACGAGAGGGGCAAATCTATCCCCTCCCTCTGGTTCGGTATCTGCACAAGGCTTGGATGCAGTCATTCCAGGCAGGAGAAGAAGAACTACAAGACGGGCTTCAAGGTACCTTCCTCTCCATAGATGCTAAGGCGAGAAAGATAGAAGCAGTTCCCGCGGGGCAGTATTTTTGGGTGGTATATCCCGAGGGGAAAGTAGAAGAGATAGCCCCTACTTTGCCTGGGGTATTCAGGGGCACACCTGAGGACCCTTCGTTATGGCAAACGTGGAGCAGGGATATACCGCCTGAGGGGCTTCGGATTGCTTTAGCCTCTGATGGGCTGACAGCTCAAATTGGAGGCTCCTCCCGCAAAAAGTGGGGACGCAAACAATGGCGCACCTTTCTTTCTGAAACCGCTCAGCTTCCCCCCACCCAAGCCCTCTCTCTCCTACAAGAGCGCTGGCATGCTTATCGCCATCCTTTCGCCATGGTAGATGATGTAACTGTCTGGATTATAGATTTACCGCCGCTGAGCAATCAAATATCCTAAAATACCCCTATCTCGCTGCTTTTTCACTTCATAGCGTGCGGCTTTTAGCTTCTGAATCAGGGGGGCTGGAGAAGCGTGATATTCTATGTGCCAAACTCGGGCCCGCCGCAAATCTGCCGGCGAAAGGGCTTGCATTATCGCAAACTCACACCCTTCACAATCTAACTTGACAAAATCCACCTCTGCCAATCCAAACTTATCCAACAAAGCTGGGAAAGGTATGAGCTCTATTTCTACTTCTTGTTCAAAAGTGAGCATTTTTTGGAGGGCGGAGCCTGTGGTATAAGCGGTATTAGCCCCGGGCTGCTGAGTAGCTACCCGCAGGGTAGCCTTCCCGGCTTGCGCCCCTAATCCAACAGGCAAAAGAGTGATGCATTCGCTAAGCCCCATGGAGTGGATATTCTGCTGGGCTAACTGGTAGCTAGGGGGATAGGGTTCTAAGGCGATGATGCGTTTGGCTCCTTTGAGGGCAAAATATACGGAGGAGTCTCCATTATAGGCGCCGATGTCCAGGATAGTTTTATGAGCAAAGTCTTCCCCGTAGTCTTTTCTCACAAAAAGCTCATACAAGTGCATCAGGTCCATCCCAGGGGAGAGGCGGGTGAGGAAAGTGCCCTGGGGACTCAGTTGCCAACGCAGCCAAGTAGGATCATCGGGCTGATAAAGGGCTGGGGTTATTCCTACTCGGCGCAGCTGAAGGAACCCATAGAGATTAGGCAGGCTTATCTCACAGAAACGCTTTTGTCCTGCATGCAGGAAAAGCGGATGACGAATAGGTTCGTGTAGAGCTTCTCCCAGCAGGCTCAGCGGCTTAGAGGAAATCCGCGAAAGGTGCGGGAGATTCCAGAGGAGTTTGAGCCAATAAAGCCAGCGCATTAGGCACGGGGATGAAATTTTTGATAGGCTGCTTTGAGTTCGGCTGGGGTAATAGCCAAGTAGCGTTGCGTGGTAGCCAAGCTGGAATGCCCTAAGAGTTCTTTGACGGCTTGGACATTAGCGCCTCGCTGAAGCAAATGCGTAGCAAAGCTGTGTCTAAGGGCATGGGGATGGGTTCCTAAAGTACGGCGCACTATGCGATATATGGCTTGGGGATAAAGGGGTTTGCCTTTATCTGTGC
>JANXDD010000158.1 GCA_025059915.1 Bacteroidia bacterium | reverse complement strand
AGATGTGTGAGCCTGAGCTTGCGTATTCCCTGAGAACTCGGCGAACTACGCCGAAATGAAACATGGCAGGATAGGGGTGCAAAGCGTATATTCCCTGTCCAGCTGCCACCCCCCGAAAGTCCCAAGATTCATCTCGTATGCGGCGATAAGGGAGAGTAGTAGGGGTAGTTGTAAAGAGGTCATTCATACTCTCAGGTCTTCAGGGAAATCTTTTATGCTGCGTATCCAGCTTTTGTCTGCATGCTTCATTTTAACGGAAGAGGGCACATACACAATCAAGTTCATCTTTCTAATCTCCTCAGCTTTGGATGCGGATATGGAATCATCCAGCGTAATCAGATAAAATCGTCTATTAGCTGTACCTTGGGGCACTTCCTGTTTCCAGCGCTCTCTCAGGGTACGCTTGCAGGTGATAAAATAGGCTTTATCTGGATGAGATTGAGCTATTTCCATACTCGGTACAACTAAATCTATTCTACCCAAAGCTGAAGCTATGTTGCCCGTGGGAGTCTCGCAAGAAATTCCCTCGCTCCCTAGGAGATACTAGATATTAGCCTGAAATAGGGCACCTCCCCGAGCTTTGCGCATATTGCCCAAATCCTTTTCCAGTCGCTGTACTAACTGGAATAACTCCACAAGCTTAGGTAGAATGCTCTTCTTAAAGTGCTTCCAGCCGCGCTTTTGAAGGATATTAAGATATTCTTCTCGCCAGAGGCTTTCGTGGAAGTCAAGCCAGGCCTCTACTAAGCGATAGAGAGCCTGTTCTTGGTAGTCCTGGAAAATCTTTTTGCCCTCGTTGTCCAAAAAACTTAGCTTCTGCTCAAAATCTTTTAGCTCCCTTTGTTCGCTAAGGCGCTGTTGAAGCTCAAGGCGCATTTGGGATAGGGAGGGGATTGACGCTTTGACCTGTGAAATAAGAGAGTCCATATGGTGCTTAGAGGCAAATATAAGGCTTCGGGGAGGTACTCCGAGGCACCAGGGTAGATAGATTATTAGACTATGCCTAAGTTCTACGGAAGGGCTAAGCAGAAAGCCCATGGCCTGCTCTTGTCCGGTCCAACCTCTAAAATGTTTCTCTATTGGGTCGCTAAAAATCACATATTCCGCCTGTACTTTCCCCCTACTTCATACAGTGCAGCGGATATTTGTCCTAAGCTGGCGACTTTCACTGCCTCCATGAGGGCGGCGAAAGTATTTCCGCCAGAGAGAGCGACTTCTTGAAGGGTTTTGAGAGCTTGGGGGGCTTTGTCGGCGTTGCGCTGCTGAAAAGCCTTAAGATTGCGAATCTGCTGCTCTTTCTCTTCTGTAGTGGAGCGTACCACTTCGTTGGGAATAATTGTAGGTGAGCCGTCTTTACCTAAAAAGGTATTCACACCGATAATCGGTATCTGCCCAGTGTGCTTGAGGGTCTCATAATACAGCGACTCTTCTTGGATTTTGTTGCGCTGGTAGCCCAGTTCCATGGCCCCTAAAACCCCACCACGCTCGTTGAGCCGCTCAAATTCTTGTAGTACCGCCTCTTCTACTACATCAGTAAGCCATTCTATGAAGAAGCTCCCTTGCCAGGGGTTCTCGTTCTTCATCAGCCCCAGCTCCTTTTGAATAATCAGCTGGATCGCCACGGCTCGGCGCACGGACTCTTCCGTGGGGGTCGTAATCGCTTCGTCGTAGGCGTTAGTGTGGAGGGAGTTGCAGTTGTCAGCTAAGGCATATAGCGCCTCCAAGGTCGTGCGAATATCGTTAAAGGCGATTTCTTGAGCGTGCAAGGAACGGCCAGAAGTTTGGACGTGGTACTTGAGCATTTGGCTACGAGGGGCGGCTTTATAGAGGAGTTTGAGCGCCTTAGCCCAAATGCGCCGAGCCACCCGCCCAATCACAACATATTCAGGGTCCATGCCGTTAGAAAAGAAAAAGGAGAAATTCGGCGCAAAATCATCCACTTTCATGCCCCTTGCCCGATAGTATTCCAAGTAAGTGAAGCCATTCGCTAAAGTAAGAGCTAACTGCGTGATGGGATTAGCGCCTGCCTCAGCGATATGATAACCAGAGATAGAGACGGAATAAAAGTTTCGCACCTTATTTTGAATGAAGTACTCCTGTACATCGCCCATCATTCGGATTGCAAATTCTACGGAAAAGATGCAAGTGTTTTGGGCTTGGTCTTCTTTGAGAATATCAGCTTGGACGGTGCCGCGGACGCGGGCTAAGGTATCGGCTTTGATTCGCTCATAAACTTCCCTCGGAAGAATCTCATCCGCCGTGACGCCCAGCAGGAGTAGCCCTAATCCATTATGGCGGTCAGGCA
>JANXDD010000157.1 GCA_025059915.1 Bacteroidia bacterium | reverse complement strand
ATAAAGAGCTTTTCTCCTCTCGGGCAGTCCAAGGAAGAAAGGTTCTTAGCCAGTTTCGCCAGGTGCTCATTTATTACAAACATACACAACAAGTTTCACCAGCTATATCGCAAAGTAACGTTTGCCATGCGTCCCATAATAGGACCCCAGATGAGGGAGGCATCAAATTGAGGCGAGAAAGGACGATCAGCGCCGAGAATGGGACGGGCTTGCCGGAATCCCCCTATATTTTCTGCGGCTACTTGGATTTCCCATTGGTCTATGCGATGGGTAAGCTGGAGGGTGAAAATGGCGTAAGGCGGGGTACGGGTAGGCAGACGGTAGGGCTCTTCTTTTTCTGCCGTAGAGGGGAGTCGCTGAGAGCCATACCATGAAAGAATTGCATCTGCTTGCCACCGGCGGGAGAGCGTAAGCCAAGTAAGCCACCCTACTATCCGATGACGCGGAAAAAGAGGGCGAAAAACATATTTCTGCTCCAAGTACCACCAAACCTCCTGGAGCTTGTACCCTATAGAGAATCGCAGATGATCGGCTATCTCATACTGGATTTCTCCATACAGACTCTGATAGAGGGCAGGCTTCTTTCCGGAAAAAACTTCTATCCGCCATGACTTTTCTATATTCCATACCAGTGGGTTGGAGATATGAGCGCGCACCCCATCCAGTGAGAATTTTAGAAGGCCTGAGCCTATCTCATAGAAATGATGCCAAAAGAAGCCGTAGCTCCAGGCACTTTCCACCGCAGGCCAAGTAGAGAAAGAAAGATTCCACATTCGCATGCTCATGAGAAAGGGCATAGCCTCAGGCAGAGGGTCTGGAACACGCCAAGAGCGTCCTGCCGAGAGACGCAGCGCCCCCTGTGCCGCATATTGCCAATGAAAGTGAAAGCGCGGCGCAGTCTGCCAGCCCCAGAAAGAATGCCAATCTGCCCTTATTCCGAGAACCGCAGAGAAACGCGGCGTGGGAGCGAGAAGGATTTCAGCTATCCCTCCGAGAATAGCTTCTGGTCGCTTCCAGCTCGTATCATATGCATGCCACGTACTCAAACTCTCAGCATAATAGGCCCATCGGAGAGTAGGTCCTCCTTGCAGTATCCAACGAGTGTCCCCAAGGGGCTGACGATAAACCATCTGAAACCATCCCAAGGGCTGCCGAGCTTCATAGCGATTAAAGCCTGCCTGAAGCTGCGAACTAAAGTAGCGTCCCTGAGAAAGAATGCTCAATCCTCGCCCCTTAGAGAAAACCCATCCCCGGCGCATGGAGATTTGCAGAAGTCCTAAGTTTTGATAACTGCCCCACGCCCTCAGCGCAGCAATGTCAGAAGGATTCCGAAAACTTACTTGACCAGCCCACCGATAGTCGTACAAACCCTCCACGTCTGTCTCAAAGAGGTCTCCTGCGGTGTCTCGCCTCTGCCTCCGAAGCAAAGCATGCCCGTGCCGAAAAAGAGGAATGTCTAAAAACCCATCACCATTATGGTCCTGAAGCGCATACGATTGGAACGGCGTCCAGCCTAAGTTACCTAAGAGGAGAAAGCGAGTACCCCGGGGGTTTATCCAGTCAGCCCGTCCAGCAAGGAAAGCTTCGCCAGTAGTTCGGACAAAAGCTTCTATAGCACGAGGCTGTTCAGGCGGGTCAGGCGATTGATACTGCAGTTGAACTTGGCCTGCTACGCCATCGTGTCCGTTTAGAACGCTTCCTACGCCTTTTGCGATAGAAATGCTTTGAATCCATAAGGCTGGTATAAACTGGACTACCCAGGGGCGATATAAGCCTATGCCTAAAGGCTTATTTTCGTAGAATACTGTAACATGTGCTGGCTCAAAACCTAAAAGACGAAGCTGTCGCAGCCCCAAAGCTCCATCAGACAAGATAGCATCTACTAAGGCAGTTCCTTCAAAGACTTCGGATAGATTGCAGCAAGGAGCGGCTGTCAATGTAGAGCGTCCCCATACAAGGGTTGCTTGGGGTTGTAGAGGTTGGATGCCTTCCTGACGGGCGGTTATGGTCTGGGTAGCCACTTCTGTCGCAAACGCTATCTCCCAGTAAAGGGGGGAGCTCGGCAAGCTATCTACTCGGAGGCTTTCAGGGGTCATATTGCATCGCAGCCACACGGGAAATTTAGAAGGGGCTTGAAGAGCAAAGCGGCCAGTACTGTCAGAGACGGTACCGATACTCGTGCCGCTCCACCAGAGGCGGGCCCCAGGTACAGGCTCCCCCCCTTGCATAAGGACGCCTATGACCTGAAGCCATAGCGCCATTTAGCAAAAGTACTCTTTATCGGCGCTTATACACAGGGACGCTGGAACACGCTTCCCCATAGAAGATTAGCTGAGCCACTGGCATTGCCCGCCGAAAAAAC
>JANXDD010000156.1 GCA_025059915.1 Bacteroidia bacterium | reverse complement strand
TGGCTTTGATAAAGCCGCGCAGCTGCGTGCGCGCCTGCTTGAGATTGTGAAGCACTTTCTCTTCTTCTTTAGTAGGAGAGCAATTGGGAAGAGGAGCGGAAAGAATGTAGGCTGCTAGGCCATAACGGGGCAGGTGAAGAGAAGAGATGAGTTCTACCACCTTTTCTGAGAAAAGCTTTTGTTGAATGGCGTCAGGGGTATAAGTGGTTCGTTCAGGTATGCGTTTAGGAAAATAGAAGCGCTTGCCTTTTTCTATTTCTAAGTAATAGCCCTCGTCATCTTTGTAGGCATAGTTTTTTATGACGTAGCTGCGGGTGCGCCGCACGAGAAAGAGCCGCATAAGGTTGCGCCAGTCGGTGGTCTCGCGGCTTTCTTTGAAGGCTCTGAGCGATGTAAGCGGGGCTCCTCCTAACATTGATTGAATTTCACGCAGGCTCCTGCCTAACTTCTGCTGGCTTTTGATGAAGGCTTCAGGGCGTATCCCTAAGTCTTCACTTTCGTCTAAGAAAAGCTGGAGCTGAGCGCTCAAATCCTCAAAGTGCTTGTTGTAAGGAGTAGCGCTGAGAAGCAAAACCTTCGGCATGGGCGTATGCTCTCGCAAATACCTCCAGATTGCCTCATACCGTTTGCCCTCGGGGTTGCGGAGGTTATGACTTTCGTCTATGATTACCAAAGCTACGGGTGGATAGTTTTTGAGCTTAGAGGGAGCTTCGGCGATAGAGAGGACATCCCCCCAGATGCTATAGGTAGCTAAATACCTCTCCCACATGGGCACGAGGTTAGGGGGACAAAGGACCAGCGTCTTCGCTCCTCGCTCTTCAAAGAAAATGCGCGCGACTACTGCTGCGGTGAGGGTCTTCCCCAGTCCCACTACATCGCCCAAAAGGGCTCCTTTGCGACTTTTGAGAAGGTAAAGAAGTTGTACGATAGCTTCTACCTGATGGGGAAGGAGTTCTGTTTTCTTTTCTTTGAAGATGGAGGGAATTTCTATCCTTTGCGCGCTTAGCACGGGCTCGCAGAGATGATAGGCTATGCGTAAAAAGAGATGATAAGGATGAATTTCGGTTTGGAAAGCCCAGCTTTTCTCTATGGCTTCCGCTAAGTCTTGACTAATATCTACGGCACAAGGCTGATTCCAGTAGCTTTTAAACCACTCCTTGAGTTTGTGTGTGGCGTCCTGGTCGGTAATGTCTACGTTGAGTTCGCCCTGAGTTTGGAGTCCAGCGTAGGTAAAGTTGCTACTGCCTAAGAAGCCCACCTGCGGCGTGATGCTATCCTCTCGTTCTATGAGATAGAGCTTGGCGTGCAAAGCTTGAGAACAGAGATAGGCTTTGACGGTGAGAACGCCTTGTCGCAGGTCTTGGTGTAGCCGCCTCAGGGCGCGCTCGGCTATTGAGTCAGGGAGTCCCGCTTCCAGTTGGCGCCGAAGCGCTTCCAGTACCTTAGTAAGAGCGGTGGGACTTTGGCCATTCCTTGAGACAGGTGCCGGGTCCTCTCCCTCCTCCTCGCGATGAAGCATGCCTATGAGGAGGGCGCAGCGAAAATCAGGGGAAAGAGTAAGCCCTTCTACGAGCCTGTGCCAAATGGAAAGCTGAAAGTAGCCAGTAGCAATCCATAGGCTGTGAGTTTGGGACTTTCCGAGCGTATTTCGCAGGGCATCAAGAAGCTGCGCATTAGAGTTATCATAGATTTGAGGCATGCGTAAAAATAAACCGTCATGCGTTATAGTCGTAAAGCATGCCACCCGTCTAAAATCAGAAGGAATCCTCCTTGGATGAGGATTCCATAGCCTGTGCCCTGCCAGCGGGGGTCGGAGCGGCTTGCCAGAAAAGCGCCTGCCGCTACATACCCTATATCCAACCCGAAGTTAATCCAGAGGAGGCGGCGAAGTCGTCGGCGTTCGGCGCTCCAGTCTCGGCCTTCCCGCAGGGCTTTTTGACGGCTGATCCACCCTATCCCAGCAATCACCCCATCTACTGCACCCCAAGCGAGGTTTTGATAGCCCATGTAGCGCCGAAGCGTAGAAGCAGAAGGGCTGAAGCTCTGCCATGCTCCCACGGCTATACTTGCGGCTGCCCATCCGCTTAGCGAGCTTAGAAGGCTGCGCTGCACCCGCTGAGTTTGCAGGGAGTCGGCTTGCCCCCATCCCAGTAAGGGCAGTAGGAGAGTGGGATAAAGGGCATGCCTCGGGAGGCGGCTTTGCTTGGAGAACATTCTCTTTATAAACGATTTAGACCTTTTCAGGTTTATATTATCGGAGCTGCCCTCACAAGATACCTTAGGATTTGGAAGGAGTGTTTGATACATCTCCGAGTGCTCTACGAGATAAACGGGAATCTCCTGAGCGAGCTTTCAGGTCTCAGGGCGCAGGCGCTGAT
>JANXDD010000155.1 GCA_025059915.1 Bacteroidia bacterium | reverse complement strand
CTGGTGGGTGGCTATGGGTGTGGATTTGCTGGATGGGTATGTTTGGTTTTTTGGCGGCGCCAGCGCCGCTGGCGCTGGCGCCGCCCAAAAAAACCACCTTCTTTTGAAACCCTAAAAGGGGAGCATTCATTTAGCCTGCCTTCTAATACCCCTTCCCCTCAAACTTTCTCTAAACTCTCATAGCCCTTCCCTCACTCGGAACTCACTTGAAGAGAAGTCTATCCCCGACTTTCAACAGTTTGAAAAGCAGCGAGCTTTGCTTCTAAGGCGCGAAGTTCGTCTCGGTAGCGGGCAGCTGTGAGGTATTCTTCGGCTTCTGCGGCTTCCAGCATGCGCCGCCGTGTCTCTTCTATCATTGCTTGAAGCTGGGCAGGAGTGAGCTTATCTACTGCTGGGAGACTTAAGACAGAGGGAGGTTCGCCACCTTCTGTCATCAGCTGCTCTCGTCGTCGTCCAGCAGTGCGAGGAGTGATGTTATGGGCAGCATTGTAAGCAAGCTGCTTTTGACGGCGGCGCTCTGACTCCCGAATAAACCGCTGCATAGACTCGGTAATCCTATCTGCATACAAAATCACTTCTCCATTCACATTGCGAGCTGCGCGTCCTGCTATTTGAATAAGAGAAGTCTCCGACCGCAGAAAGCCCTCTTTATCTGCTTCTAAAATAGCCACGAGAGATACCTCAGGAAGGTCCAATCCCTCCCGCAGAAGGTTGACGCCCACGATTACATCTATCTCTCCTCGGCGCAGCTTGTCAATAATCTCCACCCGCTGAATAGCATTGAGGTCTGAATGAAGGTAAGCCGCCCTAATGCCTACTCTCAAAAAGAAATCCGCCACCTCTTCCGCAAGCTTTTTAGTCAGAGTTATGACTAAAGCTCGTCCATCTTCTGCTCGGTGCCGATGGATGGCTGATATGAGATGATCTATCGCTCCCTCCATGGGATGCACCTGCACAGGAGGGTCTACTAAACCAGTCGGTCGCACTATTTGTTCTATGAAAGCTCCTCCTGTCTGTCCGAGTTCGTAGGGCCCCGGGGTGGCGCTTACATAAATGACCTGTTCTACCAGAGCCTCAAATTCCTCAAATCTCAGCGGGCGATTATCCAAGGCAGAAGGAAGGCGAAATCCATACTCTACCAAAACGAGCTTACGAGATTGGTCGCCTCCAATCATCGCTTTGAGCTGGGGAATAGTTACATGGCTCTCATCTATGACAGTCAAAAATGGGCGAGGGAAATAATCTATCAGCGTATAAGGGCGCTCTCCGGGAGCTCGTCCGGTGAGATGCCGAGAGTAGTTTTCAATCCCATTGCAGTAACCTAAGGTTCGCAGCTGCTCAATGTCATATAAGGTGCGCTTTCGCAGCCGTGTAGCCTCTTCTATGCGCCCCAGCGATTCCAGATATTTCACTTGGGCTTCCAGCTCTTCCAGAATGCGAGCAATAGCTATTTCCAGCTTCTGAGGAGAGATGACAAACATGTCTGAGGAGTAGAGGGTAATTTCTTCCAATCGCTTGAGGGGGCGGAGCGTGGGAAGCTCTATTTCCTCTATCCCTTCTATGGCTGGTCCGTAAAAACCAACCCGAAGCCCTTTCTCCGAATAAGCAGGGAAGATATACACCCTATCTCCACGGGTCCAGAAAGTTCCCGGCTCTGTGCCCTCGCTGGTGCGGCGATACATCATTTGGGTGAGGCGATGAATAAGCGCCTGCCGCGGGTAGCGCTGCCCAGGCTTGAGCGTAATCACATGCTGTGCAAACTCCGCCGGGTCTGACAATCCGTAAATAGCTGATACTGAGGCTACTACTATCACATCCCGCCGCCCGCTTATCAAAGCTGTCAGAGTCTCTAACCGATAGCGCTCAATCTCTTTTAGAATGCTCAGCTCCTTCTCAATATAAGTGTCCGTCGCTGGCAAGTAAGCCTCTGGCTGATAGTAGTCATAGTGAGAAATCCAGTAGCAAACGAGGTTATTGGGGAAAAACCCTTTGAACTCACTGTATAGTTGCCATGCGAGGGTCTTGTTGTGGCTTAGGACGAGGGTTGGTAGTTGGATTTGCTCTATGACATTGGCGATGGTAAAAGTCTTTCCAGAGCCTGTAACTCCTAAGAGCACCTGATGCTTTTCCCCTCGGAGAAGTCCCTCTACAAGCTGAGCTATTGCTTGGGGCTGGTCCCCACTGGGGGTCATTTCGCTCACCAGACGGAACTTCATGGAGATGAAGTTAACCAAAAAGGCTTCTTTCCCACGGGCTACTGGGAGGTGGTAAGCGCTTTGTCTAAGAGCTCATGCCACAGCTTAGGATAGCGAGCATAATAGTGACGAAGGGCGTTCCAACGGGCGGTATCTATGTGATAGACGCGGAGGAGCTGAGCGGTATAGAGGGATAGAAGACTTTCAGCCGTTTGAGGGAAAGTTCCTTGGGATTGAAGGTGAGCTTTTAC
>JANXDD010000154.1 GCA_025059915.1 Bacteroidia bacterium | reverse complement strand
ATCTGTTCTTCTAATTCTTCCACCGCTGCGGCAGAGGACCCACTAGGATAAAGCCCTTTCTCAAACGAATACGCATAACCCTTCAGCACATACACGCCTTCCAGCCGCCGCTTAGCTCGCTCTGGTACTTCCTTTATGCGCTTACTTTTCCGAGTGATTAGCTTCCCATGCTTCTTAGCTATGTAGAAAGGCACCTGCACAAAAAAGCGGGCGACTATCTGCTCTTGCCAGCTCAAGAGATACTTCCTACGGACTTCACGCTGAGCAAAATCCTTTCCCTCAAAGCCCTTATCCAGTTGTATGATGGCTTGCTTGCACGACTCCCAGCAATCCTCAGAAATAGCTGGTACACTGGCTAACTGACGAAAGACCCGTTGGGCTTCTTCACGGTGTTCAGCGACGAAGCCTGCCCGTACGGCCTCTAAGGTGCGATAAAAAGCTTGAAGGTAAGCGCTCTCTTCCCCCAATTTCTCTAATTCTTCATAGACTTTTTCTACCCACCTTTTCTTATGCTTCTCAGAAAGACAAAAAGCTGGAGTATTCTCTTGAAAACTTACTGAGGTGTCGGATGAGCCTTTCGCGCCCTCCTTAAGATGATCTAAAGTAAGCTCCAGAAGTTTTCTATCATACACGCGCCCCTCTCCAGAAGCTAATTTACTCTTAGAGTTCTGTTGGCAAACCCATATGAATACATTCGGTCTTTGGGGACGGCTTACCCTGGCGTCATCGGCTCGGAATCGGCGGGCTACCCGCCCCATTCGCTGTACCAGCGCATCCGCCGGCGCCAGCTCTGTAAGGAGAAAATCCGCATCTATGTCCAGCGCAGCTTCTACCACCTGCGTAGCTACTAAAATCTGCGGCTTACCCTGACCAAGTTTTTTATCTGAGCTTTCAGAATTAAGTCCCCAGGCGGCTTTCAAATCCCTTTCTTTTTTATTTCTGTCGTTGTAGGTAAATAAAGAATGGAGAAGGCATATCTCAGCTTTACTACTCAACTGCTTTTTGAGCTCATCATATACCCGCATGGCTTGCATGACGGTGTTCAGTACAATCAACACTCTTACGGGGCGATCCTCAGGCTTGTAAGGAGGCTCAATCTTACCATTCACAATCCCTTCTACTTTATCCAAAAAACTCGGACTCTTCTCCAGTTCCTCATCAGTATAACGCACAATCTGGACGCAGTGGCGACAAACATCATGCTGTATTTCATTGTAGTAATCAATCACTCCCTCCTGACATATCGTTTGCGGTTGGGGGCTGGAGGTGCTATTAGCTTCCTTGTTAGCACTACCAGACAAATTCTTTCCTGCGCTATTCTGGGAGCTCAATATATTCTCTATCTCCTTTCTGATAAACGGCGGCAGAGTAGCCGTGATAAGGAGGAAACTTCCGCCCAGGCTTACTATGTCCTCTAAGAGTTTGACTACTAGCGCAGCGGCTCGGGGGTCATAGGCTTGAACCTCGTCTATGATGAGCCTACCGGTAAGCGCTGAAAAGTAAATCCGCTCATAGCCTGGGGGACGCATAGCATAGGAAAAGAGCTGATCCCCGGTACAAATCACCGCCGCATAGGAAAGGTGGCGAGCCAGCTCATGACTGTCATAAGCAGAAAGCTCATTCTCTCCCTTCTTCTGAGCTAAGTAAAGAGCCGCATCCCCATGGAGAAGCCCTACTGTACCGTTTCCGAAATAGCTTTTAGCTCGCTCGTAGGTTTGATGGACAGCAGCCCGCAAGGGAAGCGTGTAAATAAACCGCCCCGCTTGAGCTCCCCACAGAAATGCAAACTCCGTCTTTCCTATGCCCGTAGGCGCTACTAAGACTAAATCATCACAATGAGAGGCTTTTTGCGCTCCTTCTAAAAGCTCAAGCTGCCAGGCCTCTCTTCCTCCCTGCCCTTTGCTTCTCAGGAAATTCTGGAGCTCTGCTGGGGGTAGACCTACTTGCAAAGGCTTTTTTAGGTCAGCTGGCAGTCCGGCTTCTACCGCTGAAGCGTAATGGTCGCACCATTGGAGGGCTCCGGCTAAAAGTATCCACTGCTTCGCCTCTTCCGCAGAAAAGCCTAGACGTTCGGGCAGCCACTCGTTGAGATAAGGAGGAGGGGCATAGCGGCGCAGGGACACACCCCCTGCTAAACCTTGGGCAAGCTCTT
Source organism: Bacteroidia bacterium (assembly GCA_025059915.1). Classification (GTDB taxonomy): domain Bacteria; phylum Bacteroidota; class Bacteroidia; order SpSt-205; family SpSt-205; genus SpSt-205. Next base: position 358 of record JANXDD010000154.1, on the reverse strand, counting down.
CATTCCATGCCACACAATCCGCGAGAAAGTGGATTCCCCAAAGCTCCTTTCGAAGAAGACCCTCTAAGTCAGAATAAATTCCCTTTGCCCTCGAGTAAAACGAGGCCGTTGTAGAATTTTCAACCACTGCCTCATGGATAGAGTCCCTCCAGTGATGATAGGCCACAACCGCAAGAAGAATCTGTTGAGCCTTGTATGGTAGAACTTCCTCAGGGGTAGAATCCTGGTCATTCCTCAACAAGCTTACCATTTTATGGGCTAAATCCTCCAGTTTCCTCGGACTTATCCACGCCAGTGAAAAAAGAGAGTGGGGTATTTCTGTATTTTCACCTATAATCAGTAGGCTCTTCCAGAATGG
>JANXDD010000153.1 GCA_025059915.1 Bacteroidia bacterium | reverse complement strand
ACCGCTCTCACGCTACCTTTGTTTTATGTGTGGTATCGTCTGGCTGCGGCTTCTGCGTCCGTTAGAGGACTATCCTTCTCCCGCATGGGGACTGCGAAAGGTTACTCTTCTTCTTCAGAAGCAGCGCAACCGAGGCCAAGACGGCGCCGGCATCCTCACCTATAAGGCCCATGCTCCTCTCGGGACGCCCTACTTCCACCTCCGAAAACGCGTCAAACCTACCCCCCCCTGGCGCTTTCTTATAGAAGAAATTTGGGCAGAGTGGGATGCTTGGGAAAAAGAAGAAAAAAGCCCCTATGACTTTCCCTTCATAGGGGAGGGGTACCTTGCCCATCTGCGATACGGAACTTTCAGCGGCTATGGCTTAGAAGACTCCCACCCAGTGGTGCGGATGAATAGCTGGCCTTCTAAAAGCCTTGCCATCGCCGGCAACTTCAACCTCACCAATACTGAAGAGCTCTTTCAGCGTTTAGTAGAAATCGGTCAGCATCCCATCCATCGGGGCGACACTTATACCATCGTAGAACGAATGGGGCATTTTTTAGATGAAAGTGTAGAAGAGCTCTACCGCCAAGCTAAGAGCGAAGGCCTCTCTAAAGCGGAAGCAAGTAAGTATATCCAGCAGCATTTCTCTGTCCTAAGCTGGCTGGAGCGCAGTGCGCGCCGATGGGATGGCGGATATGTGATTGCCGGCTGGATAGGAAACGGATGGGGATTCGTCATGCGAGATCCGCAGGGAATCCGCCCTGCTTATTACTTAGCCACCCCAGAAGTCTTGGCTGTAGCTTCTGAAGCTGCCGCTCTCCATAATGTCTTTGAAGTTCCACCTGAGAAAGTGCGTGAGCTACCGCCCGCGCATGCTCTCTTCGTTTCTCCTGAAGGCGAGTGGCAAATTCAACCCTTCACAGAAGCCCCTGCCAAGCCTACACGATGCAGCTTTGAGCGTATCTATTTCTCCCGAGGAAACTCTCCACACATCTACTCCGAACGGAAAACCCTCGGTGCCCTCTTAGCTCATGAGGTTGCCCGAGCCATAGAGTACAACTTTGAGCGCACAATTTTCACCTATATCCCCAATACCTCTCAAGCTGCTTTCTGGGGCATGCTCAAAGAGCTGGAAAACATTCTTATCTTGCGACAGTTTCGCCAGATACAATCCCAAAAACTTTCCGAAGAAGAGCTCCGAGCCCTTCTCCACCAGCGCATCCGAGCCGAATATCTTGTTTGGAAAGACACCCAGAGTCGCACTTTCATTTCCTCTCCTGCTCTGCGAAAGGAAATGTCCCGCTATACCTACGATGTAATCTACGACATCGTTGAGCCTGAAAAAGACACCCTTGTGTGCTTGGATGACTCTATCGTACGGGGTACCACTTTGAGAGAAACCCTCCTTCGGACGCTGGGACGGCTAAGACCTGCCAGGCTCATTATCGCCTCATCAGCTCCGCAAATCCGTTATCCTGACTTCTACGGAATAGACATGGCTTCTTTACATGAGCTGATAGCTTTTCAGGCTGCTATCGCCCTCTTGAAAGAGTACAATCTGACCGAAATTCTGGACAATACGTATGCCCTCTGCCAGCGCAGCTACGGGACTGAGGATTTCACTCGAAATAACTACGTCAAAGCTATCTATGCACCCTTTACGGATGCCCAGATAGCCGCTAAGATTGTAGAACTTGTGCGGCCGGCAGGCGTTGACATTCCAATATCCATCATTTACCAGCCAGTGGAAAACCTTCAAAAGGCCCTTCCTAATCACCGAGGAGACTGGTACTTCACTGGAAACTACCCTACCCCTGGCGGCTACGCTAAAGTGAATCTCTCTTTCATGCAGTTCTATGAGGGCAAGCTCCAACCGCGCGCCTATGAAACTCCCCACCCATGAGCCGTTGGATCACTGAAGAAGATGCAGGGTATGGCGCCATAGAAACATGGGAGACTGAAGCTCTCCTCTCCCTCATGCACGAAGAGGATAAGAAAGCTGTGGAGGCAGTAGGAAAAGTCATTCCTCACATAGCGAGATTCGTAGAGGCATTGATTCCGCGCTTAGAGAAGGGGGGACGCCTCATTTATGTAGGTGCAGGCACGAGTGGGCGGTTGGGCGTGTTGGACGCGGCAGAGTGTCTACCGACCTTTGGCACTACGCAAGTGATTGGCCTCATTGCTGGGGAGGAAGCTGCTCTGCGCGCACCCGTAGAAGCTGCCGAAGACAATGAGCAAGCCGCTGTAGAAGCCCTCCAAGCTATACACCTTTCTGAAAAGGATGCAGTATTTGGAATCAGCGCCAGTGGCCGCACGCCCTACGTATTAGCCGCCATGCGCTATGCTCGCCAGCAGGGAGCTCTCACCGGAGCTTTTACAGCTAACCCCTCCACCCCCTTAGAATCTCTGGTAGAATACCCCATTGTAGTGCTGACAGGCCCAGAGATTGTTACGGGAAGCACTCGTCTCAAAGCAGGTACCGCAACTAAACTGGTACTGAACATGATTTCCACGGCAGCCTTTGCCCGATTAGGGAAAGTACGGGGAGGGCGCATGATAGACCTTCAGCTCGTCAATCAGAAGCTGTGGCAAAGGGCAATTCGCTACCTTCGGGAGGCGGCACCTCTATCTGAAGAAGAGGCAAGGGCGCTTTTGGAAGAAGCTGGAAGCCTGCGAGTAGCTTTAGATAAAGCTCTGAAAGCTCATGGAAAGGGA
>JANXDD010000152.1 GCA_025059915.1 Bacteroidia bacterium | reverse complement strand
CTGCCCCTGCGCCCGCACTCGGTAATAATACACTCCGCAGCTCAATCCACTCACCCCATAGCTTGTCCCAGAGGTCGTTACAGGATACCCTGGCAGTAAGGTGGAGAAATTTTCATCCCGCGAAACTGCCAGCTGATAAGAAGAAGCGCCAGACACTGCCGTCCAGTTTGCCGTAAAGCCAGTAGCAGTAACCCCCGTAGCAGGCTGTGCAGTAGGCGGATTGGGGGTAGAAGCTCCACTGGTATTTGTCAGGACCCACACCCATTGCGTTCCATCCCACCATTCTAAGCGGTGGCAATCTCTATTGTAGATAATCACCCCTACGGTCAGGTCTGCTGGTGGGATAGCATCTCTTTGGGCAGTGGTGAGGCGAGGGATGATGATGCCCCTTTCTGTATCTTCTACATGCAGGCGGGCTCGGTTTTCAGGTGTGCTCGTTCCGATGCCTACCCGCTGCCCATACATAAGCAAGCCTACTAAAACGAGTACTATGCGGTATCGCCTGCAGCAAAGGTAAAAAAACTTCATACCCTACAACTCTCCCCCTACCCTTGCTTCTTTCTACTCCTGTAAAAGGGCATAGAAAGTCCGTTTCAGCTTAGGATAGCCTGCTTTCCTTGAGAAGCTACAGGTCTTTTAGATGGCCTTTACATACTTGGAGGAGTCCGGAGGAAGAAGACTTTCTTTAATCCTACCGATCTGATACCGTAGCCTATACTTATTTCCTGCTCAGAGCCGCTGTGTCTGCAGAAGAAAGGGTTTCCTAAGGGTTAGCTGGACTTATGTATCTTTTGAGCTGAGAGGGGCTCAGGGTGGAAGCTGTTCAAAGAATAAAAGCTTCTGCGGGGTCTCTCTTGCTTGCCGGAGGAATTGGGAGTTTCTTACTGGGGGAATACCTAGCGTGAAGGCCTGAGGAGTCTACCTTAGATTTATCCCTGTTCAGGTAGGCTATCGCTTATTCAAACACGACGATGGGTGAGACTCGGCAGAAGGTGAATCCTTTCACTGACCTTTCTTATCATAAGGGCTTGAGGGAGAGGTTTTTAGCCAGAAAGATTAGGAGGTAAGCTTAGTTTTGGGCTGATTCGGGTTACCGCATTTTTTTCATCTCATAACTTCATGGAACGCCTGATAAAAGAGTACTTGGAAATGTTCTACTGCCTGTCGGCGGGTGTATTGCGTACTTATGAGCTCGCGTCCTCTCTCCGAGATGGTTTGTTTCTCGTGTATCGGGAGCCTGAGATATTCTATGATTTGCTGGGCTGCTTGCTGAGGGTTTAAGGGTACTATACCTTGCTTCCATACCTGTTCTACGACCTCAGCAGCCCCTGTCCATTCGGAGACGATAGCTGGCACACCTGCTGCCATAGCTTCTTGGATAGCGATGCCCCAAGCCTCTCCCCGAGCCGGATGAAAGTATAATGCAGCTTCTGCTAAAACTTGTTCTATATTTTGCACAGCTCCTACAAACCGAATGGGTGCTTCAGGATAAAGCTGCTGTAGGCGCTTTTTCTCTCTTTCTGTCCATTCTCCTATGACGATTCCTTCTATTTGCGGGAGGCTTTTTCGGACCTCGCTCAGCGTAGCCATGAACAGGTCTAATCCTTTATAGTGGGTACGCCATCCCTCGGGCCCATGGGCTATAACCACGATGCGGCTACTTTCCAGTTTAGGCTTTACCTCTAAGAGGCGCTTCAAACGATTATCTGCTACGCCATTGAAAAGTACATGAAGGGGAGGGCAGCTTCTGCCCAGCAGCTCTCGGGCTAAGCGAGCCAACATCTTCCCTACTACGAAAAGCCCTGTGTAATGTCTGAGTGCAAAACGCAGGCTCACTTGAGTGGTTGGGGAGAAAAAGCCAGAATATAAGAAGTAAAGCGTATGGTCACCTACAATAGACCAGACAGGTACTCCCGCCAGCTTGCCCGCCAAGGAAGGCCATACATGAGGTCCTTCTATGAGCAACCCATCATAGCTCCTATAAGGAAACCGCAGAGCATTTTGGAGCCATCTTGCGTATCGTATAGATGCTGGTAGATGGAGGTCATGCCACCGAGCGAATTCATCAACGTAGTAAAAAGTAGCCCCGATAGCTTGGGCGTAAGCATTGTGCATAGAATGCCCCTCAGGCCTTCCTCGGAGGTAGGCTATGCGAGGCTGGTCAGGTTTGCTCACTGCTTGTAGCAAAAGTAAGCCCTAAAATTCATCTCAGACGAAACTCGGGCTTGTTCTACCCCTACCGCTTCCAGAGGATCAAGGACAGCAAGTCGCATCGAGATGGCACTCGGTGTGTTATAGGAACATATCCATGGGCATGTAAGGCATCTGTTGAGTATGCTCATATATACAGAGTTAGTTTGCTTGAGCGAAGCAGTGAGCGGGATCTTAAATAAGTGCCGGGAAATGAGTTATGTCGTCCTAAGGAAGCCGCTCATTTCTCAGCAAAAACTGCCCATGCTGCGTAGGCAAACCTACCTCAGGCTTTTGCATGGATAAGGCTGTATAGGATTCGCAGGCTATGCTTTTCCATTAGGCTCACCGCAGCAAGTACTGAACACCGCAGGGCAAGCGGGGCTTTTGCAAGATGTGGAGGCATGGCTTCAGCTTCTGGTGCTGCGTAATCGTCTAGCACACCCGTACGAAAAAGCTCTCTTAAGAGAAGCGGTAGAAATGATTCGGCAAAAAGCCTTGCCCCTCTTTCGCCAGCTGCAAAGACAGCTTGCGCATGAGGCTCCCGGAAGCCCTTCTGGATGAGCTTC
>JANXDD010000151.1 GCA_025059915.1 Bacteroidia bacterium | reverse complement strand
AAGCTCTTTTCACTAATCAACATCAAAAATTCCTTCCTAATGACAATAGCATAGCCCCCACACTCCCCTGCCTACACTGCCTTCTCCCTCTTACCAAGCCTTCGCTAATTCCATCTTCTCTCCTTTACCAGTAAACCACCGATTCCTTGCCTTAACTCCCCAACTGCTCCGTTTCACCCCTCTACAAGTCTTTTGAAAAGCTCTCTCACCCCCTCACTTGCGGGTGCCTCTATCACCTCCACTCCATAGGTTCTCGTCGGCTTAGGGTCTATGAGGAATTTCTTCCGAGCCCGATAAGCTTCATCTACGAGCCCAGCAGCAGGATAAACTTGAAGGGAAGTCCCTATCACGACAAATATATCTGCCTTTGCTGCCCACTCCTGAGCAAATACATAAGCTGGTACTTCTTCCCCAAACCACACCACATGGGGGCGCAGCTGGGAGTTTTTTTCGCAAGTATCCCCTAACCTTATCGGAGCATACCCAATTTCATAAATGAGAGTCTCATCAGCTGTACTGCGAGCTTTCGTCAGCTCTCCATGAAGGTGAAGCACATAGGAAGACCCCGCTCGTTCGTGAAGGTCATCCACATTCTGAGTGATGATGATAACGGTGTAGTACTTTTCCAGCTCTTTGAGAAGGAGGTGAGCAGGGTTAGGAGCGACCTGAGCGAGCTGGGCACGCCGCTCGTTGTAGAAATCCAAAACCAGTTGAGGATTTCGGTGCCATGCTTCTGGCGTAGCTACCTCGTAAATAGAGTATCTCTCCCACAGCCCCCCACTATCACGGAAAGTAGATAAACCACTTTCAGCGGAGACCCCTGCTCCCGTCAAAACCACCAGGAGCTTCCCAGCTTCATAAGAAGGGGGATTTTTTATCCAGTCAGGCCATTGAGGAACTCGTCGCACCTTTCTACGGCTTATAGAAACGAAGAATGCGCTGCTTTCCTTCTGGCTCCACGAGGATGCCTATATATACTCCCCCCGCAACCCCCTCAAGAGATATTTGACCCCGCACGCCTTTGTTTCTGAAAATTACCTGCCCCAAAGCATTACAGACTATCAGCGTAGCTTCTGGCGCTTGAGCCTCCCAATAGAGAGTGTTGGATACAGCATTATACCAAAGCTGAGAGCCAGAAGCCTGAGCGTGCGAGTAAAAGGTAGAAATACCTCGGCTAGTATCATCTTCTACATAGATAAACCGACGAATGCCTGGATATCCTATTCCTCTCCTACCTGGCACTCCAAACACAGAATCTAAATGGGGAGGGGCGGGGTTATAAATTGGGTCCCTTAGAACAATCAGACTTGTATCTGTATAGTTTGTAAAGCCCATGTGCAAATGCGAACCCGCCCAAAGAATCGCTGTTGGATTAAGGGAAGGTCCACTACTTGCCAAACCAAAATAAGGGGTGCTGGAAGTCTGCCCGCTCCTCACATCAAATGCTCGCAAAGCCCCATCTAGTGACCAGAATAGAATGGTGTCCTTGCTTCCAGAAGTATCGGTAGCGAATCCACCGTAACTAACATAGCCCGCATCTCGTATAACTACGCTTGAACTAGAGGGAAAAATCCTGGCAATCCTAAGATTGCTCGTAAAGTTTCCGTAGCAAGCTACATACACACTATCTTTTATGCGTACAAGTTCCAGCGGATTAGGATAGACCTGCCAGGAGCCTACTACTTGACGGGTTCGCAGATTGATTGCAAGTACTATACTGTCGGGAGAATAACTCGTAGGATGATAGCTTACAGCGATGAAAGCGGTATCTCCCCATACTAAAATTCCATCAGGCACATTACGCAGGAGAAAATGAGAAGGCGACCAGAGGGAGTCTAAGCTTAGAATGTTTTGAGCAGGATTGTACCGAATACGATAGGCGGTAAAGTAAGGCGGCTTATTGCGAGTTACTAAAAGGAGGGTGTCTTTCACAGCCAGCCGGCGAGCGCCGATATTAGATAACCTCACAGGAAGAGGAACGATAGAGCGCCAAACATCCAAAGCATGAACAGAACCATTCCATGTAAAGGCATTAGGACCTCCACCAATCACAAAAAGCAGCTTTGTCTTTGGATCATAAGCTAAATCAGTTCCGAAAGGTTCTACCCCGAAGAGGGTTCCAAAAAGGCTTGAAACCATGTAGCCAGGGGGCGTACCGCTCTCCTGCCGATAATAAAGCCCTGTGGAAGCATAGGTAGGGGGATTTCCCTCCAGAATGCCAAATACTGTCCTGATTCGCTGAGCAAGCATCACAGCTGATAATCCCGCTAAGATTACGAAAGACTTTTTCATACTCGGCAAAGTTAGCCACCTTTTGTTAACCCCCTCCTGCTTTGTGCAAGTTGAGGTTATATTTGCCATATGACCTTAGAGAGCCTGCGGAAGTTGGCTGCCCGTCATGGAGTAGAGGTAGATGAGAAGTTTCTTTTATTTCTTTCCGAAGCATTATCCCTCAAGGAAACCGCTTTGAGTAGGGTTCTAAAGGAACTTCGCCAGCTGAGCTTTCAGCAAGTGAAGATGCTGAGCCAGCTAAATCAATTCCTTCAAACCGATAGAGAAACCACTGAACGACGACTATCTCTCTACGAACAGACCCTCCAGCAGCAACTCCAAGCAGAACGGGAGTATCAAGAGCGGCATTTCGCCCTTCTCCGAGAGCTTATGGAAAAGCGCTTTGAAGCCATGGAGCAGCGCTTTATGGAGCTGCGTCAAGACATGGAAAAACGCTTTGAAGCCATAGACCAGCGCTTCATAGAGATGTATCAAGCCATGGAAAAGCGCTTCGAAACCGTAAATCAACGCTTCATAGAGCTTCGCCAAGACACGGAAAAACGATTTGAACTCATGGAAAAACGCTTTGAAGCTGTAAATCAGCGCCTCATAGAGCTTCGCCAAGACATGGAAAAACGATTTGAACTCATAGAAAAGCGCTTTGAAGCCATAGACCAGCGCTTCATAGAGATGTATCAAGCCATGGAAAAGCGCTTCGAAACCGTAAATCAACG
>JANXDD010000150.1 GCA_025059915.1 Bacteroidia bacterium | reverse complement strand
GCAGCTTAGCCGCACCGATCCACTAATCCTCCCATCACCGCTCCAAAATCAATAATAACCCTTCCCCTCAAATTCCCCTATCGCAATATAGCGCGTACCTCGCCCTCCGGAAGAACCCACAGGTATCCTCCTTTATGGGAAAATTCCTTTTCCCCGTCTGCTGTGGAGAGGCGAAGCTCCCCTGGCACGAGCTCGGCAATAAAGGGCGCATGCCCTTCCAAAATCTCAAAAGCTCCCTCTATGCTCACTGCGGCTATGCGGTGAGCTGCTCCCTCGTATAAAGGACCTGCTGGCGTGTAAATCGCTGCTCTCATCAGGCTCCGAGTTCTGCCAGTATCTTTTTGCCTTTTTCAATCGCCTGGTCTATAGTTCCCACCATGTAGAATGCTTGTTCTGGGAGATGGTCTAGCTCACCGTCTAAGATCATTTTGAAGCCCCGAACCGTCTCTTCAATGGGTACAAATACGCCTGGCATTCCAGTGAAAGCTTCTGCCACATGGAAAGGTTGGCTTAGGAAGCGCTGCACTTTCCGAGCACGACTTTCCACAAGCTTGTCTTCTTCAGAGAGCTCTTCTCGTCCGAGGATGTTGATAATATCCTGAAGCTCCTTGTAGCGCTGGAGGATTGCTTTGACGCGCTGAGCGGTTTCATAATGACCTTTGACAGTCTGCTCATCTAACTCGGGCGTGAGCATGCGAGAAGTAGAGGTGAGGGGGTCAATAGCAGGATAGATTCCTAACTCAGCAATAGCCCGAGACAATTCGGTAGTTGCATCCAAATGGGCGAAGGTCGTGGCGGGGGCGGGGTCTGTATAGTCGTCAGCCGGCACATAGATCGCTTGTATAGAGGTGATAGAACCCCGGCGAGTAGAGGTAATCCGTTCTTGGAGGGCTCCCATTTCGGTCGCTAGGGTAGGCTGATACCCTACAGCCGACGGTATCCGCCCTAAAAGCGCAGAAACCTCAGACCCTGCCTGAACGAAGCGGAATATGTTGTCTATAAAGAAAAGTACATCCCTACCAGTGCTATCCTCGGGTTCTCCATCACGGAAATACTCAGCGATAGTTACGCCTGTCAAAGCGACGCGCGCACGCACCCCTGGGGGCTCGTTCATTTGACCGAATACTAAAGTTATTTGAGACTCTTGCAGCTCTTTCAGGTCCACTTTGCTGAGGTCCCACCCGCCTTTTTCCATGCTACGTTTGAATTCTGAACCGTAGCGGGCGACCCCGGCTTCTATCATCTCACGAAGGAGGTCATTTCCTTCACGCGTACGCTCTCCCACCCCAGCGAAAACCGAAAGCCCCTTATGAGCTTTGGCAATATTATTGATAAGCTCCATGATAAGAACGGTCTTTCCTACGCCAGCCCCGCCAAAGAGCCCGATTTTACCTCCCTTTTTGTATGGAATAAGGAGATCTATCGCTTTTATGCCAGTGAGTAGTATGCGAGGCTCCGTAGAAAGCTCCTCAAAAGGAGGAGCAGTACGGTGAATAGGATAAAACTTTTTTGCCTGAATCGGAGGAAGCCCATCTATGGGCTCACCGACTACGTTCAGGAGCCTTCCGCGGATACCTTCCCCGACAGGAATGGAGATAGGACCACCCAAGGGTTTTACGGGGTCGCCTCGTTTGAAGCCGTCTGTGCTATCCATCGCCACCGTCCGAACCCTATACTCCCCCAGATGCTGCTGAACTTCCAAATACACCCTATTTCCTCGCGCTTCCAGAAGGAGCGCATCATATATCTCTGGGAGGTAACCGTCCTTTGGATCAAACTCCACATCTACGACAGCGCCGATTATTTGCACGACCTTGCCCGTAGCCGTAGGCTGACTCATATGGCGCAAAGGTAGCACCCTGAAGGGAAAATTCTGCCCCAAAGAAAATAATCCGTGTGTGCCTATCACTAGGCCACACTCATGTCTGCTTTTGGGTAGCTGAGAGACAGAGAGGCCCCTTCTGGTATTCCATTTCTTATTCCTTTTGATAGCTTACCTTAGCCTCATGGCTTATGCGGGGGTGTTTGTGTGGCTTACCTTAATCAGTGGGGAGAAAAAGCCTCAGCTTCTGCAGCAGGGGGCACGGACGCCTGCAGTACCGAGACTTGCCAAAGGTCTTAAGCTATCAGAGCCTCAGCAAAGGAAGGGACTCTGGGTACTCACTGCTTTTTCATGGAAAGCTCCACTTTGCCTGCGGGATAGTGCGCCAGATACGGTATGGCTACCCAATCCTCGTCTCTCAGCAATCCTCAGTGCCCTTATGCCCGGCGCAGGACAAATCTACAATCGCTCGTACTGGAAAGCCCCGATAGTATGGGCTGCTTTAGGCATCACGGGATATGGGGCTTACCAGAATCATCAGCAGTACTTATTTTATCGGCGAGCGTATAGAGAGGCTCTGCAGGGAAGAAATCCTCTCCCTTCCCTTCGTCCAGAGAATATTCGCTTTCTGCGAGAAAGCTATCGCCAAGATAGAGATGTTTTTCTATTAGCATTCCTGATTGCTTACGGACTGCAAGTAGGGGAAGCATATGCTGACGCTCACTTGAAGGGATTTACGATATATGCAGTTGTGGTGCCGATGGGGGTTTCCTTAGCCTTTGCATGGTGAGGAAAATTCTGAGTGTGCTTGCAGGGATTACTCATCCTGTGGTGCTGGAGTCGCTCTGGATTTCTTACTGGAGCCGGTGGCATATCGGCTGGATGATAGCTACTTTCGGCATATTGATAGGTGTGTCAGGATTGTTGTATATGTGGCTTGAGGCTAAAAGGCAGGATATTGCTGTCTTATTAGGTTCCAATAGGCGCTTTCTGCTTGTATGGCACGCCTTAGCGATAGGGGGGCTCTGGAGCGCCGTCACAGACCCCCTTCTGTATCTGTGGCTTAGCTTTTTTCTGTGGATGAGCCTGCTAAGTCTGGCTTTTCACTTGTGGAAGGAGTACTCTTTCCACGTGTATGCGTGGTCTGGATTGAGTGGGTTTTATGTAGGATATATCTCGCATTATGGAATGTACGGTGGGCTTTTCGGATTAGGGGCGGTAGGGGTGGCTTATGTCCGCTACCTTCAAGGAGCACACACCTTA
>JANXDD010000014.1 GCA_025059915.1 Bacteroidia bacterium | reverse complement strand
GAACCCAGGACCCCTTGCTTAAAAGGCAAGTGCTCTACCTGCTGAGCTACGGAGTCCCCTCCTTCCGACCACCACAAAGGTAATAAATATCACGGAATTACATGCAAGCGCAGCACTCGCCCCACCCCATCTGTGCATACATACACCCCTGGGCTCCAGAACACTATATCTTCCCTTTCCAGCCGCTGAATTAGCCGCCCCTCCATGCTCCAAATAGCCCCTGGAAAAACCCACCCTTCTGGAAAAGTCAATCGTTCCCCTATCCGAAGCACCTTTACCCTCTCGCCTGCAGAGGCTTTCGCCATTTCCAGAGCAGAAGCCTCTCGGAGTAGCTCTATCCTAAGCATCATGCAGCCCACTATTTGAGAAGGGGTCCAGCCTCTATATCCTTCTACGAACACAGCTGCTGTACAGTTGGCATCCCATCCCACCGCTAAAGGCTGCCCATCAGCTTGAATAAAGCCCACTCCTACCTTCCCCTGAACAATAAGTGGCGTGTCTATTCGAAACCACTGCCATTTTTCTACACTATCCCCGCTGATGCGCTCATACTTCAGGTAAAGGAGCCGATTCCCCCCCGCAGCATCCCAAATTCCTAACTGAAAAGGTTTTCCGTACTGCGTAGGCACCGCAAAAAAACGAACCCCTACACGGCTTATACGATATGCGCTATCCAATTGAAACTCCTGATAAAAAGGTCTATTCGCCTGGAGAAGCCCATATCCTGCTTCCATTTCCCCATCATCGTATCCCCACACACTCTCTTCTAAGCGGAGAGTATCTGGAAAAACGAGCGAATCCTGTAGAAGGCTTCCCCACTTGAGAATCCATACGATTGGATGACTTCCAGGCAAGGGCACTGGCGGTATGCGCACCCATATAGTCTCCTGCATCCCCCCAGAAGAAAGGCGCTTTCGGAAAATTGATTGCCCCAGCAATCGCACCTCTACTTCCGTATCAGAGCCCAGGTCCCCCCGAACTACCGCCAAAACGCTATCCTGTGGAACATAAGAAAGCCCCCACGTACCATATACCTTATCATAGATACGAGGTAGCCGCACATATGCAGGCAAGGAAGCGCTACTATCACGATTGATAATCGTATAGGCAATGTGCCAGTTATCATAGGCTCCGTAGGTACTTCCCCACGCTGTCCATTTTAGGCGGAAGCAAGGATGCAGCCATTGAGGCTCACTCAGGAAAAGAGTGACTGAGGTGAAAGTAGTTTCTGACATCCCTGTACCTTGGATTTGCCAGAGAGGGACCCATTCTCCCTGCGCGTTCAGACCCCATAGCATAAGGGTATCGTCTGCTTCTGGTGCATCCATTCGTCCCCCTCGCTGATAGGCAAAAGAAAGATAGGCAGGACCGACACTATCCATACGAATACAACCGCAAACGGCACTATCAGCAAAACCTCTCAGCTGAGGATTATCCGCCTGGTAGGGAAGCCCTCGGACATCCGCTCCATTGAGAAGGAGGGTGTAAGCATACGGGGCGTTGTAGGCAGAAGTTTTTCGCAGTTCAGCCCCGTAAAGCTGCCAAAAAGCGCGGCTTCGCACATCCCCCCACGGTAGGCTTGCAGCTATCTGTCCCAAAACTAAAAGCGCCCAACTCATTCCTCTACCGAAGTGGATGGAGCTTTCTCATTCACTATCAGGTCTATAGGCGTCCCAATAGGAAGGGAGTCATTAGGCACGCGTTCAGGATACTGCCTATAAACATGACCTGGCGGAACATCAGGGTTGGGCTTATACCGAATTTTCCCTACAGAAAGTCCTACTGCATTCAAGCGAGCCACAGCCTCCTCCAAAGAAAGCCCCACAACCGATACAAAAGGCACCTTCTGCTCTTTCATCCCCCGGCTCACTACAAGGTCTATCGTGCTATATTTGGGCACCGCAGTCCCAGGCTGAATAACCTGCCCTTTATATTTAGCAGCGATTACAATATCAGGCTCCCGACCGTAGTCGTATTCCACAGAACCGACACGAAACTTGTAAGTCTCAGTCAGCAAGCGATGTGCTTCTTCATAAGGCATATCTTCCACCCGGGGGAAGGGTACCGTGGGTGGAACTGCACTGGTGATTGTTAGATACACCTTGCGTCCTTTTTTGATGCGGGTGCCGCTGGGGGGGTCTTGAAGCAGGACTACATGAGGTGGTTTGTCAGGCACATATTGAGAATCTATCACGACCGCCTCAAACCCCGCTGCCTCTAACGACCGACTGACGACCGAGAAATTCCGACCTATTAAGGAGGGAAGCACATATTCCGCTCCCTGCCGAGTTATCCATGGGAGCAGCACCGCCACAAAAAGGAAATGCGTAAGCAACCCAATCCCCGCAAAAGCCAGAATGAAAAGAATACCTTCTCTACTACGAACGTATGCCCATAGACGACTCCACATGATAAGGGTCAGTGGCAGCGAAGGTACAACTTCGCAGCACTTCTACCCATCCCTTCAGCTGGGCAGGAGAAAGATGCGGAAAGAATCGCCTCAGGGTCTGCGCCCGCATCTCCTCTACTTTCTCCAGTAGCTTGTGTCCCCTTAGAAGCAGCCGCACCATCAGCCGACGACGATCGGATTTATCCCGTTGAAGCTCAACATAACGCCAGTATGCCAAATGCTTCAAAATGCGCCCCACCGCTGGCTGCGTAATCGGAAGATAAGGATAAAGCCGAGAAACAGCTATCCATCGCCCAGCTTTCTCCTCCAGCCGACTTAAGAGATACAAGACCTCCACATGGGGAGTTCCTAACTGATACTGAGCTGCAAACCCTTTCTCCTCCCTCTGAAGCGTGGTATAAACCCTCAATAGAGAAAATCCTAAGTCGCTCCATAGCAGACTTTCCTCTCGACTCATGAGGGTAGAGAAGGCAAAATCCATGCCTGTACAATTAATACACTGCTGGAGAGAGCCTTATGATATGCGCCCAAAAGAAAGTGTCAATCCTCTAAAACACTCGGAAGCAGTCCGAAGAATAGCAGACTTTCCCCCATAAATAAAAGCCCCAGCTGCCATAGAACAGGCGCACTGCGCAGACAAACCCATAAAAGCGGAAATAGAAGAAGCGGAAAGCCCAGAACTCCTACTACTGCATACGAAGCTTCCGCCCGCGCCCCAATCAAAGCTGCGATTGCCAAGGGCACTCCCAGCACAGCTCCTCCAAGGACACTGAGTCCCCAGAAAGGCGCATAACCCCATAAGACATATCCCCCAGCCGCTAAATAAAATCCAACCCCCTGAGAAAGAAGAAATGCATAAAGCCACACCCCTATGAGATTAGCCTCCAGCGAAAAAAGCTGATACAGCCAACGCCACTCCTCCTTCTTCCTATCCAAGATGGGACGCGGAATAGTCTGAAAAAGCGTGAAAGTGTAGGAGATCCAAAAAAGCCCTCTCAAGCCCTCCTCCGTAAAGCCTATGCTCCGTCGCAGTAGCCCTATGACTACCAATAGAAGCGTGGAGAAAAGAAATACCGTAGCCAGACTCTGTCCCTTACGAAACTCTAAGCGAAACCACCAGCCAGCGTTTCTTATCCCTTCCCAGAAGTAGCTCAGAGCACTCAGCGGAGATAATCTTGGAAGGAGACTTCTCCCTGATTGAGACTGTCTGCCGCCTGCTGACACTCAGGAAAGGTGAAGTTAGGGGGAGGAAGGATACGCTTCTTTGGATCTAAGCCCAGCCTCTTGTCAGAATACACCGCCTTAGTAAAGAGTCCCCAGATAGGCATTGCCATTTTAGATCCCTGCCCGTAGGCAGAATAAAAATGAATAGAGCGATCCGCGGTGCCCACCCACACCCCTGCTACATAGTCAGGCGTAAAGCCCACAAACCAACCGTCCGCATGCATCTGGGTCGTACCAGTTTTTCCCCCTATATCCAATTCTCCCAGCTGATAAAGCCACCGAACGCTACTTGCTGTCCCCGCCATCGTAACCCACCTCAGCATATCTACCATGATGTAGGCTGTCTGCTCACTGATTGCTCGGCGACTACTGCCTGTAAAACTTTCTATCAGATTGCCCCACCTATCCCTAATTTCCCGAATAAATATAGGCTCACGCCATACTCCTAACGAAGGAAAACACCCGTATGCGCTTGTAAGCTCCAGCAGACTAAGGTCACACACACCCAAAGCAATCGCATATACTGCCTCCAGTTCAGACTGAATGCCCATGCGACGAGCATAGCTGATAACTACCTCAGGTCCCAAAGTTTTGATAAGGCGAGCTGTAACGATATTTAGAGAAAGAGCAAGGGCCTTCTTCAGAGTAACCTTTCCGCCGATGCTCAGGTCTGCATTTCGTGGGCTCCATATTGTGTCTTTGCCCCCCTCGGTTTGTATGTCTATGGGAATATTCAACTCCTCATGGCAGGGAGAATACCCATTATCCATGGCGGCAGTATAGACAAAAGGCTTGAAGGTAGAGCCTACCTGTCGCTTCGCCTGAATGACGTGGTCATATTTGAAGTAGGTATGATTGATGCCTCCAACCCAAGCTTTGATTTCTCCCGTATAAGGGTCTATGACGACCATGCCTGCTTCCAAAAAGGGGAGGTAATAGATGATAGAGTCCAGCGGCGGGAGGACGGTATCAATGTAACCCACCTTATTCCATGCAAAAAGGCGCATGGGTACAGGCTTCCGAAACTGCTCCATGATCTCAGTTTCGGACAAGCCAGCGCTTTTGAGCACATTGTACCGCTCACTGCGGCGTATCGCTCGCCATATAATGCTGGTATCTTTTTTCCAAGGAGGAGGCCCATAAGCTTTCAGCTCCTTATTGAAAATCGGCTGAAGTTCTCTGATATGCTGGACTACTGCAGATTCCGCATGCATCTGGAAGCGGCTGTCAATCGTTGTATAAACGCGCAATCCATCCCGATAAATGTCATACCCTCTTTGCCGCGCCCAGTTAAGAAGCCAAAGACGCAAATATTCTCGGAAGTAGGGAGCAAGTCCTTGACTCTGATTAGCGGTGTGGGGAGCTTTGCCTACGCCTAAGGGAGCTTTTTTGGCTTCTGCTGCCTCCTGCGCCGAAATAAAGCCAGCCTCCTGCATAAGGTCAATCACCACATTCCGACGAGCTATCGCCCGCTCTGGATGCTTGTAGGGACTATAGTAGCTCGGTCCCTTGAGAAGTCCTATCAGCAAAGCTGCCTCTGGCAAAGAAAGAGCTTGTACATCCTTCCCAAAATAATACCGACTGGCTGCCTGAATCCCATAAGTAACCCCCCCAAAAGGCACCGTGTTTAAGTACATCGCCAGAATCTCCTGCTTGCTGTAGCGGTACTCCAAATAAATAGCCACAATCATTTCTTTCAGTTTCCGCCAGAGGGAACGCTCTACCCCTACTTCATCGTACAGATTGCGTGCCAGCTGCTGAGTGATTGTACTACCTCCTCTCCGCTTCCCTGTGAGAGAAGAATACACAGCCGCCATGATACCCACTGGATCAATCCCCGCATGCTCATAAAAGCGGCGATCTTCTACCGCTATGACAGCTTTTTTGACTACATCGGGTATTTCATTGATATCCACCCGCAGCCTGTCGCTACTGTGATAAAAAGTTCCGAGAACTTCTCCATCTGCGGAAAAAACTACCGTAGCTAACTCCTCTTGAGGATTTTCCAGGCGACTAAAAGAAGGCATTTCTATCAGCACGTACAAAAAGAGAAGAAGGGGCAGCCCCCAGAAGAGCATCCCTAATATGAAAGCAATCCAGAACCTCTCCCGTTTGTATGCTGGATTTAGCAAGCGCATGCTTTCTCTATCAAGGCAGTGGTAGAGTATCCCTGAACGAAAGGTAGGATCACTACCTCACCACCCCGACTACGAACAAAGTCTGCCCCTACGACTTTATCTATCGTGTAATCGCCCCCTTTCACCAGCACATCTGGCGCAATTTTTTCAATGAGTCGGAGGGGCGTATCCTCCTCAAAGATGATTACCGCTTCTACAAACTCTAACGCAGCTAAGATGCGCGCTCGGGCTTCCTGAGGCTGAAGAGGACGCGAAGGCCCTTTTAGCCGCCGAACCGACTCATCGCTATTGAGGCCAACTACGAGGACATCCCCCAGCTTTGCCGCTTCCTCTAAGTACGTAATGTGCCCCAGATGAAGAAGGTCAAAGCATCCATTGGTAAAAACTATCCGCTGCTCCAAAAATCGCCAATAGGCTACCCACCTATCTATCTCTGCCCACGAGAGGATTTTCTGTTTAGTCTCGTACATCGCCTTACCTTTGTAAATAATGGGGCGCTGGGCAAAGGTAGCATTATTTCTATGTGGATGGGTGTGGGCTCAAGAGGAAACGATTACACGGCTCATCATTTATGACGATTTGATTGACCGCTTCTTTCAAATCAAAGAATGGACCTCCGCTGCCTTCCCCACAAGCCGACCAGATACTATCCATTACCTACGTGCAGAGGGCACTCTCCCCCCTCTCTCTCAATTTCCCAATCTGCAAGGACTGTATTTAGCCCAAATAGAAGACTTGGACCTGACGGAGTTAGTAACTCAGTTGCGGCAGCACTGCCCGAAGCTTCGGATTTTGGCGATTGAAGATAGCGATGTAGAAGATGTGAGCCCGCTGGTAGAACTTCGTTTGCAGGGGCTCCTCTTAGACGACAATCCAATCACCGACTGGTCGCCTCTGCGACACTTACGAGGGCTGCAGTTTCTAAGCATTGCCCGCACGCCTGTGGAGAATTTGCAATGGCTTTCCAACTTGCCTTCCCTTCAAGGGTTAGACTTGAGTGAAACGAAGATAACCGACCTCTCCCCCCTCTCAAAAATGACTTCTTTGCGGATGCTTGCCCTCTATCGGTGCACAGCTATTTCTGATGTGAGTCCGCTTTTACCCCTGAGCAAGTTGGAATTCCTGAATGTTTCTTTCATGAATCCTTCTGTAGTCCAGCCGCTTCTGCAAGCTGCCGATCGCTTCCCTAACCTGAAAGTCCTGCAAGCTCAAGGGGTGCTTACAGACGCAACTGTCTTATCTAACATAGGGCGTCTGACCTATTTAGAAGAGCTAACGCTCGGGCAGAACCCTACAATAGTTAGTTTGGAGTTTGTAAAAAACCTCCGACGGCTCCTGTATTTAGATGTGCATAAATGCAGTGTGCGAGACCTTTCGCCTTTAGCTGGCATGCCTTTTTTAGTCAAGCTTTCCATCGGAAAAAATCAAATAACCTCCCTTGCTCCTCTGACCCAGTGTCCGCGTCTGCGCGAGCTTTACTGCTATGAAAATCCTATCAAGGACTGGGAGAAACTTCTGGAAATGCCAGCACTTTCCTACGTCATGCTCAGTAAAAAGGACCTCCCTCCAGAAAAGCTCACCGCTTTACGCGCACAGCTCGGCAAAAAAGGCGTCAAAGTAGATGCTCCCTGAAGAGGAGCCAGAACTGTATGAGCATTACCATATTGTAGTAGATGCGGGGCAAAGTCCTATTCGCATAGATAAGTATTTGGCGGAGCGACTTACTCATCTTAGTCGGTCGCGTTTGCAGCTGGCGATTGAAGTGGGGTTAGTTACCGTAGATGGCGCTCCAGTGCGTCCCAGTACCAAAGTCCGACCAGGACAATCTATTCAGGTTCGCTTACCCTACCCGCCACCGATAGACTTAGTCCCTGAGCCTATTCCATTGGAGATTGTGTATGAGGATGAGTACCTTCTCGTAGTGAATAAGCCAGCTGGGATGAGCTGTCATCCAGGGGCAGGAGTGTATTCTGGCACGCTTTTGAATGCGCTTTTACACCATCTGCGTGGAGAGCCTCTACCCGCCTCAGAGCAAAACGCCGCTCGCCCTGGATTAGTCCATCGGATAGATAAGGACACTACAGGACTGCTGGTAGTAGCGAAAGAAGAGCGAACATACTATGGGTTAGCTCAGCAGTTTTTCGCTCACACGGCCCAGAGGCGGTACTGGGCCCTTGTATGGGGAAGTCCTAAGGGCGAAAAGGGCACTATCACCGCTCATATTGCCCGAGACCCTCACGAGAGAAAGAGGTATCGCGCCTTCCCAGATGGCTCCCAAGGTAAGCATGCTGTTACGCATTGGAGAGTTGTGCAGCGGTTTTCACTGGCAACCTGGATAGAGTGCGAGTTAGAAACAGGACGCACCCATCAGATTCGGGTGCATCTTTCTCACATAGGGCATCCGCTGGTAGGAGACAAAACCTATGGGGGAGACCGCCCGAGAATTCCTCTTCTAAGCGCCCGCCTTGGGCAGGAAGCCCATCGCCTTCTCCAAAAAATGCCTCGTCAAGCCCTCCATGCTTATCTATTGGGATTCACTCACCCGATTACAGGGGAAAAGCTGTGCTTTGAAGCACCGATGCCCTCAGATATGAAGGAAGCGCTTGCTTTTTTAGAAAGCTTGGATAGAATCCTAAAATAACGGCTCTACTCAAAGACAGGCTCTTAGCAAAGCCCCAAGTACGCATTATATTTGTGCTATGCGCATCTTATCCCCTCTGATAATAGTCTCCGTCCTCTGGGCACAAGAAGAGCGGCTAACCGGTATGCCTCCTGCTCTCGCTCCCGTCAAGCCGTCTGCTACCATCTGCGGACGCATCATAGAAGCCCAGACAGGTGAGCCTCTCATGGGCGTACAAGTCAAAATGGGCCGCAGCGGCACTTTTACAGATGAAAAGGGATACTTCTGTCTTGATTTTTATGGCGCAGATACTTTAGTAGCTTTTCTTCTCGGCTATCGCACATTGAAAGTACCGCTGTCCAAAGCCATAAGCAATCTCTCTCTGCGCTTAGAGCCCATAGAAAGTACCATAGAGGAGGTGAAAATTATAACCGATGCAGGGAAAGAAACCGAAGCTGGAGTCTTTTTGGAGAGGCTGCGCAGCCTGGAAATAGGAGAGCTGTATTCTCAGGAGCTGATTATGAAGCGAAGCACGGATTTTTTCGTCCCAAATGTGCTACGCCGTCTGCCGGGAGTCTCTCTGCTTTCAGGACGCTTCGTAAGCATTCGGGGAATGGGAGAAAGATATAATGCATTTGCGTTCTGGGCTGCTTATCCTGCTTGGCTGAGTTATGATGCCAGCTTTGGAGAACTGGAGCACTTGATTACGACCCTTCTGGGACGAGTAGAGGTGAGAAAATTTTGGACTCCTGAACTCTTAGGGCATTTCGGTGGAGGGATGGTAGACTTTCAGCTGCCCACTGCTGCTACCGACGGTTTCCAAGTAAGCTTTACCACAGAAGTGGATGCTGGGGTGATAGGTCGTCCTTTTGCATATATCAAGCCGCCTTACAAGTCGCTCATACCGCCAAATTTCCCTTCACCTGCTCAAGTACAAGCCTCCGAAGGTCAAGGGCGCCCCTCCATGGAGAACTTTGAGTACGGACGAATGGTCAATCGCTACACCGTGCCTGATACTCTGCCTTTCGGTCTGCCGGGCGGGCTACTTACCCTAAGCTTTGATAAGCATTTCTCAAAAGGAGGTATAGCGCTGCGTGCAGCTTACTCACGCCGCTATCTCAGCAGCCGTTTATGGTTCCAAGATGGAGAGTTTGTAGAAGAGGGCGGAAGGAGGTACTACAAATCTTACCTAAATGCAGTTAGCCTTTCACCCCTGCATATCTACTCTCATGGAGGAGGTGCTTCATGGTATGCCCACTATCGACCCATTGCTAACCATTCCTTGACCATGGAAGGCATCTTTTTGATAAATACTACCCAAAAAAGCGCCCTACAGGAAGCAAACTACTTCAACCCCGAGATAGACTCCACAGAGGTAGTGTATAGTTGGTATCCATCTTTTCAAATTCTGCAGTCCTGGATGGGGATAATCAGACCTGGCTGGAGCTTTCGCTTTGGGCAGTGGCAGGGGCGCCTGCAGCTTGGTCTCGTCTCGCAGGGGAATGACATTCCACAGACGGGTGCCATGAACTATATCCGTTATCCCGGGCAGAATGACACGGTATATGAACATGAGCTATACGGGGAGTCTGAAATCTATGCCCAGGTTTGGACCTCACGCGTACGAGCTTTGCAAGCCTATGCTCATCCCTACATAGAACGCCGATGGGATATCGGACAGGGCTGGCTTCAGCTGCGTATTGGAGGCTGGCACTCTCGGGAAAATCAAACTTTCAGGGGGCGACAGTTGGGCTTCATGACTGACACCGCAGGGGGAGGGCCCCACGTGCTTCCTCCCGAAACTTACAGCCTCCATAACGTGAGGCATGTGTATGATCCCTCTAATGTACGCCCGGGCGGCTGGTACCTCATAGACCGTACTGGAGACTTTCATCGGCATACAGGCTTTACTCAACTAAGCGCTGGATATGGATGGATACGCTTCTCATGGATGCCACAGTGGGAGGTGCTTACAGGTATAAGGTACGAAGCCTGGCAGCGCCAAATAAGACATATTCCCATAGCTACGGAGCGTGAAACAACCTTCTACAAAATAGATGAGAGAGACTGGCTGCCCGCCTTTCTCCTCAAGTACCAGATAAATGAGCAGCAGACTTTTCGTTTAGGAGGCAACTTAACCTTGATTCGTCCTCCGCTGCCGACCCAAGTGCCACTGCGTTACTTTGATTATTTCTGGGGGTTTTACTGGGAGGGTTCCACAAGTGTAAGTACAGGGCGAAGCTGGAACGTAGACCTTCGCTGGGAATGGCTTCGGAATAAAGATAACATCATAGCAGTCGGGCTTTTCTATAAACGACTGCGTAACCTGCCAGAGGTATATTTAGTGCCTGCGAGTTATATACTTACCTATGCCTATGCCACCCGAAACCGGCGATGGGGAGAAGTAATTGGACTTGAACTGGAGGTGCGCCGCACCATATGGGAACATGAAAGAGATAGACTATGGACATACCTTACGCTTACAGTGAGTGAAAGCGGTCTGGAGCGCCCTGTGTGGCAAAAAATAGGCTGGTTGGAAGGACGCCTGCAGGGACACGCCCCTCTCGTCGGAAATGCAGGACTCCTCTATGCCCGAAAGCGGTATGAGATAGCCTCTTTTCTCACTTATACAGCGATGCAAATCTGGGCTATTGGATTTAATCCCTATATCTTCCCCCATGTTGTGGAGCGGGGACGACTGATGATAGAAGCTCAAGCGACCTATCACTTGTCTGACCGCTGGGAACTGCGGCTGGCAGTTTGGGATTTTCTCAATCAGCCCTACCGAAGGACTCAGCAATTAGGAAATGCCAGCCGCTTTCGGGCAGAGCAAGATGCTCAGCCTGTATGGGAGAGATGGGCTTATCGGTTTTACTTTACCGTGCGGTATCGGATAGGTTTTTGAGAGCGGTTTAGTCTTTTTTTGGCAGCCGCCTGCGGCGACTGCCAAAAAATCTCCATCCCCATCACTGCAAAACCCAACAAAGCAGGCACCCTCGCTCCTCCTCCACCCCTACCCCCCGCCCTTTTCTCTAAAACTACCTATGCTGTCATGAGCACTTTTTCTCCTCGGCTCAGCCCGCGCGAAATCACAATCCGCTGAACCTCACTCGTCCCTTCATAAATCTCTGTAATCTTGGCATCGCGGAAGAGCCGCTCCACATGATATTCTTTCACATAGCCATATCCCCCATGAATCTGTATCGCTTCGGTCGTTACCCACATGGCTGTCCGAGAAGCATAAAGTTTCGCCATAGAAGCTAAGAGGCTATAGGGCTTACCTTTGTCTTTGGCTTCTGCTGCTCGCAGACAGAGGAGCCTTGCGGCTTCTATTTCAGTAGCCATACGAGCCAGCTTAGCGGCTATGGCTTGATGTTTGGCGATAGGCACCCCAAATGCTTTTCGCTGGATGCTATACTGTAGAGCCAGCTCATATGCGCCCGAAGCGATTCCGAGGGCTTGCGAGGCTATTCCGATACGCCCCCCATCCAGCGTCTTCATTGCAAACTTAAAGCCAAAGCCCTCCTCCCCTATACGATTCTTCACAGGCACCTTCACATCGTTGAATATCATTGTATGTGTATCGGAGCCTCTGATTCCGAGTTTGTCCTCTTTTTTGCCTACGATGACCCCCTCCCATTCCCGCTCCACAATAAAGGCACTAATCCCCCGACTACCCATGGTGGGGTCAGTCTGCGCTATTACTATGTACAATCCAGCCCGTCCAGCGTTAGTGATCCAATTTTTCGTGCCATTGAGAATGTAATAGTCTCCTTTCCGTACGGCGGTTGTGCGCTGCTGGGTGGCATCACTGCCCGCTTCCGGCTCTGAAAGACAAAATGAGCCTATTATTTCCCCCCGAGCAAGAGCAGGGAGATACTTACGCTTCTGCTCCTCCGTACCGTAGGTCTCTATGCCCCAATTCACCAGCGAATTTTGAACGGAGACAATCACACTGGCAGAGGCATCTACTTTAGACAACTCCTCCATAAGAAGGACATAGCTAATCGTATCCATGCCCCCCCCGCCATATTCTGGAGATACCATAAGCCCCAGAAACCCCAGCTCTCCCATTCTACGAACTATCTCCTGAGGAAAAGTCTGAGTTTCATCCCGTTCTCTCACCCCTGGGAGCAGTTCATTCTGCGCAAAATCTCGCGCAGCTTGCCGAATCATCTCCTGCTCCTCGGTAAAGCGAAACTGCATACGACAAAACTAACGAAAAACGCCCTTTATATTGCTTTTTTCATCAGCTGAGCACGGCTGTACAATAGCCTATCCATGGCATGCCGCGAGATGACAAACACAAAGTATGGCGAATGCCACAGTCGCACATAGTAATGAAGAGAGGAAGTGGGATGCGGATACACGCTCCAGTGGTATTTTTTGCCGCTCCAAGTAAAAAGCTGTACTTCTGCCAGCGGGAGAAGGTCTATTAGCGAATCTGCCGAGCTTAGCTCATCTGCGTAAAAAGGTCCTCCGAAAGCCATGAGATATTCAGCCACGGAAAATGAATCGGGGCTCTCCCCTGATGCTAAGCGCCAGTTTCCGCCGGGCTGGGAGCGTTCCAGCCGCCAGCTTTTCTCTGGCTCGCCATGATAGTCTATTTGTACAGCTTGCAGGTCGGCAGCACGAGCTGAGAAGATTTGATTAGCCTGCCAAGCCCCCAAATCTGGATAGTAGCGAGAAGTTAGATACCCCTCAAACCCCGGCAAAAAGACCTCATACGGCTGGTCGCTGCCGGGACGCAGCATATAGGTCGCTCTTTGGTCAGGGGTGGGACCGCCTACAAAAAATCGCTCTTCCCGACCATCTTGAAATCGTAAAACAACTTCTATTCGTCGCTCCCGCAGAAAGCTCAGAACATTTCGGATGGCAGACTGAGCGACTGGCGCCCGAGGAATCTGCCCAGCAAGAGTCTTGAGAAGTGTCTGCACAGGCTGAATAAACGCCTCTAAGGTATCCCCGATAAGCCACCCTGCTTTCGTGCGATGAAGGGCTATTTGCCTAAAAATCGTATCCCCATGCCTCTCTATCAGATATATCTCAACGATGGCTCCAGTGTCAGGAAAGCTGAAGCGCTTTTCTTCTTCTGCTCGGCGAGCAGCTATGCGACTTCCCCAAATGACCACTCCAATTGCTAAAAGAAGCACCACCAGAAGCCCGATAGAAGCCCAGCTCACCCTCATATTAGCGAACGCCTATAAGTCCGACGACGCCAAAGGTAAAGCCCTACCCCAAACCCTACCATTACAACGAGAGGCGCCCCCAAGTTGATAGCTTGAATAAGGAGAGAGTGTCGCCGCAGAATGTCAGGAGCCAGCCGCCGAACCTGCACACTGCGACTACGAATCTGCGTCAAAGTACTTTCACCCGTCAAGTAATCTATGCAATTGAGGAGAAAGGTAAGATTGTCCAAAGGAGCATAATCAGCTGCTCGTCCTTGCACCTCTGCAGGCAGCGCGAACTCTCCATCGGTGATCCATAGCACTTTCCCCGGCAGTCCAGAAGCTGGCAAAAATTGCGCTGTCGGGGGATGAGGCGCAAAGGAATCCGTAGGCGCCTCGCGATCCTCAAAAATAGATGTAAATCTTCCCTCTGTCAAAACTGCCATAGGACGAAATCCTTTGCCTCGGAAGCTCTCAGGCTTAGGGGGATTTTTCAGCGTCAGGTCAATGCTGATAAACTGAGTCCCTTTCACTGAACGGCTCAGGGGCGAGCTCAAAGCCAAAATATGATGCCTAAGCCCTGGTCGCCCTATTGTATCCACGCTTCCTGCATAGCGGTAGAGAACAGCATCCACCGTCCGAGTAATCGGATGGGGAGGGAAGATATAGGCAATAGGATAATAAATCCACTTCTCTGCCCCCCAAATAGGCCCCTCATAGAATCCGCGCACCACCTCTATATATCCACAGGAGAGGTCCTGGACAAGGTCATAGCCGGGACGCCAGCCCCACCGAAAGAAAAGGTCGTCCAAATTCAATTCCCGTAAAGAAACCAGCGCAGAACCCTGACTCAAGTTTATCCTATGGTGATCCAAAAGCCACAAAAGACGCCCCCCTCTCAAAAGGTACTGCTCAAGCTCATACTTCTCCCGCTCGGTGAAGCCGCTATCTGGTCCTATAATAAGCACCGCTGCAAAGCCATCTCCGCGCAGCCGCTTCTGAAGGCTTTCAGGAAGGTAGGACTTTGCTGGAGCGAGGGACTGCCCTTCCTTCACTCGCACTGGTAAGAGGCGATAAAACTTCTCCAGCTCTGCGCGCAGCTGAGGCATTTGCTCCAGCGTGTATTCCCCATGCCCTGAAAGAATCCCCAAAATGGGCTTATCTCCATGTATAGCTATCTGACGGAGAGCTGCAGCTATTTTGTATTCCACCTCCTGTTCTGCCTCTAAGAGATCTATTTGCCCGTTTGGATGCACATGGCCTTTGATAAGGTCCACCCAGATGTCTTGCTGCCCGCTACGCACCGTGGCGATAGGGTACATGTACTGACGGCGGGTCTCTGTCTGGGACACTCGTACATTGATGGGGATAGGCTGAATGCCCCGCTCCTTGAAGAGGCGAATTACATCGGGATTCTTAGAAGGATTGACGAAAGTATAGTTGAAGGGCTTGGGGGCGATAGCCCGCATCTCCGCCAGCATCGTCTCCACCGCCCGCTTGTAGCGCAGAATCGGATAAGGAAAATCCCCCTCCAGATACACCGTTACATACACGCTCTGCGGCAGCTTATTGAGGATGTCTTTCGTACCAGCTGAAAGAGTATAGCGCTTCTCCTCCGTAAGGTCTATCCGAAAAAAGTACCGCTGTCCCAGTAGATACACCAAAATCAGCGCAGCGATAATAGTAAGAAGGTTGATAAAAGCTCTCATGGATGCCGACGACTCAGCTGGAAGTGCGACAGACTCAGTCCCAAAACTATCACGGACAGAAAGTAAAGTATGTCTCGGCTATCCAACACCCCCCGACTTAGACTTCTGTAGTGCTCCATGAGACTAAGCTGGGCCAAAAGCTCTTGAAGGAAGCGCCCTACCGGCAGCTCCGACGCAAACTCAAAGCCAATAAGCCAAATGAACCCTAAAAGAAGTCCCAGCAAAAACGCAATGATGGTATGGACAGTTAGCGTAGAAGCCCATAATCCCAACGCTGCCAGCGAAAGCCCTAAGGCAAAAAGCCCGATGTAGGCCCCTTGAATAGCCCCATGGTCCACCGCTCCTCTCGGTTGTGCCAGCCATGAAATGGAAGCATAGAATACCCCTGTCGGCACCAGCGCAAATCCTAATACCCCTGCCACGGCAAAGTATTTAGCCAGAATTATTTCCCACCGAGAGAGAGGCGCAGTAGCCAGAAGCTCGTAAGAGCCCGTGCGAAACTCTTCTGCAAAGCTGCGCATAGTCAGTGCCGGTGCCAAAAAAAGCATAAACCACGGCGCTATACTGAAAAAGGCTTCCATTTCCGCTGCCCCCGTCTGTATCACACCGCCAGAAAACACCCAGAGAAAAAGCCCCGTCCCAACCAAAAATATAGCCCACGTCAAGTACGCTATCAGAGAATGAAGGAGAGCCATAGTTTCCTTGCGCCAGAGGGCAAGCACGGCGCAAAGTTAGCGGGAGCCAGAGGAATGGCTGGAGCGCAGCCGTTTGTCCGGCAAAAGAAGAATCGCCCCACACATTAGCAGACTAAAGCCAGTTACTCCCCCCATCACCCATCGCATGCCATGAAGAAGCGCCTCTGCACCCATTCCCTGCATACGCATGCCCAAAAGATACAGCACATTCACTATCCCCAAACCTAATGTAGAGCCTACCTGCCGCATAAACTGAATCGCACTTGTAGCAGAGCCTATGCGATTTTGAGGTACATCGTTTTGCCCTATTACGCTGATAAGCGCTTGAAAGGGCCCCAGTACGACCGCCACTAAAATCAAGCTCCCTACTAAAAGCCAGCCCGATACTCTCACAGGAAGGACTGCTGAGGCGATAGCAAAAACCACTGTCAAGATGGCTCCACTCAGTAGAAGGATTGGCTTATATCGGCCGTGGCGGCTTACCCAAGCGCCTGTCGCCCCAGTACTCAAAACCGCCCCGACCGTAAAAGCCAGAAGGAGAAGACCACTCTGCCGAGGTGAATATCCCAAAACGCTCTGTAGATATAAGGGTAGAAAAGTTACCCCCGTGAGAAATACAGCCCCGAAGAAAAATCCTGTAAGAGCCGCATATCGAAAAGTGGCAATCTGCGTAAGTCCTAAATCAAAAAGAGGGGCGGGGTGAGCCTTTTCCACTTTGACCCACCACCATAGGAATAATGCACTAATTCCCATTAGGAAAATGCTCCATATCGGTGCTCCCAGCCCTTTAGGTCCGAGAAAGGACAGAGCTAAAAGCAAGGGTACCGTCCACCCAGCCATAAGAAGGGATCCTTTGACGTCCATTTGGGCGTGTTCAGGAGCACTTTGAAAAGGGAGGTATCGGATTATAAACAGAATCGCCAGAAGGAGAAAGGGTACATTGCCCCAGAAGGCCCAGCGCCAGCCGACTTTCTCCGCCAGCAAACCTCCGATAAGCGGCCCTATCGCTCCCGCCACTCCGAAAAGAGCACCGATAAGCCCAGCCCATCGGCTCCGCTCCCGCGGAGGAAAAAACCACGCCAGCGTCGTAAAAGCCAATGAAAAAAGCGCCCCTCCCCCTAACCCTTGCAAGAAGCGAAATGCTAAAAGCTGGGAAAATCGTATCGCACTCCCGCACAGCAAAGACCCAATCCCAAAAAGCCCCAATGCCCCCACAAGCACACTTCTCCGAGGAAAAATCTCCACGAGACGACCCGCTACGGGAGCCGCTATCGTACTACCTAAAAGATAGAGCGCTCCTACCCACCCGTACCACGCTTGCCCCCCTAATTCCTCTAAGACCTTCGGAAGGGCAGTCGCCACTACCGTCTGATCCAATGCAGCCAGAAAAAGACCTATAAGCACCCCCGCCAGAGTAAATCGTACCTCGGCCTTCATAGAAGCATGCATGCTTTGACCCGATCAGCTTTTGTTTTCACTTGGAAGCTTTTTTCTCATCACAAAGGTAAAACAAAAGCAAGCGAGACCACGATTCAGCAGCTATTGCCAGCGGTATCTTATCTTCGCCTTCTATGGCAAGTACAGCAATGCTCTCCCGCCGACGAATGGTCCTCAGTATTGGAGTGGGGATAGTCGGTTTATATCTACTGGTAGCTGTGCTTGCCTATTTCGCCAGTTATACGACAGATCTGCCGGCATTAGAAGGGGCACCCTCTGCTGTACCCCTCAATAACCCCACGGGTTGGATCGGTGCTAAAATAGCCCATCGCTTAGTGTATCGGGGCTTTGGATGGGCAGGGATTTTGATTCCTCTGCTGCTTTTATACACAGCGCTTCAATGGTCTCGCCAGCGCCCCATCCGCCTAAAAGTAATTGGCTGGAGCCTCGCCGCCTTGTATGTTCTCTCTACTTTCGGCGGTTGGCTCGTCCAAATGGGATGGGTTAAAGACCTCATCTGGTGCGGAAGTGTAGGAGCTGCTATTACCGCATGGCTTAGACTCTATATTGGCAGCATCGGTATCCTCATCGTCTGGCTTATCATAGTGGGAGCAGCTTTGAGCGCCATAGGACTCCAACTGTGGAAGCAGCCGGCAAAATCTGCCCCTCCCCCAGACCCAGCGGACATACCGCCTTCCCCCGAGAGAGAGATAGAAGAAAGACCCAACCCCACCTCCCTCTGGTATGAAGTAGTGTATAAGCCCTCCTCTACCTCTGAAAGTTCTACGGGGAAAAGCGACGAAATTTTATCAGAAGAGGAATCCTCTTCGTCTCTCGTGGTGGAGGTTTATCGCCCTTCAGAGCCTCCGCCCCGCGAAAAAGTTTCTCCTTCTCATCCTTCTGACTCAACCTCGGTAGAAAAACCTCTATCCCTTGCAGATACGCTACCTATTAGCTCGTCAGAAAGTCCCTTAGCGGTCTCTCTGCCCCAGAGCAGCCCAGTAAGCTATCCAGCGCATGAGACCTCCACCAGATTCCAGAAGCAAGGAGAGGTTCTCAGCCCCCCCATCCTCACCGCAGCCCCCCATCCTGCGAAAAAAGCCACTACCTCTGCCGAGAATACTCTTTCTCCTTCAACGCTGCCTCCATTAGAGCTGCTCACTCTGCCAGAGCGAGCAGCAGAGTCTCCCATTTCTCCTTCGGAGTTGGAGGCTCATAAAGAGCAGATTGTTCGGACCCTGCGGCATTATGGGATTGAGCTGAGCCGAATTACAGCGACTGTAGGTCCGACTGTAACCCTTTTTGAGGTCGTTCCAGCGCCAGGCATACGCATTAGCCGCATCAAAAGTTTGGAGGATGATATTGCGCTTAGCCTTGCGGCCTTAGGCATACGGATTATAGCTCCGATTCCTGGCAAGGGCACCATCGGCATAGAGGTGCCCAATGCCCGTCCCCGCACCGTCCCTCTCATAGAACTTTTGGAGTCTCCAGAGTATCAGAACTCGTCTGCTCAGCTACCCCTGGCTCTCGGAAAAACGATCACGGGGGAGGCGTTTGTGCGGGATTTAGCTCAAATGCCTCACCTCCTCATTGCTGGAGCCACAGGACAGGGCAAATCAGTCGCTCTCAACTGCATGATCTTATCCCTCCTCTACAAACGCACTCCAGAGGAGGTGCGCCTCATCCTCATTGACCCTAAAAAGGTAGAAATGAGCCTGTACCAAGGGTTAGAAGATCATTATCTGGCGCAGGTGCCAGGGATTCCAGAGCGGATTATCACGGATGTGCGGTATGCCCTTCCTGTCCTTCAAAGCCTCGTCCAAGAGATGGAGCTGCGCTATGAGCTTCTCAAGGAGCTGAGGGTGCGCAACATCATTGAATACAACCGGCGCTGCCGAGAAAATCCAGAGCTGGAGGGTCATCGTCCTCTGCCCTATATCGTTCTGATTATTGATGAGCTGGCAGACCTTATGATGACAGCCGGCAAAGAGGTGGAGGGGCCTATATGTCGTTTAGCCCAGCTGGCTCGTGCCGTCGGCATACACCTAATTATTGCTACCCAGCGCCCCTCGGTCAACGTTATCACTGGGCTCATCAAGGCAAACTTTCCCGTACGGATTTCTTTCCGAGTAGTGTCTAAGGTGGATTCCCGGGTGATTTTGGATGAGGATGGAGCTGAGCGGCTTATAGGACGGGGAGATATGCTTTTCGCTATGGGAACGGAGATGATTCGCCTGCAGAGCGGCTATGTCAGCACAGGTGAGATAGAATCCGTTGTTCGGTATATTCAGCAGCAGCCCCCCGCCGTTCCTTATATCCTCCCCGAGCCTCCGACTAAAGACAAAGAGGAGGAGCCTGCGGAGGAGATGGGCGAGCGAGACCCGTTATTTTACGAGGCGGCTCTTCTGGTGGTGCGGCATCAGTACGGCTCTACTTCTCTTTTACAGCGAAAGTTAGGCATAGGCTTCAATCGGGCGGGGCGGCTCATGGATCAGCTGGAGCGCGCAGGTATCGTCGGTCCCGCTCGTGGCAGCAAACCCCGAGAAGTTTTGATTCAAGATGAGACCCAACTTCAAGCTTTTTCCTAAGCTACCCCTCCTATGTGGCTTGTAACAGGCGCAACTGGCTTCGTAGGCTATACGTTTCTGCAAGAGTGGGAGCGGCGTGGAAGACCGGCTCCACTGCGGCTTCTGGTGCGCAATCCCGAGCACCCCGTCCTTATCCCCTACAAAGACAAAGTAGAGCTTATTCAAGGCACCCTTTCTGAGCCTCATCCCTTGATAGAATACTGTAAAGGCGCAGAGGCACTCATCCACCTTGCTGCAGTGATAAGTTTCTCCCCTCGCAGCCGCGCCTGGATGCACAAAGTAAATGTAGAAGGTACGCGCCACCTTGTAAATGCTGCTTTGGAAGCAGGGGTGTCTCGGTTTGTGTATTTGAGTTCTATAGCTGCTTTAGGACGCCCGGCCTCCCCTCAAGGAATGATTACCGAAGAAACTCTCTGGCAAAGCTCCCCCTACAATACCTTCTACGGATACACTAAGTACCTCGCTGAGAAAGAGGTTTGGCGCGGTGGTGAAGAGGGGTTGTCTATCCTGATTTTTAACCCGGGTATCATTTTGGGACCTTATATTGATTGGCGTAAGGGCTCCCCAGCTTTCTTCCGCATGGTGCATCGGGGACTTCTGGCGTATCCGCTGGGCAGTAATGGGTTTGTAGGTGTAGGGGATGTGGTAAAAGCCATTTTTCTGGGGCTGGAAAAGCATCCTCAAGGGTGGGGAGAGCGCTACATCTTAGTGGCAGAGAATTGGAAATACAAACGACTTTTCGCTGAGATAGCTCGGGCTTTGGGCAAAGCTCCTCCTCGCATTCCCCTCCCGAAATCCATTGCTGTGGGCGTGGGCTGGGCGATGGAGTACCTCGGACGATGGTTAGGGCTGCCTGCAGCAGTTACTCGTGAGACAGCACGAACTTCCAGTTCGGACTTCCTTTACGACGGTAGTAAAATCACCCGCACCTATTCAGAGTTTCGCTACACCCCCTTAGAAGAGATTATTCAAGAGACTGCTAAAATGTTTCTCTCTTCGTATGCGCGTCCAGCTCAACGGTGAATCGGTTTCATTAGCCCCGGGCACAGACATAGAATCGCTCTTGAAGCAGCTTCAGATAGACCCGCAGCAAGTAGGAATAGCAGTAGCTATTAATCGCCGCGTCATCCCCCGCTCTCAATGGCGAGAGACGATTATCTTAGAGGGGGATCAAATAGAGCTCGTTTATGCTCGTCAGGGGGGCTGAATTTGTGATAGTAGGGGGGGGAGCGGCGGGGCTGGGCATTGCATGGCAGCTGGCACTGAGAGGAAAAAAACCGCTTCTCCTTGAGGCTCAAACACCTGGAGGGGGGGCAATGACGGCTTCTGGTGGTATGCTCTCTCCAGCTTATGAGGCAGAATATGAAGAGCTTCCTCTCCTCCGAGCGATGGTAGCAAGCCTCCACCGCTACCCTAAATGGGCATCTGAGCTGGGGGATATTGGCTTCGTAGAATCAGGCACTTATGAGATAGCCCTACTGCCAGAGGATGTGCCGTATGTCCAAAGACGAGTAGAGTTTGAGAGGGCTCAAGGACTTGCCGTAGAGTGGTTAGATGGAGCAGCGCTTCGCAAACGGCTCCCTCATCTTTCACCACGCATCCCGGGCGGTAGCTATGCCGCCCATGAAGGACATCTCATTCCAGAGCTTCTCCGAGACCGGTTAGTAGAAGCAATCCATAAAGCAGGAGGCACCATTCTCTCCCACACCCCCGTCAAAGCCGTGGAGAAAGTCGGCTCCTCCTTTCACCTTCACACTCCCAAGGGAATTTATGAAGCAGAGCAGGTTTTCGTTTGCACAGGGGTGCCGCTGGAAGGCCTGGAGCTTCCTTTCAGGGTCTATCCGGTTCGGGGCCAAATGGTGGCTGTAGAAAACCTTGATCCCAGCTGGCTTCCTGCGCCAGTGCGTTACTTCAATCGCCTGGCAGGATATGGATATGCTATTCCCAAGCGAGGCTACATTATCTTAGGGGGCACAGTAGAGGAAAAGGGCACTGATCCCTCGCTTACTTTGGGGGGATTATTAGACATTCTGCGCAGGGCTTACTATGCGTTTCCTGATTTATATGAGCGGCGCATTCTTCGGTTTTGGACGGGCTTTCGTCCGGCGACTGCTTCTCGTCAGCCTATCTTGCATAAAGACCCTACGGCCCCCCTATACTATGTCAATGGGCTGTACCGAAACGGCATCCTTCTTCTTCCTTTGATTGGGGAAGGGGTGGTGCAGTGGGTTTTAGAAGGAAAGCTACCGCCTGAGCTGGAGCCTTTCACCTCTTCTGACCTACTTCAGGAAAAAGCCCTAAGGCCCCACAGCTGATAGCCTACTTTTCCCCTTTGTCCCAAGGCTTATTTCACGAAAGGGACTGGGTGGGGGAAAAGACCAAGGCAGCGATTCGGGAAAGCGGTTCCGTCAGGGAGGGGAGCTTTCCTACGGCAAGCTTAGCTTGTCCTCCGCCGCGCCCCCCTAAAGAGTCGCATATCCGACCAAGGAGCACATTAGCCTCATGTGGGGCAGCCACTCCTACAGCAAATCCACCCTGCTCCGCAGCCAATAGAATGAAAGTAGCCATGGGCCGCAGCTGCTGAAGCACTTGAAGAAGCTCGCGCAGAGCCACTCCTTCTGGGAGCTTCACCTCCTCCAAATAGGTCTCCCGCTCCGACCACTGCTGTAAAAGCAGTTGCGCATATAAGCGAAGCCATACTTTCTCTCGGCTCTCCAGCTCTGCCTTCTCCGCTAAGAGCTTCTCCACGGCTGCCGAAAGATGAGGAGGATTTTTGAGCATATGCCGAAGCCGCTCTTGCTCCTCCAACCGACTCTGAACCCATCTGAAATAAGCATTTCCCGTGATAGCCTCAATTCGCCGCACTCCTGCTGCACTGGCAGATTCATTCAGGATTTTGAAGTACCGAAGCTCCAGCGTATTTGCCACATGCGTCCCCCCACACAGCTCCCGAGAGAACTTTCCTCCGAACTCAATCATACGCACCTTTTCGCCATACTTCTCGCCGAAGAAAGCAAGCGCGCCTTTGGCAATAGCAGCTTCATATGGAAGGTCGCGGTATTCCCGACGAGGGAGGGCAGCTTCTATTTTGTCATTTACAATGCGCTCAATCAGACTTAGCTCCTCTGGCGTAAGACGCTGCGGATGTGTAAAGTCAAAGCGCAAGCGGTCCGGCGCCACCAGAGACCCGCTCTGACGCACATGCGCCCCTAAAACCTCCCGCAGGGCTGCATGAAGAAGGTGCGTAGCTGTATGATGCTGTGATGTCGCCATCCGACGGCTAATGTCTATCGCCGCATACCATTCCCCCTCTGGATTTTCAGGCAAGGCTGACAAAACATGAATGATACTATCCTGCTCCCGATAAACATGGAGGACATCTATCCGCTCCTTATCCTGTCGGAGGTAACCTGTGTCGCTCACTTGCCCCCCCCCCTCAGGATAGAAAGGCGTTTTGTCTAACACGACATGATAATGCCGCCCTTTAGCATCTTCCACTTGGCGCATTCGGATGATACGGACTCGCGCCTCATAGGCATCGTACCCAACGAAGTACGAATGAGCCCCCTCTTCTATTTCCAGCCAGTCTCCTACGCTGCGATGGGTGGCTTGCCGACTGCGGGCTTTCTGTGCCGCCAGCGCCCGCTCATACCCTTCCACATCCACACTAAGCCCCCGCTCCCGCGCAATAAGCTGCGTAAGGTCTAAGGGAAACCCATAAGTATCATAAAGCTCAAAAGCCACCTCCCCTGGAATTATCGTCCCCTTATGTTGAGAAAGGAAGCTCTCTAACCGAGCCATCCCCCGTCCTAAGGTTCTCAGAAAGCTCTCTTCTTCCCCTGCGATAATGCGCTGAACTGTCTCCACTTGCGCCTTGAGCTCAGGAAAAATGTCTGCATACAGGTCCGCAAGGAGTGGTATTAGAGTATAGAGAAAAGGCTCATGCTGCCCCAAAAATTGATACCCGTATCGCACGGCACGACGAAGAAGCCGCCGCAATACATACCCTGCGCCGACATTACTGGGGACCTGTCCATCAGCAATCGCAAAACCCAGCGCCCGAATATGATCGCACACCACCCGAATAGCCACATCCGTAAGGTGATCCTTCCCATAATGACGCTTTGTATGGGCCTCTACGGCAGAGCGAAGCGCATGAAAGATATCTATATCATAAGTAGAAGTCTTCCCTTGCAGAACCATCGCCAGCCGCTCCAACCCCATTCCTGTATCTACACTTTTCATGGGAAGGGGTTCTAAACTTCCATCGCTGCGCCGATTGTACTGGATGAAAACAAGGTTCCATATCTCTATGACCAGCGGATTGCCAGTATTGATGAGGGAAGCGGCTGAACCCTCCGGCTCAGGTCGCAGGTCTATGTGAATCTCCGTGCAAGGACCGCAGGGGCCCGTATCCCCCATTTCCCAGAAGTTATCTTTGCGTCCAAAAAAGCGTATTCGTTCGGGAGGGACGTATTTGAGCCATATTCTATAGGCCTCTTCATCGCGAGGTAGCCCCCACTCTTCATCCCCCCCGAAGATAGTTATGTACAGACGCTCTGCCGGTATCTGATAAACCTGCGTAAGCAGCTCCCAAGCCCACTCAATCGCTTCTGCCTTGAAGTAATCCCCAAAAGACCAGTTGCCCAGCATCTCAAAGAAAGTGTGATGATAGGTATCGTGCCCCACCTCCTCCAAGTCATTATGCTTTCCTGATACGCGCAGGCACTTTTGAGTATCGGCTACCCGAGGAGCTGGAGGCTCCTTGAAGCCCATGAATACATCCTTAAAGGGATTCATTCCAGCATTGACGAAAAAGAGCGTAGGGTCGTTTTTATTCACGAGCGGTGCAGAAGGCACTATCAAGTGCCCTTTCTCTTTGAAAAAGTCCAAAAACACCTGGCGTATTCGCGCCGTTGTCCACATACAGCAAAGGTAACGAATACATGAAGGTCTGGGCTTTTTGACTATATTTGTCGCGGCATGCGATGGTACGCGCTTTTGCTGTACGCCGGGGCGGCGATTCTCTTTGCTCAGTCAAATAAAGTTCGGAAGCTCATCGCTCAAGCTGACAAAGAGTACTATTCCTACCGCAACCCGGAGAAAGCCGCTGAGCTCTACAAAGAAGCTCTGGCCTTAGACCAGCTCAATCAATATGCTGCTTACCGCCTAGCTCGCTGCTACTGGTACACTAACGAAACCGAAAAAGCCGTAGAAGCCTATCAGAAAGCTCTATCTATCAACGCTGACGCTAACGATACGATATACTTAGACTTAGGCATCGCCCAGAAAAAGCTGGGACGGTACACAGAAGCAAAGCAGTCTCTTCAAGAGTTTCTGCGCCGACACAAAGCGCAGGACATTCTCCGCAAGCAAGCAGAAATAGAACTGGAAGGCTGCTCTTTAGCGGAGCGGCTCTTGGCAGAGAAGCCTGCTTATGAGCTGCGCGCCCTTACTGCCGTAAATACTCAAGCCAGCGAGTACGCCCCCACCCTTTTTGTAGTCAAAAGCGACTCTTTCCTGATTTTCACCAGCCACCGTACAG
The DNA here is from genome assembly GCA_025059915.1 of Bacteroidia bacterium. GTDB lineage: Bacteria > Bacteroidota > Bacteroidia > SpSt-205 > SpSt-205 > SpSt-205. The sequence continues at coordinate 2,775 of JANXDD010000014.1, read as the reverse complement.
GAGGGCAAAGCACCGCTCGCTTTCCCGAATATGGCGAGCCTACCTATTCTGATTTGTGGGTCATCCAGTTGAAAACAGACACTTTTCCCCTCGGTAAAGTCGTCGGCAAAGTCCAAAATCTTGGGAAAAAAGTCAATACGGCTGCTAACGACGGTGGCGCCGTAATCGCCCCCGATGGGCTTACAATGTACTATACCATCTGCGGGCAGGGGAAATATCGCAAGTATTGGGGCTGCTCCATCTACCAAAGCACCTTTGATCCCCAGAAAAAGGAATGGGGACCCTTTGAGAAAATAGAAGCCCTCGCAGGAAAACGAGAAGTCGTAGTCAACTCCAGAGGTAAGAAAAAACTCGTCCCCACCTATGATGCCCAGCCTACCCTTACACCTGATGGCAATATCATGTACTTCATCTCCGATAGAGACGGCGGATTAGGTGGTACAGACATCTGGTATGCCCAAAAAGTAGGAAAAGAGTGGAGCGCCCCAGTGCACGCTGGCAAAATCATCAATACTCCTTTCAATGAGATTTATCCGCATGTAGGGCGAGATGGAAAATCGTTATACTTTGCTTCGGATGGGCATCCTGGTTTAGGGGGCTATGATATCTTCAAGGCAGAGGGGCGATTGGCATCCTGGCAGCAGCCTAAGAATCTCGGCTCTCCTATTAACTCTTCTTATGACGATTTCTCCCTTTTCTGGGTCAAACAAGACAGCATGGGCTTTTTAGCCTCTAACCGTCCAGGCGGTCGCGGTCGGGATGACATTTACTACGTCAAGCGTATCCCCGTCGTTCAAATAGAACTGGCTGTCCACGGTACAGTGCGAGATGGCTCTACAAAGCTGCCCATCCCTTTTGCCACAGTTACCCTTTATGAAGTGAAGGAAGGCAAGCTCATCCCCCTGGATACCCAAAATACCGACCAAAGTGCTCGTTACCGCTTCACCCTGCAACCTGGCAAAGATTATCGCCTCATTGGAAACGCTCCAGAATATCTCGCCAACGAAGTAGCTGTCTCCACCCGAGATGCTTCCAAATCTATGGACTTGGAAGCGGATATAGATATTTACTTGGACCGCATAGAAATTGCACGGCCGATAGTCTTGCAAAATATCTACTTTGACTTTGACAAATATGATATTCGTCCAGACGCTGCTACGGAACTGGATAAGCTGGTAGTCCTTCTGCAAAATAACCCCTCGCTTCGCATTCTGATTGGCGCACACACAGATACCAATGGCAGTGAGCAATATAACATCCGTCTCTCAAATAACCGAGCTAAGTCTGTCGTGGAGTATCTAAAGCAAAAAGGCATTGATCCGCGTCGCCTAACAGCGATTGGGTATGGTGAATCTCAGCCTCTCATCTACCCCGAGCTTTCCGACGCGGATGAACAGGCAAACCGACGAGCTGAGTTCCGAATTCTGGGGTTAGATTTCGCGGAGAAGAAGTAAGAGTGGCGCGTTTCTTCTGAGATGATTATATTTGCAGAGGGAAGTAGGGGCGCCTGCGCCGAAGGGCTATCCTTCGGAGGAAAGTCCGGGCGTCTGGGAGCAAGCTGCCTTCCGCAAGGAAGGGCTGCATCTCGCAAGGGATGCAGACGGATAGGGTCACAGAAAACATACCGCCCGTTAGGGTAAGGGTGAAAAGGGACGGTAAAAGCGTCCCCTCGGACAACCCCCAGCTGACGCAAGGCTAAGTAGCCGGCGATGACCGCTCCCACAGCCGGCGGGTAAGCCGCTCAGAGAAATGCAGGCGTAGACACAGAACCCGGCTTACTACCTACTTCCCTTTTTTCCTCAAGCTCATACCTTCGCTCCACCTTCCATGAGACGATTAGACCGCTACATTCTTAGCTACTTCTTCACAAGCTTTCTCGGAAGTTTGATACTTCTTGTGATTGTCCTCGTCGCCATTGATGTGGCAGAGAAAATAGACGACTTCGTGGAACGGCAAGTGCCCTGGGAAGCTCTGTGGCGCTACTATCAGAACTTCATTCCTTTCTACGCCAATCTCCTCACCCCATTGATGGTATTCCTCTCTGTACTTTTTTTCACAGCCCGACTGGCTCAGAGAACCGAAATAGTAGCCCTACTGGCTGGCGGCATCAGCTTTTGGCGACTCCTGCGACCCTATCTGGCAAGTGCAAGCATCCTCACCCTTGTAAGTTTCTCCCTCCAACTTTTCGTTACACCAAGAAATGTGCGCCGTATAGAGGAGTTTGAGTACAAGTACATCAAAAGTAGAGTGTATTTTGACCAGCGACAGGTCCATGTAAAGCTGACTAAGGAGGGCTACTTTTTCGTTCGGGCCTTTGACAAATTTGACCACATAGGCTTTGATGCCCACATAGAGAGAGTAAGCGACGGTCGCATTGAGGAAAGATTCGCAGCGGAAGAGGTTCAGTGGATACCTGAGAAGAAGCGCTGGCGCTTCAATCGTATATGGCACTTCAAGCAAGGGGAAGTGCCTCGCTATATTACCCAACTGGATACCGCTCTTCCCCTCACCCCTGATGACATTATCCGCTCAGAACTTTACACCCGCACGATGTCCTTTCCCGAGCTATGGGCAGAGTATAAACGGCAGAAATATGTAGGCGGCGAGATAGCTAACCTTCTCCAGATGGAAATCAACGAACGAATGGCTATTCCCTTAGCGTCAGTGGGACTTACGGCTCTGGGCTTTGCTTCTGCCTCGCGGAAACGACGCGGCGGAGTGGCTTGGCAGATTGGATTAGGACTGGTTTTGGCTTTTGTTTACGTCCTACTTTTG
>JANXDD010000149.1 GCA_025059915.1 Bacteroidia bacterium | reverse complement strand
CGCATACGAATGCGCCAGAGCCCTGTTTTGAAGTACATCGGACCGCCTGTGGAAGTCTTGACTTCGGCGACTGAACTTTTACCTTCCGTCTGAGCAGACTTATCCGAAGAGGAACATCCTCCCCCAAAGGTTAGGATTGTAAGAATTCCCACTGACCAGGCGTATCTCATAGGCTGCGCTTTTCTTTTGGAATCTGGCTATTCAGCTTTTGGCAAAGCGTGCGGCGTGTGCGACCCCACTCTTCATACTCTGCTTTACCGAGGCCCATACTCACCGCTCGGCTGTACCACTCATCTGCTTTTTCTATCTCACACATCGCATCATAAAGGAGGGCAAGGTTGTAAGCAGCTCGTTTAGCCGCCTTGCCTTTGCCTGCATTGGCATCTTTTTCCCACAGAGCGATCGCTTCTGTCCATCGGCGCCCGATGACTGCTGCCTTAGCCTGTTGGAGGTTAGGAGAGCCTTTGACGTAGATGAGAAGGGGGCGCCCAGGCCCGTAAGCAAAACACGCACAAATCCGATGTACATAACCTTCTACTGCTTCTACATAGGCTTCCGTCATCTGACCCTGATAATAGGTGGAACTTTTACCTGTAGTAAGGGTAACTTCATCTATGACTTTACCCGTTTTAGCGTCATACATGCGGAAGCCTGCCAGTATTTCAGGCTTTTGGGGAGAGCCTCCTGGCAGGAGAGTTTCCAGCGCTATGATTGCATGAGCTTCAGGGACTCGCTTAAGGATGAGTTGGATGCTATCCATCGGCAAAGGCGGAGGGAGAGATCCGTCTGAACTGCCCATCCATTTGAGCTCCTGTCCTGCCATGAGAGGTTCATATCTTTCACATTCTTTCAGTCGGAGGTGGAGATGTTGGATAGCATTCTGGGGCGCACGCTCCAACCATTTCTCGTCCAAAAGCCCACCTACTGCACCCGTGGTTGCACCATAAGCCACACCTGTCAAACCTCCCGTTAGAGCCCCCTGAAGTGCCCCTTGAGCTACACCTCGCTTCTTATACTCATCCATGATACGCTTCCGCTCTGCTTCAGGGATTGCGCTGCGATTCACGATGGCTACCTTTCGAATCTTAGAAGGTACCTCTATTTCGTACGGTCGCCAGTCGCGTACATACACCGTCTGATAAGGAGGCTGACAGCCTGTACCTCCTAATCCTCCTATAGTCAGGAATGCAAAAAGGCAAAGCTCAGGCCTCCTTCTCAGAAGGAATCTGAGCTGCTTCCTCCCTTGAGAAGCAGGGATAACCTTCAGCCAGCAAGATAAAACCGAAGAAGATGGTCGCTGAGCTTGCAGCATGACAGCGACAAAGGTAATAGGTATGATTACCGAGTTCATGCAACGAATTTGGCTAATCGTGAGATGGCATAGAGGAAAGAAGGATACTTAAGCCTTTGCATTAGAGCAGCTTAAGGTGGTTTAGCGTGAGCTGAGTAAATTTATGACGGTCGGTATGAAAGACCTCGTTCTACCTGCTACAGCGCTGTGGGAAACTATCCAGAGCTTGACTCAAGGAGAGCTCAAGCAGGTAAAGGGACGATTGGGTCGCACCCGAGCGGGGTGGCTTTTGAGGTATCTGCGTCAAATGAAGCAGTATGACGAAAAGCGGCTCTACCAAGCTTACCGAAAAGCGTTTCCTGGCACTACGGATGAAGCTATTCGGGCCCAGAAAAAACATTTATGGCAAGTCTTAGAGGAGGTTCTCCCTCTGTGTGGAGAAGGCGCCTGGAAGAAGGAGGTACGTATCTGGCATCGGCTCTGGCTGAGTACCCTCCTCTGGCGCCGGGGCCTCTCCCAGAGTGCCGAAATCCTCTGGTATCAAGCCCTGTCGGAGGCTGTGTCCATAGGCTGGCTAGAGGCAGCCCTATGGGGATTCTCCCTTTTAGAGATACATGAAAGGGACTTCCATCACCTCACGCAGGGGCAGACCCTGAAAGACTGGGGTGATCAGCTCATAGGGCTGATTCTTCAGAGGTACAAAGCGGTTTTGTACAAAGTAGAAGCAGCTGAGCGGCATCTATGCTCTCGCCCCAAAAAGGGACTTCGTCTGCCGCCCTTACCTTCTCACGATGCATGGGCAGCATATCTCATGCACTTTTCAGAGCTATATCCTGCATGTGAGGAGATGGATACAGAAAGAGCCTTGCGTGGGCTTACCGCTGCCTTAGAGGTGCTATTAAAAAAGAAGGATATCTTTCCCTATCCTTATACTCAGCATGCGATGGCGATGACCTACTTGAATATTGGGAGCTTTCTCCTCCATACCTCTGCTGGAATGCCCTTTTTTGAGTCATGGTATGAAGGCTGGATGAAAGGATGGCAAAGAGGATTTTGGCCCCAGGAGACGCTTTTCTCTCGGGCACACTCTATGGTGCTCTCGCTCCGAATCCTATACCTCATTCGTAAGGCTGATTGGAATGGAGCCTGGGAGGCATGGGAAGCGCACAAGGAAGTCCTTCAGCCGTACATTTTTACTCCCCGAGAGAAACTTGGCTCTCGAGCGGCTTTAGCTGCAGCTGTCTATCTTTTGCTTCTGCTCAGGCCTGAGCGAGAGCGCGAAGCGATTGAATGGCGCCTGCGAGTAGAGCCATGGCTGATTCAAGAAGTACGACAAGACCCGCCCTATCTTAGATGGGTCTTTCTGCGGTGGTATGAAGCCTACCGTTCGGGAGATCGCCTTTGGACCCTTCATTGGTACAGAAAGCTCCGCAAAACTTGGGCGGAGCCTACCTTTCGGCGATGTAGCTGGTGGCAACCTGTTTTGCGAGCCCTCCGAGGGCTCACTGAAGCCTCTGCCCCGGTTCGGCGAAGGCGCTTAGAGCAGCTCCTTCGCCGCTGGGAGACTCATCCTGCCGAACAAAAAGCATGGGACTACGAGGCCACTATTTTTCCGATGCCTCTTTTTATTCAGTCAGTTCTGCAACGCCAGCCTTTGGAGAAGATGCCACCGCCTTCTCTTCTTTTTGCGCTCTCTCCCTCCTTACAGGAGAGCTTGAGACGAGTTATAGCGAGGTTTGCGGCGGCTGTGGCTTGCAAAGAAAGGCACGGGTTAGAAGCCTTCTAATCTGGGGGCGGCGGCAGCCACCTGCGGTGGCTGCCTCCG
>JANXDD010000148.1 GCA_025059915.1 Bacteroidia bacterium | reverse complement strand
AGCGCCGAAGGCGCTGCCGCCGCCCACCTCCAAGCTTTTCAACTCCTCACAGACCACTTCCAGCAGGGCGAAATCACTAAAGCCTTTCTCCTTAGAACCGAAAGTTATACGTCACAGCCGGCACCCAACGGAAAAGGTAGAGATTATATGCCCGTTGGACATTCGGATTGTTTTCATCCTGGCGTAAGCGCAGCGCCCACATGTTTCGCCTGCCATACACATTATACAGCGAAAAGTTCCAGCTGGAAATCCACCGCTTTCCTTCCCGCTTTGCAGCAGTCCAGGTAAGGGATACATCTACCCGATGGTAGTCGGGCATCCGGCGATTGTTTCGTTCGTTATACACCCCGATCACTTGTCCGTCGTAGATATATTTGGCCACGGGCAGGGTGATAGGGCGTCCTGTCGCATAAATCCCTGTAATGCCAAGTTCCCAACGGGGGGTAAGGGAGTACTGCAGTACCATTGTAGCCTGATGCGGACGGTCTATGTAGTTAGGAAATGGCTTGGGAGTAATTTCTGGAATGTACCGAAAACTGCGGCTGTAGGTGTAAGATAGCCAGCCGGTTAGCTTTCCCGTAAGCTTTTGGATCATCCATTCGCTGCCGTAAGCCCATCCCCGCCCTTGGATTAGCTCTCGCTCTAGTTGAGGGTTGAGAAAGATATCTGCGCCTGAACGAAAATCTACAATGTTTTGCATCCATCGGTAGAAAATTTCCCAAGAGACGTCCAATGTGTGATGTTTCCACTGGGGGGTTCCTTGAAGAGAGAGGGCGAGTTGGTAGCCGTCTTGGCGGCGCACGTTTAGGGTTGTGGGCCACCAAATATCTGTAGGTAAGCCTACGGGGGAAAGGGTTGCCACATGAAGAAACTGCTGGACGCGTCCGCCGGCGCCTTTGAGAGCCCATTTTTCAGAGAGGGCATAGCGCACGCTTATACGGGGCTCTATACCTCCCCAAGCATCAATCAGCCGTCCCATTCCGTAGGAGAGGGTATCCTGCACCACCCGCTCAGGAGAGAACGAGTAAAGCGTCGCTGGTCCTAATAGCCCGAACCCCGCCCATCGTATTCCTCCTTCTACCAGCCAGCGCATACCAAACTTGTACCCCGTCTGCAGGTAGGCTGCCGCTTCCACCCCTCGCAAGCTTGGCACGCTAAAGGGTCGTACATTAGAGGTGTCGCTGGTAGGTCGGAGCTGTCCGGGAAGGAAAGTATGCCGAACTAAGCTTGCCCCAAATCGGAGTTTTAGCTGCTCAGAGAGATAATAGTCTGCATCACTCCGCCAGCCTATATCCTCTATCCCTGAACTGAAGCGGGCTTGATTTCGTCCAGATTCCACCAGAAAGGCGTAGTCATATTTGCTATAAAATACAAGCGTGTTGATGAAAAGATGGGGGGAGGGAATAAAGTTCCATCGAAGGGTGGTAGTGGCATTTCCCCAGTTGAAGTCTAAGAAAGTGTTTCGGAAAACATCTCGTCCAAAGTATCCAGAGAGGTAGAGGCGATGCTTATCACTAAGGGTGTAGTTGAGTTTAGCTGTGAGGTCATAAAAGTAAAGGGCGGTGCGCTGCAGCTCCGGATCCCGAGCCAGTAAAAGAAATAAGTCAGCGTAACTGCGTCGGGCTGTAAGGAGCAGACCTGCTCTATCTTTGAGGAGAGGACCCTCTATATTCAGGCGCGAGGAGATGACTCCGATCCCACCTGCTGCGGTCCATTTAGGGGAGTTGCCTTCTCTGAGGCGCACATCCAGAACCGAAGAAAGCCGCCCCCCGTATTCTGGGGGCATATAGCCTTTGTATATCTTCGCTTCTTGAAGGGCATCTGAATTAAATGCCGCGAAAATACCCCCAATGTGTCCAGGATTATATACCACCGCCTCATCCAAAAGAATAAGGTTTTGGTCAAAAGACCCTCCCCGCACGAAAAAAGAGCCGCTCCCATCCCCAGCCGTAGCTACGCCAGGAAGGAAAGCAAGCGACCTCAGAATATCCACTTCTCCAAAAAAAGCAGGGAGTTTTTTCAGCCGCTGCACGTCAATGCGATTCTCGCTAATGGCAGCAGATTCAAAGCGCCGCTGCTCATACGTCTCTACAATCTCTACACTTCGGAGCTCTACCCCCTCCTCTTGGAGAGCAAAGTCATGCCGTAGGTCTGCTTTTAGAGAGACAGCGAGCGTTTCGCTCTTGTAGCCTATGAATTGAGCCACAATAGTATAGCGCCCTGCTGGTAGCCGGAGAGCATAGTATCCATACGGATTAGTTACTACGCCCACATTGCGCTCGGGGACCAGCACCTTTGCCCCCGCCAGGGGTTCCCGACTCGCCGCATCTCGCACATACCCGCTGAGAGTCAGCGTATTCTGGGCAAAGGCCATCATGACCCCAAGCGCAATACCATACCGCATGCCCTACATAACAAAAACTCGGGAGTCAAGCGCAGTTTCTGTCGTTTTTTCTTTTTTACCTACCTTAGCCTAATGCTTCGCTTGCTGGTGAGTGGGGGGCTTCTTCTCTCCCTCTCTATCCGCCAGTGTAGGGAGGAGAAAAAGAGCTCCGCCCGGGCTTCTGCTTCTCCTCAGAGAGATACTCTTTATGTTGCCGTAGTTCGTACGGGATGTTATGGACGCTGCCCCATAGATAAAGTGGAGCTTTTGCCAGATGGTACAGTGCAATATAGAGGAGAGCGGTTCGTAGAGCGAATAGGACTCTATAAACGCCAGCTCTCGGAGAAAGAGCAAATGGAAATCCGCCAGCTTCTCAAAGAAGCAAAGTTTGAGGCTTACAAGGAGGTGTATGATGACCCACATGTTACGGATTTACCGTCGCTGATCTTAAGCTACAAGATGGGCAGCCAGTCTAAGCAAATCACCTGCCGAACTGATTGTCCGCCAGAGCTGCCAGGGAAAATAGAAAAAATTCGCTCCTACCTCGCAGATCAAGGAAACTTTCAAATGATAGAAGGCCCTAAGCCAGAAGAAGATGAGAACAACTAAGTTCGGAATGGGGGTACTCCTTTTTCTGTGGGGGTGTAGCCTCTTTCGCGACCCTCGGGCAAACTGTAATCATCCTAAGCACGAGGAGTATCTGCGGCAGCAGCAGGCTTCCCGTCTGGCTAAAGAGACTCGTGCTCGTGGAAAGGTTGGA
>JANXDD010000147.1 GCA_025059915.1 Bacteroidia bacterium | reverse complement strand
CGCAGCTTCTCTTCCTTATAGACCCATCAGTGAAAAAATCGCTGAACTTATCGTAGATACCGTAGAAAGGCATTTATTGACCTCGCGCGGCTTGCGCACCCTTTCTCCCGCTGATCCTGCCTATCATGGGAAGTATAGAGGCAATCAGGCGCAGCGGGATCATGCCTACCACAATGGCACCGTATGGCTCTGGCTTTTAGGCAGTTATGCGGATGCGAAAATGGCTATATGGGGAGAAAGCGCCCGTCCATTTCTTCAAAAGCTCCTATATGGGTTAGAAGAGGCTCTCTATACCTACGGTTGGGGCAGCTTAGCTGAAATCTATGAAGGGGATGCTCCTCACGACCCTTGTGGAGCACCCGCTCAGGCCTGGAGTGTAGCTGAGATTTTGCGAATTGCTTTCCACCTCAAGCTCCTATGAAAGTGCTAATGCTTGGCTGGGAATTTCCTCCGCGCATCGCAGGGGGCTTAGCTATTGCTTGCTACGGTCTGGTAAAAGGGCTTTCTCACCATGGGGTGAAAGTTGTGTTCGTTATGCCGCTTCGTACAGGGGAGGAACCGCCAGATGGATACCGACTCCTCGGCGCCAATGAAATAGAAATTCCCTTCACTCATAGCATTTCCCTTCCCCCCTTCTGGCATGAGGTAACCTTCTACGGCGTGAAAACCGCCTTAGGACCCTACCTTGAGCAGATTTCTCTTTCGGAGCTTCGCTTTGAGGCTGTGCCAGAGCCCATCACCCTCACTACTGAAGGCAGCCTACGACTTGAATTTTCTGGCAAATATGGTCCTGACCTTCTCAGCGAAGTTTATCGCTATGCCTATGCCGTCAGCCACTTGGCTGAAAGGGAGGATTTTGACATCATTCATGCCCATGACTGGCTGACCTACTTAGGGGGACTGTGGCTGAAAAGCAAAACTGGAAAGCCGCTCGTAGTCCATGTCCATGCCACCGAGTATGACCGCTCCGGAGATAATCCTAACCCTGAGATTAGGGCGATTGAGAAGATGGGCATGGAAGGGGCAGATTTAGTGATTGCAGTCAGTTTTTACACCCGTAGCCTGATAGTTGAGAAGTACGGCATACCCCCTGAGAAAGTATGGGCGATTCATAATGCAGTTCTACCTAAAGACCGTCATCCTATCCAGCGCCCTCCCTCCCACCGCAAAATTGTAACCTTCTTAGGACGAGTAACCTATCAAAAAGGACCTGAGTATTTCGTAGAAGCAGCAGCCAAGGTTGCCCAATATGTTCCAGAAGCTCATTTTGTCATGGCTGGGACGGGGGACTTGCTGCGCAGTGTTATTCGCCGTGTAGCTCAACTGCGATTAGGAGCTCGTTTTAGCTTTACTGGCTTTCTACCTCCGGCTGAGGTAGAAAGGCTATTTGACCTTAGCGATATATATGTAATGCCGTCGGTATCGGAGCCCTTCGGCATTTCAGCATTAGAAGCTCTGCGGGCTGGCGTGCCTGTTATCATCTCCAAGCAGTCGGGAGTGGCTGAAGTCCTTCCCCACGCTCTCAAGGTGGATTTCTGGGATGTAGAAAGGCTGGCAGATTTGATTTATGGCACCCTGCGATACAGAGCTATTCGTCCCTTTTTCATCAGGTACGCGCAGGCGGAGCTTTCCCAGCTCCAATGGGAGCGTTCCAGCGCCCGAGTAATTGAAGCCTACAAATCCCTCCTATCATGAGGCACATCTGTCTATACTTTCAAGTCCATCAGCCATTTAGGCTGCGCATTTATAGGTTTTTTGATATTGATGTCTCTCATGACTACTATCATGAGCTCAACAACCGAACCCTCCTTCAGCGCATTGCCAAGAAGTGCTACCTCCCTATGAATGCCCTCTTGAAAAGACTCATAGAGCATTGGGGAAAAGAGCGATTCTCAGTGGCTTTTGCTATCAGCGGGACGGCACTGGAGCAAATGCAGCTCTACGCCCCAGAAGTGCTGGAAAGTTTTCAGGCTCTGTATGAGACGGGCGGTGTAGAGCTGATCGGAGAAACATACGCTCATAGCTTAGCTTCTCTCAAATCTCGCAAAGAGTTTGAGCGACAAGTAAAAAAGCACACAGAAACCTTACAGAAGTTTTTCGGAGCAGAGCCCAAAGTCTTTCGGAACACAGAGCTTATTTACTACGACGAGGTAGCGAAGTGGGTTTCGGAAATGGGTTTTGAAGCGATGCTGGCAGAAGGGGCAGATACCCTCCTCGGCTGGCGCAGCCCTAACTACCTCTACGAAAGTTCCGAAGCCCCTCTTAAGCTCCTTCTCAGAAACTATAGGCTAAGCGACGACATTGCTTTCCGCTTCTCAGATAGGAGCTGGTCGGAATGGCCCCTTACGGCCGAAAAATATGCTCAATGGTTCTCAGAAATCCCTGCTGAACAGCCCCTTGTAAATCTTTTCATGGATTACGAGACTTTTGGAGAGCATCAGTGGCCGGAGACGGGGATATTTGAGTTTTTTGAGAGATGGGTTGAAAAAATGCTTTCTGAAAATAGAGCTGAGTTTGTAACGCCTTCACAGCTTTTAGCTATGTATAAGCCGGTGGCTAAGCTCTCTGTACCCATGCCTCTCTCTTGGGCGGACTCTGAAAGAGACCTTACTGCATGGCTTGGGAACGAGCTCCAAATAGATGCTTTTGAGACGCTATACGAGCTTGAAAGTCTCGTAGAAAAAGAGAATGACCCCATTTTACAGCGCGACTGGCTGCGCCTTCAAACGAGCGACCATTTTTATTACATGTGCACGAAGTTTTTCTCCGACGGGGATGTACATAAATACTTCAATCCCTTCAGCTCCCCATACGAAGCCTATGTAACGTACATGAATGTCCTTTCAGATTTCCGAGCCCGCATAGAGAAAAAGAAGACGAAGCTGCCCGAAGTGGCGGTTGAGGGAAATAAATAGCTCGGAAGGGAGAAAGCACATAGGATGGCATGGGCAGAACCTTAGCTGGGAACCCTTTGGCAAACCAGGATGCGGGCCCTATGTGGAAGGGGGAAAGGATGTGGGCGCCCGCGCCGAAGGCGCGGGCGCCCACCCAATTTTAACACAAACCCAGTCTCCACCTCTACTTCTGCGCAAAAGCCCCAACATTTACGCCCACGCCTGAAAAGGTGCCATCCACCCGGGAGGGTTCCCG
>JANXDD010000146.1 GCA_025059915.1 Bacteroidia bacterium | reverse complement strand
GGATATTAGTTTCCCCGCGCAAAAACCAGAATAGTTCATACAATATGGACTTGAAATGCACTTTTTTTGTAGTAAGGAGGGGAAAGCCTTCTTGCACATTCACATCCAGCTGCACTCCGAAAAGGCCGCGCACTCCTACCCCCGTGCGGTCCATTCGCAGCGGCGCTCTTAAGAGCCGCTCCAATAGAGAAAGGTATTCCTGCTCGTACCGGCTCATATGCCTAAGGTAGAGCGAAGCCAGCTTTGCATATACACGGTTTTTTCACAATGTGCGCAGCCACTGCGCCACATCAAATTTTTCTGCAAGGTAAGCACGCACTTGAGCCATCGGAAGCCGAATCTGCTGAAGGGTATCTCTGTCTCGGATAGTAACCGTTTCATCCTCCAGCGTCTGTCCATCTATTGTGATAGCGAAGGGGGTTCCTTTGGCATCATAGCGGCGATAGCGGCGACCAATAGAATCTTTCTCCTCGTAAGCCGTGAGAAAATAAAATCGCAGCTCTTCATACAGGGCTCGGGCTTTCTGGACAAAATCTTCTTTTCGTATTAGGGGGAAAACAGCCACTTGGATGGGAGCTAAGAGAGGATGAAGCTTCAAAACCGTCCGAAGCTCCTGTCCCCCTTCCGCCGTAGGAGCAAGCTCCTCACTATAACCGTGAGAAAGATGGGCAAGCACGAGCCGATCCAGCCCCGCAGAAGTTTCTATCACATAGGGCACGTAAGAGCGCCCTTGCGATTCGTCATAATACTCCAGCTTCTTCCCGCTAAACTGGGCATGCCGAGAAAGGTCATAATCCGTGCGTGAGTGAATCCCCTCTATTTCCCGAAAGCCGAAAGGAAATGCAAATTCTATATCGGTCGCTGCGCGGGCGTAATGAGCCAAATGTTCATGATCCTTGAAACGCAGGTACTCAGGGCGCAACCCAAGATGCTGATGCCACCGCAGACGCTTCTCTTTCCAGTACTCATACCACTGCCCTTCCGTACCAGGAGGCACAAAAAACTGCATCTCCATTTGCTCAAACTCCCGCATGCGGAAAATAAACTGCCGCGCTACAATCTCATTTCTGAAAGCCTTTCCTATTTGGGCAATTCCAAAGGGAACTTTGAGGCGAGCCGTTTTGAGTACCAGCGGAAAATCTACAAAAATGCCCTGAGCCGTCTCTGGACGAAGGTATATTTCTTGGGCTTCCTCCGCGACAGCTCCTAAATGTGTAGAGAACATAAGGTTGAACTGCCGAACGGGGGTCCATTCTGTGGAGCCGCTCTCTGGACAGGGAATTTTCTCTTCTTCTAAAAGAGCCGTAAGAGCAGGCCAGTCTTTTTTAGCCATAGCCTCTGCGAGGCGAGCGCGCAAGGATTGAGCTCGCTGGTAGTCTTTATGTTTTTCTACTTCCTCTTTGGCTTTTTCAGGAGGAAGGCCGGCTTTACGCAGTTTTTTCTCCACTTCTTTATGGGCTCGCTCCTCTAAGCGCTGAGCATATTCCTCTATCAAGGTATCAACGCGGTAGCGCTTTTTGGAGACTTTATTGTCCACGAGGGGATCATGAAAAGCCTCCACATGCCCCGAGGCTTCCCAAACCCGAGGATGCATGAGGATAGCAGCATCCAACCCGACAATATTCTCATGGAGCTGAACCATCGCTCGCCACCATAGGTCAGCGATGCGCCGTTTGAGCTCCACCCCCAACGGGCCGTAGTCATAAATCCCACCGATCCCCTCGTATAGCTCACTGCCGGGGTAGATAAAGCCTTGCTCTTTCGCAAAAGAGGCAAGCTTCTGAAGGTCTAAGCTCATATGATTTCAGCCTTGAGGTAGGGTTGAAGGGCAGAGGGTATGCGCACCCGACCGTCAGGCAGCTGGTGCGTCTCCAGAAGGGCTGCAACAATCCGTGGCAGGGCTAAGGCACTGCCATTGAGCGTATGCACAAGAGCGGTACTTTTGCCGCGACGATACCGCAGCTTCATTCGGTTGGACTGAAAAGTTTCAAAGTTGCTGATGGAGCTGACCTCCAGCCACCGCTGCTGGGCTGGACTCCATGCCTCTACATCATAAGTTTTTGCCGAAGCAAAACTCATATCCCCTCCACATAAAAGCACTACCCGATAGGCCAGCTCCAGCTTCTCCACCAGCGATTGGACATACAAGCGCATTTCTTCTAAGGCTTCATAGGACTGCTCTGGCACAGTGATTTGGACAATCTCTACTTTGTCAAACTGGTGGAGGCGATTAAGCCCTCTAACATCCTTCCCATATGACCCCGCTTCTCGGCGAAAGCACGGAGAGTATCCGCAAATCTTGATAGGCAGCTGCGACTCCTCCAAAATTTCATCCCGATAGTAGTTAGTCAAGGGCACCTCCGCAGTGGGAATGAGGTACAGTTCATCCAAAGGTACATAGTACATCTGGGCGTCTTTATCTGGGAGCTGTCCTGTGCCAAAAGCCGTGTCTGTATTTACAAGGAATGGAGGCTCCATTTCTAAGTAGCCCGCTTTTTCAGCTTCATCTAAGAAGAATTGGATAAGGGCTCGCTGGAGCTTTGCGCCCATTCCTACATAGAAAGGAAAGCCGGAACCTGTAACTTTTGCTCCGCGGGCGAAATCAATCCATCCACGACGCTCTGCCAGCTCCCAATGAGGAAGGCGCCCTTCTCCTGAAAGCGGAGAAAGAGGTCCCATATGCACAACGACATTATCTGCGGCAGAGCGTCCCTCGGGTACCGATTCATGGGGAGGATTCGGAAGGCGTAGCAAAATCTCCTCCATTTTGGCTTCTATTTCCCGCATCTGCGCTTCGTAGGTGGGAAGAGCTTCTTTTATAGATTGGCTTTCGGTGCGTAAGGCTTCAGCTTGAGCGGAGTCGCCGCTTCGCATGGCTTGACCGATGGCTTTAGAAAGTTCATTAATGCGAGCCCGAGAATCGTCTATAGTTTTTTGAAGGCGGCGCCTTTCTTCATCATAAGCAAGCAGCTGCTCAATCAGAGGGGCTGCTTCTAAGCCTTTCTTAGCGAGAGCGTGAATAATTTGGGCGGAATGGGTGCGCAGACGGGCAATTTCTATCATGATGGGCAAAGTTAGGGGGAAGGGGTGATGGTTTTTGGGGCGCGGCCGCCCCAGAAGCGCGGGGGCGCCCCCCCAACACACCGCCCCCAAAAAAAAAAAAACACCAAAAAAAAAAAAAAAAAAAAAAAACACCCACAAACCCCCCGA
>JANXDD010000145.1 GCA_025059915.1 Bacteroidia bacterium | reverse complement strand
TGGGCCACCCACCCCGCTACATAACTGCGAGCATGAATGAGCTGAAAGCCTTCCCAGTGCATCAGCGCAAGTCCTGTCCGAAAAAATCTCCAATTGTCATATACCTTCGCCAAAAGGGGGGGATTTTTCGTGAAGGATAAGGGATACCACCGAATGCCATGCTGCTGGAGTTCTCTTCGCAGAGGCTCCTCCTCTTTTCTGCGAGCTGCTTTTTCAAAGCTGATAATATGATACTCCACCCCTAACCGCTCCCGAATACCATACAGATATGGTAGGATTTGAGACTGCCCCAAGGGATCCAAAAGCCCATCATAAGTGAGATAAAGCACTTTCATAAGTAGGAAAGCAGCAACTTCTGCCAAGAGTCTCGTAGAGCCTCTGCCTCTGCAAGGGTGGGCGCTTCAGCAATAATCCGAATCAGAGGTTCTGTGCCTGAGGCCCTCATATGCACCCACCTATCCGACCAGCGAAGCTTGAGCCCATCTTCTAAGTTTGCCTCTGCATCAGGTGCATGGGACATCAGCTTCTCCCAGAGCGCCAGCGTAAGCTGAGGAGGAGAGGATAGGGAGACTTTACCCTTCACCATAGCCCAGCGGGGATAGCGATCTCGCAGAGCCACCGCATCTCCTCCCGCTTTCGCCAAATGGCTCAAAAAAAGAGCTATTCCTACCAGCGCATCCCGCCCATAGTGAAGTGTAGGCAAAATCACCCCTCCATTTCCTTCACCCCCAAGAATAGCTCCCACTGCCTTCATCTTTTGAACCACATGATATTCACCCACCCGACTTTCATAAAAAGGCACCCCATGGGCTTGAGCTACCTGACGCACTGCCATAGTGGTAGAAAGATTAGCTACAATAGGTCCTTTTTGGAGCGAAAGAGCATAATCTGCCACAGACACCAGTGTGTATTCCTCTCCAAATGGCTGGCCATTAGGAAGGAAAAAAGCTACTCTATCCACATCAGGGTCTACGGCGATGCCGAGATGGGCCTTCTCTGCTTGAACCTTTTCAGAAAGAGCGGAAAGATTTTCAGGTAAAGGCTCTGGCAGGTGAGCAAACTTTCCCGTAGGCTCACAATTGAGTAAAATCATATCCTCTACTCCTAAAGCCTCCAGCAGAGCTGGTACAAAGATTCCCCCTCCACTATTACAGCCATCCACTACGAGACGAAAGCGGCTCTGTGAAATAGCTTCTCTATCTACCCATGGATGCCGAAGGATGCTCTCTATGTGATGGCGTAGAGCTTCCTCCGCCCGTTCTAAAGCAGCAGGGTGATCTGTAGCCCGAAAATGCAATTTATGACGATAGGAATTTATAGCCGTGATGGCCTCTGGCGAAAGAAACTCTCCGTTTTCATCTAAAAACTTGAGAGCATTCCAGCCTGCTGGATTGTGAGAAGCGGTAAGAATCAGCCCTCCACGAGCCTCATAGAAGGGTACAGCCATTGCTAAGGTGGGGGTGGTAGTGAGGCCGGCATCATACACTGTATGTCCCATAGCCCGCAGGGTCTGAACCGCTATGGGGCGTAAAATTTCTCCGCTGGGGCGAGCATCCTGCCCTACTACTACTCGTACGGGTCCGTGCTGCTCCCGTAGCCACTGCCCCCATGCCCCCACCCAGCTGACAACTTCCACAGGGGTGAGGTGCTGCCCGACCTCCCCCTCCACCGTCCCCCGAATCCCAGAAGCAGATACAATAAGCGGCATAGCTTCTCAACCCATTTGCCCCGCAGCCCGAAAGAACGGTATCACATCCCGCACATTCGTCATCCCTGTAAGGAAAAGAAGCAAACGCTCCAGCCCTAAGCCAAACCCACTATGAGGCACCGTCCCATACCGCCGAATATCTAAATATGCCTGATAGGGAGTGAGGTCCATTCCAAGCTCTTGCATTCGCTGAAGGAGCTTATCATAGCGCTCCTCACGCTGAGAGCCGCCAATCACCTCCCCTATCCGCGGGAAAAGCACATCAAATGCAGCTACCGTCTGACCATCGTCGTTCTGCCGCATGTAGAATGCTTTGATGGATTTTGGATAGTTATACACTATCACAGGACGCTGGGCATATTCTTCTACGAGGTATCGCTCGTGCTCTGCTTGAAGATCACTCCCCCACTCAGTAGGAAACTGGAAATTTTTCCCGCTTTTTTGCAGAATCTCTATAGCCTCGCTATAAGATAAGCGCAAGAAATCTCCTTCTACCGCTTTACGAAGCTCTGAGAGAAGGGCTGGTTCATACCGCTCTGAAAGAAATTCCAGCTCCTCTGGGAAGCGCTCCATGACCTCCCGAACGAGATATTTGAGAAAATCCTCCGCTAAGTCCATAGTCATGGAGAGGTCATAGAAAGCCATCTCAGGCTCTATCATCCAGAACTCCGCTAAGTGCCGTGGGGTGTGGGAAGGCTCTGCTCTGAAAGTCGGGCCAAAAGTGTAAATTTTACCCAGTGCTGTGGCTAATAGCTCTCCCTCCAGCTGCCCACTGACAGTAAGATAAGCCGGCCGCTTGAAAAAGTCCTCCTCATAGGCTACCTCTCCCCTTTCATTCTTTGGGACGGAAAGGAGGGGAAGGGTCGTTACTTGAAAAAGCTGTCCTGCTCCCTCACAGTCAGAGGGCGTAAGAATCGGCGTATGAACATACACAAACCCATGCGATTGAAAGTATTGATGGATGGCAAAAGAAAGGCCGCTGCGTATGCGAAAGATGGCTTGGAAGGTTCGGGTACGAGGACGCAAATGCGTGATTTCCCGCAGGAATTCCAGAGAATGGGCTTTCTTCTGGAGAGGATAGGTCTCTGGATCAGCAGCGCCGTAAAGGGTGTAAGATTCGGCTTCCAGCTCAAAGGGCTGGGGACGATCTGGCGTGGGTTTGAGGCGACCTTGCACAGCCAAGCTGGCCCCTGTATGTAGCTCTGCCTCAATGCGCTGCCGAGGAATCTTATCGTGAGGTAAGACGACTTGAAGCGCCTTGAGGGTGGAGCCGTCTTGCAGCTCAACAAAGCTGACAGCGCGTGTAGTTCGGCGGGTTCGCACCCATCCATGGAGCGTCAATAGCTCGCCAAGGGGAGGAGAAGCATAGAGCTCCGCAATCGTCAGAGGCATCTCAGAACAAAGGTACGAGAGGTAGTAGGAAAGCACAGGTGGGAAAGGCCCTATTTAGCTCGTTAAACGAGCGGGGAATGGGGAAGGGAGGAGGAGATTATTTTAGGACAAGCTATTTTACGAAAGGATGGCTGCAAGTTGATTGCTTGCGGTTGAGTGATTATTTTTGGGGCGCGGCCGCCCCCTGGGCGGGGGGGGGCCCCCCACCCCCATGTGGAAAACCGGTCACTGGTTAGAAAAACCAAAAAAAAACCGTTTTAACCCCGAAGGACCCCCCA
>JANXDD010000144.1 GCA_025059915.1 Bacteroidia bacterium | reverse complement strand
CTGTGTTCTTTTCTTTTGTTTTTTTTTTTTTTGGGGGTTGTTTTGTTTGGGGGGGGGGCGGCCCCCCCGCCCCCCCCGCCCCCCCCCCGCCCCCCTTCCAACCCCTCCCCCATGCCCTTAGACCAAGCTCTCCTCTTTCTCTCCTGGCTAAGCTGGATAGGATATGCCTATCTCCTCTGGCGATGGGGGCTTTTTCCCCACAGACCAGCTTCATTTTCTCCCACCACCCCTCAAGAAAGTTTGCCTCCTTCCCTCACAACCTCCCTTCTGATTCCCGCTCGGAATGAAGCGACCACCCTCCCCCGCTGCTTAGATTCCCTCCTCCAGCAGAAAGTATTGCCTGATGAAATCCTTATCATAGACGACCATAGCGAGGACGGCACTCCTGCGGCTGTCCGACCTTATCTCTCTCAGCGGGTCCATCTTCTTACCCTCCCCCCAACTTTAAAAGGCAAAAAAGCTGCTCTCTCTCTGGGCATTCAAAGGGCTCAAGGGGCTATCCTCATTACTACAGATGCAGATACAGTTCATCCACCAGACTCTATAGAAAAGCTTCTCCATCCCTTCGCAAACCCTATTGTACAAGTAGTAGGAGGGTGGATACGGCTTCAGCCGGAGGAAAGTTTTCTAAATGCCTTTCAGCGGATAGAACTGGCGGGGGTGCTTATGCTTACTGCTGGCAGCTGGCGACGAGGGGAGCCTCTTACAGCTAATGGTGCTCTCTTAGCTTATCGCCGAAAAGCTTTTGAAGCCGTAGGCGGCTGGGGTAGAAGCCAAGCACACCCCAGCGGAGATGATGACCTTTTAGTCCAGCGCATTCGTCTGAAATACGGCCCTCTCTCAGTCGCATTTAGTGAAGCTGTAGTAGAAACTGGCGCTGCGCCTACTTGGCGGGCTTTTTTTCACCAGCGGCTGCGCTGGCTTTCAAAACGCCACCTTTATCCTGCTCTTTGGACAAAAGTAGCACTCTCCATCCTCGGCCTGGCTCAACTTATGTTGGTGGTTAGTCTGTTTCTTGCCCCTGCTCACAGCATAGTAGCGTGGCTCTTTCTTAGCCTCCTCCAATCTTACATCGCTCGAAAAGCACTCCTGTATATGCAAACCCCGCTTCCTAAGCCCATTTATTGGCTTCTCACAGCTATAGTTTATCCTTTCTATCAAACTTTCATGATTATCCTTGCCCTGTGGCGTCCAAGCTTTGAGTGGAAAGGCCGCCGGTACGGAAGAGCCGCTCAAAAAGCATAACGCACTTGCAAAAGCCCCTCTACCGCCTGCCGAAAAGATTTCTCCTGAGGAGGACGGAAAAGATTTTGGTCAGCACGCAGCCATATTGTCCAGTGGCGTCCTACCCGCCACCGAATAAGCACATACACCCTCTGCCCCTCTCCATAGTAGCCTGGTATCAGAAATGTAGTAGGAGGCATCGCTTCGTAGGTATAAATACGAGCATCATAGCTCGTGATGCGATACACTACCCATCGCAGGCTTATGCTCCAGCTGAAAGTAGGCTGCCATCGCAGGTCCTGATACACTAAATACCCTCCGCTCCTCATTTCTCGCTGATAGCGGCTTACCTCAAGGCGCGCTTGATAGCGCCAAAAGGGACTTACTTCATAGAGGAAGTGATACCGCACATAGGCTCGGGTGTGTGGAATAAGCCGATGAACTTCCCCCTCCCCAAACCCTGAACTAATATTGTAAGCCTTTGTCTCGTAGCGGAGGCGAACATACATCATCAGCCGCCGCCGAATTGTATAAGTGAGTTGGACCAGCGATTCCTGGCCTTCGGAGGGCGCGCTGGCTCTATATCGGTACCACGGGAAACGGTACAAATCATGAAAAGCCAAAAGCTCCCAGCGAGGAGAAGGACGAACCCGCACCCCCATATAAAAACCCTCTTCGTTTTGAACGGAAAAAGGACGCTCAGCGAAAGTGTAAGCGTAAAATGAGTGAAAATTCGGGTCAAAGCGTCGCGCCTGGAGAGCAATATCCAGGGTTGGATGCACCGCTGCAATAAGAGAAGCGACAAACGCCCGCCCCCCAGAACGGCTCTGAGCTGCTTCCCCAAAGAAGTTGAGGTTTCTCCAAGTTACATCCCAGAAAATGCTCCCTACGGCATTCTCTCTGCCGACAAAGCCGAAGTATCTATAAGGCGGCTCTCCAGCCAGATTCAAAGCTGGAGCGAAATGCTGATGTAAGAAGGTTACTCCGGCGGAATTCCATGTTTTTCGCCAGGCGAGGACGCCTCCTACGGCTTCTTGAAGGAACGTGCCTCGCCGAGCCATCTCGCTCGGTGTGCGATGCAGACCAGAACTAAGCAAGGTTTGAACAAACCCCTCTGCTCCCTCCGTCGTATCTGAAGGAGAAACTACCGTTCCATCCTGACGAAGGCGCGAAGCCATAGCAGTTAGAGCCCACCGCTGAGATAGTCGCAGTGTAGCTGCCGCCCCCCGCCAGAACTGATACTCATTTACCGAGCTATACGGTACAAGCCCATAAGAAGGCTGCTTGAGGGAGAGAATAGGGTCTCCTCCTTTTCCGAAGCCAAGCCCCCGAGCAAAAACCAGCCCCTGTCCTACTTGGAGGATGTAATCCCCGAGGATTAGCCGTTCCAGCTCTCCTATGCGTCCGAGAGCCACATGCCCGCTGATGAAATCCAGTCCATAGTAGCGCCGAGCAGGATACCATTGCAAGGGCTCATAAGAGTCCTTTTCCCCAATCAAAGCGATGGACAAGTAAGGCAGAGCTTGAAGCCATAGCCGCGTGTAGACCCGATACGGGTCTCCAAGAGCATTACGCAAAGTCTCGGCAATCCAACCTGAGGAAGTATAATTCCTCTGCCAGGTCCTCTGAAGCCGCTGGATGAAAGTAAATCGGCTGGCAGAACGAATCTGCTTCCATGTAGGCAACTGGGCAGGACCTTTGTCTATATCTAACTCAGTTGCAGGTCGCACTTTAACATATGGACGAATCGTCTGATACACCTGTTCTGTAAAGCCCGGTATAGCCTGCAGCTCATAGATGGAAAGGAGCGGACCATAGCGGGCCTGGTGAGTTCGCAAAGCCCGAATCAGCTGGGGGGTCATCCCCGGCACGCGTAAAAGCTCTTCCTCCGAAGCCCGATTGAGATCTACGGGCTGCCTCAAAAGCTCTTCGTAGATATCAGCTGCTTGGGTCCAATCAATTCCTTCGGGGGCGTGTTCGGCTTGGTCTTCCAGCTGGAGCTCTATTCGGCTGGCATCTATAGAATCAGGAAGCACTTGAGCAGAAAGAAGGGGCAGGCAGAGGAAAAATCTGAGCCATGCAGATGGTAATGGAGGAATGCTTTTCACTGGTAGTCTAAGATAGTAATGAGGTTTTATGTTTTGGGGCGCGCCAGCGCCAAAGGCGCTGGGGCGCCCCCCCCCCCGAACCCCCAACAATTAGTAACATTTAACCAAATGAGAAGGGGGAGGATGAGATATACGGGGGA
>JANXDD010000143.1 GCA_025059915.1 Bacteroidia bacterium | reverse complement strand
TCATGTAAAGAAAGAAAACTTCGCCTACCGCCCCAATAGAAAAAGCGTCGGTGCTTTCGGCAACTCTAAAGGTTCCCACAATCCCACTGGCTGCGTTCGCACGAAGCCTTCCGTACTCGTGAGATGATGAGCCACGCATAAATAAAGGGTTCGGGGAGCCATCTCTATGATTTCTCTGAAAAGCGTTCCGCTGCGAGCGGGAGTCTCCATAAGGATTTGTGTCATATCGGAGGCTTGCGTAAAGACTTTTTGAAGAAATCGTCGCCTCTCTCGCTTTTCTATGGGAGGGTAGCCCCAGAAGGTAAAAGCCTGTCCGGACAATCCTGACGCTGCCAGAGCCAGAGTTATGCTACTGGGTCCCGCTAATGGAATCACCTCATAGCCTTCTGCATGGGCGCGGCGCACGAGAGAAGCTCCGGGATCAGCCACCCCAGCCAATCCACTTTCGCTCATAAGGGCGGCTTTTTCCCGCCGACCAAATACTATCGTATAGGCTTCTGGACTCCAATCTTCTACAGAAGGGTCATACTCGTAAAAGGCAGCTCTGGAAGAGCCCCTAAACCGCTCCAGTAAAGCCCGCACCCGCGCAGCCCGTTCTACGAAAAAATGCTCCACCTCCCGAATCACCTCTTCCCAGCGTGGATAGAGCCAATAAGGCGTCTCTCGGCTCAAAGGCATGGGTATGATATACAATCGCACGCCTCAAATATCGCTATCCACATTCATCACCAAGTAGCTTCATAATCTTGTGTATCATCCTGCCCAGAGGGTAGGTTATCTTTGCTCCATGCGTTTTATCGGGGTTATTGCGGGTAGTCTGATAGTAGCTTCTTGCACAGCTCCTGAAGCCTCATCGCCGCAGGATAATGTTCCTCTTTCAAGTACCATCACCCGTTCGGAAGCCCGTATAAAGGAAAAGTGGCGCCCTCTCGTCAAAATCGTCAGCCAAAAACCCCAAAAAACCCCTCCCTTTCGGGTAACGGGCAAAGAGTGGAAAATCCACTGGAAAAACAAAGCAGAGGGCGAACTCATTCTGATTTTGTATAGCGCAGACAATCCTGACTATTCAGAAATTCTCGCCAATACCTCTACGCCCGATGAAGATGTAGTTTATCTAACAGGGAAAGGCCAGTACATCTTAGAAGTTGTAGGCAAGCAGCCGTACGAAGTTTTGGTAGAAGAGCTGCGATAGCTTCCCCTCCTTTGCAAAAGGTACTTGATTTTCGCGCATAAGTATGTATTTTTGGGGGAAGGGTCCATTTTATGTGGCACATTTGGGGATTAGGTCTATGCATAAGCCTACTTGTGTGGGCGCAGCCCCGTTTGCGCGTTCTTACGGGCACCTACCTCCGTCCCATTGAAGGCGAAGTCGTTACACCCCCTCCTGTAGAGTTTCCTAACCTGTTTTCAGAGAAAAAAGCCGAACGATCACGAAAGTTTCTAAAGGCTCTGGCAGAAGCAGAGTCGGAGGAGGACATTCCACGAATAGACTCGCTTTTACGCAGCTATGTAACGAAATTCTCCGTTCATGATTTCCGAGATACAACCTCTCTTCAATTTTTATGGCGGTGGGCTCAGGTACGAGAGTTTCTCAAGGATACGCTGACCAGCAGCTACCTATATGGATTGTGCCTGCGCAACATGCGGAATGCTCCTTCTGAAATCCGGGTCGCCTACCGCCGACTTCAGGAGCGATGGCGCAGTGAATGGGTACCCTTAGAGTATTACAGAAAAATTGCTCGGCTGCGCCAAAAAATAGACACTCTCGCCCCCCCTAAGGGAGTGCTCCTCAGCTTAGGCCCCCATATCAATTCACCCCATCCAGACTATGCCCCATACATGCATCCCTCTGGACAGGTGCTGATTTTTACTTCTCGTAGAGACCAGGTCCTCACGGCAGCGGACCCGGATCAGCTGCGGAATGAAGATTTATACTTTAGTCAGCGCGACATTGTACGAGGGGGATTTCGTCCAGCAGAAAAGTTTCGGGATATCATCAATAGCCCTTACAACGAAGGGTCAGCATGTTTGAACTCTGATGGAACTCTTCTCATTTTCGCCCGATGTGATTCCCCAGACGGATACGGCTCCTGTGATTTATACGAGTCCAGATACGAAGAAGGGCGATGGCAAACCCCTCGCAATCTCGGTCCTACCATCAACTCCAGCGCGTGGGACTCTCACCCCTTCCTTGTCGGAGATAGCTTGCTTTTTTTCGCCTCTAATCGGCCGGGCGGCTTCGGTCAATCCGATATCTACATGTCTCGCTTGCAACCAAATGGTAAGTGGTCCCCCCCACAGAACCTCGGTCCCCTAATCAACACCAACGGTGATGAGGTTACGCCCTACTACTACGAGCCTTATCAAACCCTCTACTTTAGTTCTACGGGACAGCCTGTAAGCTACGGCGGATATGACATTTACAAAAGCCGATGGAACGGCAGCTTTTGGGAGGAGCCACGCAACCTCGGTCCGCTCGTCAATACCGATGGAGATGAGTACTACTTCACCATAGATGGGCGAGGCAACAAAATCTACTATGCCCGTGCCACGAAAAAAGACCGACGAAACTTTGACCTTTACTCCTTTGAGCTGCCCATGGAAGCCCGCCCCGATGCCATCACTAAACTCTCAGGCTATCTTATAGACTCCCTCTCAGGTCAGCCGCTCGTAGGAGTAGTAATCGCTATTGACCTCACAGAAGGCACAGAGATTACGCCTGTTTTCGCTAATAAATACGGCTACTTCGAGTTTAGACTGGTACAGAACCGCCAGTATCAACTGATGGTGCTGGATACGCACCTGATTCGGATACCTGACACTTTGACCCTGATAGACGATAAAAACTTCTCCATCTTTTTGACCACCGCCGAGCTTCAGCGTCCGTATATTCTGGAAAATTTAGAGTTTCCAACAAATAGTGCGGAGATTCCGCCAGAGTCATACGGACGATTGGACTATATTGCGAACTTTCTTCTAAAGTATCCTTTTGTAACGCTGCGAGTGGAAGGGCATACCGATGCAATAGGGGACCCTGCCTATAACCGCAAGCTCTCTCAGCAGCGAGCAGAAAACATTCGCAAATACCTCTTGGAAGTGACGGGTCTTCCACCTGACCAAATCATTGCTAAGGGTTATGGTCCTGACCGCCCTCTCCTTCCAAATACTACAGAAGAAAACCGAGCTCGTAATCGCAGAGTTGAATTCATTTTAGAAGTGCCTCCTGAAAAGCTGACGCTTATGCGTCTGGATTTTGCTTTTGGAGATGAGTGGGACCTCCTCTCGCCAGAAGCTCCCCCAGAGGAATCGGAGGAGTACATGACGGACCCAGAGTTCATCTTTCCCGAGATAGAGCTTCCAGATTTGGCAAACGAGTTTGAGGAAGTTGTGTCTCGGGACTTTGACCCGCCGATGCTGCCTGAGGAGGAAGATGAAAATGAAGAGGAACCATAGAGATGGTTTGATGACTTTTGTGTGGG
>JANXDD010000142.1 GCA_025059915.1 Bacteroidia bacterium | reverse complement strand
TAGCTGGGCTCCTTCCAGCAAGCGAAACTGGGCGAGGATAGAAAGCGGTGCAGCAGCACGCGGAGGGCGGCCCTCAGGCAGAGGGATAAAAGCGCTGAGGCATCCCCTTTCTGCCCATGCTTTCAGGATGCCTCCGCTGGCTATGCCGACCACAGTGGCGCCCCGCTTGATAGCTTCCTCTGTCGCCTCTAAGGTCTCCTCAGTCGTACCAGAGTAGGAAGCAGCTATCACGAGTGTATGAGCACCCACCCAAGCCGGCAGACGATAGTCTCGTATGATTTCCCACGGGATGGTCAAGTAAGCTCGGGACCATGCCCTCACTACCTCCGCTCCAAAGGCAGACCCACCCATGCCCAAAGTAACTACTCCCGTAAAGGGGCCGCCAGCAACCTGAATGGCGGGAGCCTCTATGTTATCCCGCCAATCGCTTGGAAAGCTGTGAATCCATTCCCACATAAGCTGAAAGTTAGTTTTCTCAGAGAGGAGAAAGTAGTACAGCCTCCGCTATTTGGAGGAGCCTCTCAGGCTGGTTGGGCGGGGAGAAATGGTATCCATGGAGTCCTGCCCGCTGGGCTCCCTGCACATTCAAAAGGCTGTCGTCTATAAATAGAGTTTCCTTTCCCGCCCAGCCTAATACTTCCAAGACGTACAGGTAGGTCTCAGGATTGGGTTTCCGTTTATGAATGCGATTGGAGAAAAATATACCCTCAAAGAAAGGTCTCCAAGCGGAGATTTCGGGTTCTACGATAGCCAGGTGAAGGTCATTCGTATTACTGAGTAGAGCAAGGGAGAAATGCGAGCATAGCTCGGAAAGAATAGTTTCTACCTGAGGAAGCGGTCCTAAAAGCATTTTGTTCCATGCTTCAACGAGCTGTGGAGGGGATAGATGCGGGAAGCGCGCCTGCCAATGCCTCAAAAATTCCTCTGTAGAGATTGCTCCTTCTTCATATTGGGCTAAGATGGGGTCATTCAAAAGCTCAGGCAACGCATGAGGGCTCAATCCCAATGCGATGGCGGTGCGGTGGTATTCTACCCCATAGAGTACTCCTCCTAAGTCTAAAAGGAGGTGCCGAACGCGCCTCATGTGTAGCCCAGACTAAGGCTAACCTCTTTCAGAAGAGCAGCGCTGCGATGGAGGGCGGCTCTTTCCCCTTCATCAAGGGATGGATAGAGGGTGGTTTCTACTCCCCCTCGTCCTAAAATCCGAGGAAGGGAAAGTGTTACATCAGAGACTCCTTCTACGTGAGGGGTGAAAATGGAGACGGTGAAAAGTCCTTTCTCATCCGTTAGGATGGCGTGAATAAGCCGCGCAAGGCCTGCTCCTATCCCATAGTAGGTGGCCCCTTTCCCTTCTATGATAGTGTAGGCGGCATATCGGACTTTGTCGTCTATAGTTTTCCTCAGATCGTCCGTGAGGGGCGTGCCGCGCATCTCCGCATATGAAAAAAGTCCCTGTCCCCCTACATGCGCACTTGACCAAACTAAGACTTCTGAATCTCCATGTTCTCCGATTACATAGGCATCTATGGATTGAGGAGCGGTTCGGAGAAGCTCTCCCAGAAGAGCCTGGAATCGCGCAGTGTCCAGAATTGTGCCAGAACCAATCACTCGCTCGGGCGGCAGACCAGAAAGCCGAAACGTGATGTGGGTCATTATATCAACAGGATTAGTGGCAATCAGAAGAATAGCCTCAGGAGCGCTCTGCCGAATCCGCGGGATAATCTGCTCAAAGATATGAGCATTGCGCCCCAGCAGCTGAAGGCGAGTTTCTCCAGGGCGTTGGGCAACTCCCGCCGCAATCACTACTACCTCTGCCCCATGAAGGGCATCATAATCTGCGGCATATACCCACACCGGGTGGCAAAAAGGCGTCGCATGCAAAATATCCTCCGCATGTGCCCGAGAAAGTTTTTTGTCAATGTCAACTAAGACCACCTCCCGAGCAACGCCTCGCAGCGCCACAGCGTATGCTGTAGCACTTCCTACATACCCGCTACCAACAATACCGACTTTCATACTTGGGCAGCTTTTCTAATACGCTGGCGCTCTCTCCACCACGTCCGAAGAAGAGGAAGGATAGACACTAAAACAATCCCCAAAGCAATCAGCTCCACATACTTTTTGAGCTCGGGGAAAGCACTACCCAGACCATATCCACTAAGGACGAGCGAAAGCACCCATAGAAGCCCCCCAGAGATGTTGTACAAGATGAAGGTGCGGGGAGAAAATTGCACGGCGCCTGCCAGTATAGGAGCGAAAGTGCGGACTATAGGGACAAATCGTCCTAAGATGATAGCACTTCCCCCCCATCTATTGTAGAAAGCGCGCGTCTGGTCTAAATACTTCCTTTTGAAAAACCGAGAGTCTTGCTTCTGAAAAAGCTTTTGGCCGAGAAATCGCCCTGTCCAGTATCCTACTTGGTCACCTATGATAGCTGCCAAAACGAGAGAAAGGAGCACCCAGCCTACGGGGACAGGCAGGATCCCCAGAGCGCAAAAAAGCCCAACCGTAAAAAGGAGCGAATCGCCCGGCAAGAAAAAACCTACCATCAGTCCCGTTTCGGCAAAAACTACAGCGGTTACCAAAGTCAGCCCTCCGACACGGATAATGTATTCAGGGTCTATGCTCTGCTTGAAGAGCTCTATCAGCTCCTGCACCCGGCGAAGGTACTAAATACAATAGAGGTAGGGAAGTTTTGTTTAGACCAGCATGCATTACTGGCTTATTGGAGGGAGTCACGGCATAGGACGCGCTCTGGTAGATATCCTTCTTCAAGGAGGGCATACGGTGGAAGTTTTTTCCCGCACACGCGCCGATTTGCCAGAGCAGGTTCGTCATCATGCAGGGGATATTCTAAAAGATTCCTTGCCTTCTCTTACCGAGCCGCTTCATGGGGTGGTCTATTTTCCTGGCAGCATTACCCTCAAGCCTTTTGCCCAGCTTAAGGAGGCGGACTTTTTATCTGACTGGCATATCAATTTTTACGGGGCGGTGCGGGCTCTGCAGCATGCGTATCCTCTGCTCAAAAAAGCCGAACAGGCAAGTGTAGTTTTAGTGAGCACTGTCGCGGTGCAGACAGGGATGCCTTTTCATGCGAGCATCGCGGCTGCTAAAGGAGCGGTAGAGGCCCTTGTGCGCAGTCTCGCCGCAGAGTGGGCCCCTACTATCCGAGTCAATGCTGTCGCCCCCTCCCTCACACAAACCCCCTTGGCAGAAAAGCTCACTAACACCCCTGAAAAGGTTCAGCAATCTGCCCAGCGGCACCCTCTGCGGCGTATAGGCACACCAGAAGATATAGCTCAAGCTATTGCTTTTCTTTTATCGCCAGCGGCGAGCTGGATTACAGGACAGGTGATCCATGTGGATGGGGGGCTTAGTAGCCTGCGGCTGCTGGGATAAGTCTATTCCTTTACTTTGAGGGAAGGTTGGTAGGTGAAAGTTTTTTATCGTGAGGCTCCTAGTGTCACAGGGCTGCCTCATACTTCT
>JANXDD010000141.1 GCA_025059915.1 Bacteroidia bacterium | reverse complement strand
GTTCCTGTGAATATCGTCTCAGTGACAGCGTGCGAGTTCATCCTATACCCCGAGCAGAGGTAACCCCTCGCCAAGTCTATACCTGTGGGGGACGAGCTGTGGAACTTACTGGACTCGCCTCCATCTCAGGCGGGGCGTGGGAAAGGCTTCAAGGGGGAAGCTGGGTAGGAATACCTGCGCCTCTACGGCTTCCACCAGGGCGGCATACCTTACGGTATATCTCCCCAGCAGGCTGCTCCTCGGACACTTTCTCAGTAGAAGTACTGCAGGTCCCTCCTTTGACAGGCGCATGTAAGGTTCAGTATGTAACTCCCACTGGAAGCCCTACTGCTCCCGGAACACGCACCAACCCTACCTCCTTACATGCAGCCTTAGAACGCATACAATGTCGCACCGGCATAATAAAACTGGCACAAGGAGTGTATCTCTTGGATCGTCCGCTGACAACTTTGACTGATAGTGTGATTTTAGAGGGGGGGTATGATCCAGCGGCGGGGTGGGTGAAACGCTCTGACCCCGGCTTGACTATACTGCGGCGCACCGCTCAGAATGTAGAAGGCTGCCAAACTCACACCCCCCGTTTAGTCGCTTTTCAGATTCATGGCGCTCGGGCCTTTCGCTTACAGGACCTGACGATAGAAGTGGAAAATGCGCCTCCTGCGGTAAGCACATGTGCTAATGGACGAGGGGTTTCTACCTATGGCTTATATCTTCGGGACTGCGCGGATTATGAAGTTGTGCGCTGCCAGGTTCGTGCAGGGGATGCTTCTGCGGGGATGAACGGTTCAGCAGGTAGGAATGGTAGGTCTGGGGGAAATGGAAGCTGCGGCGGTTTAGGCGCTGCAGCCACACCTGTCTTTGGAGTGTGCATGCCGCCGTTAGGTACTCCGCCGCCTGCCAGTGCAGGAGCTGGTGGAGCGGGCGGAAGTAGTCCAGTAGGCGCTTCTGGAGGTGCAGGAGGGAGCAGCCAGTTTATGAATAATGGTCAAGGTGGGCAGCCCGGGCAAGGAAGCGGAGGAGGTGCAGGAGGTGCAGCAGGCTCTCTGTGTGCTATCGGGCTCATTGGAGGGGGGAATTGCGCTTGCTCTCAGACGGGATTACCGGGAGTTCCGCCCTCTGCCGGCGGTGATGGAGCCAATGGAGCTGATGGACGAGACGGGGCAAACGGAACGGACGGCCCAACTGGGCAGATGATAGAAGGCTTCTGGCAACCGGGAGCGCGGGGACAACGCGGTGAAGATGGCACACATGGAAGCGGCGGGGGAGGGGGTGGAGGAGGCGGAGGTGCTTCCAACATAATTCCCCCTGCCTGCCCTACCATCGGTGCCGGCGGAGGTGGGGGAGGTGGTGGTGGCGAAGCTGGCACAGGGGGTGAGGGCGGCAGTGGCGGAGGAAGTAGTTATGCGGCAGTGCTCCTCTCAAGCTCTTCTGGAAGCTGGAGACAATGCTTTTTATCCGCTGGACAAGCCGGTGCAGGAGGGAGCGGTGGCGCAGGCGGAATCGGCGGTGCAGGCGGACAGGGAGCTGGTCCTTGCCAGCCTTCCGACGGAGGATGTAATATGGGTGCGGGTGGCCGGGGAGGCAATGGCGGGCGCGGCGGTAATGGCGGGCGTGGCGGCAACGGGCAGCCCGGCCAAGCCTCTGCTTTCCTCGTTCAAGGTCCCCCTCCTGCGCTCAGCGAGGTCTCCTTCAATCTTTCTGCTCAACCTTCCATCGCTGTGGGCTCCGCTAATTGCACAGGAGTGGACGTTTCCTTTAGTAGTGCTGCTGCAGGTAGCTTTACTGACTTAGGAGCAGGGGCGACCCCCTCTTCGCTTCCATCAAACTCTGGCACAGCCCAATACAACTCCATCGGACCGAAAGATATCACCTTTGCTGGTAATACCTTCCCTCGCTTCTGGACGATTCTGACTGCTCCCGAAGCTATCAACCTTCAAATTCTCACAGAGGCAGATACGCTCTGCGTAGGAGAAATTGTAGCTGTGAGCTCAGAGCGATTCGCCCTATCGTATGAATGGAGTGTAAGCTATGGAGGACAGATTATCGCTACTGGCAGTAGAGATTCTATCCGTTTCACCGCTGCGCAGCCTGGAAGTTATACACTGCGATTGCGCGTAGAAACGGACTGCTGCGGCTGGATAGGACCAGTAGAGAAAAAAGTAGAAGTCATACCAGCGCCGGAGATTCGTGCTCAGGGGGCCTCGGGGTGCTTTCCCCTCCTTCTGCGCGCAGAACTTGTTTCTGGTTCTCCAGGCGGTAAGTTCATTTGGTACAATCAAAATGGCGATTCTGTAGGAGAAGGAGCAGAACTTCTGCTGCCTGGTCCTACCGCTTCTCCTACCTACACCGTCGTGTACAGAGCAGGGGCCTGCCGCTCTCCAGCGGTTTCTGTGCCCGTGCAGGGGCGTCCTACCCCAGTAATCAGTGGGATTAGAACAGTTCCGCCTCTTTCTCCAGCGCCAGAGGGACCTGTAGAAATTACCTTTACTGCCTCCTATGTAGCCCCACCCGGATACTCAGTGGTGCTTTCTTGGAACTTTGGAGATGGGACCTCGCCAGTGATTACGACCGACTCCACTATAACGCACACCTATGCCCCCGGCTTCTACGAACTGACCCTCATAGCAGGCATTGAGGAGTGCAGAGATACCCTCACCCTCCAAGTAGTAGTCCGAGGCCAGCGCCAGCTGGTCATTCCCAATGTTTTCAGTCCAAATGGCGATGGCATAAACGATGAATGGTTTCCTAAAGGCTCGGGCATTCGGACTATCCAAGTGCAGATTTACGATCGGTGGGGCAAGCTGATTTATCAAGGGAACACCCCCTGGCGAGGAGATAACGCCATAGAAGGTGCCTACACTTATGTCGTACGAGTAGCCTTTTTGGATGGCACAGAGATAGAGCGCGCAGGTACCGTCACCCTTCTGCGATAATGCTCACCCTTCCTCCTCTCCCCCCTGGCTGGACGATTCTCCACCCTGAGAATAGAGCCGCCCCTCAGGGGAAAACTATCTTGATAGACCCCGTCAGCCCACACACCGGCACAATCATAGAGGACATAGAAGTTTTGATTTATGAGCTGCGCCGCCGATGGTCTCCCCAGAAAGTTGGCATTCATATAACCTACTGGCTTATGGGGTTTGCGTATGGGGAAGGTTGGGAGGTGGATTTTCTCCTGTACCATGTAGAGACCTTTCAAAGCCTGTGGAACTATTTCCCCTCTGGTGAGCCGCTTACCGAAGTAGAGGGGTGGAAACCTCCGCCGGGCTGGCAGCTCCTGAGTGCCAGCTTCTACCCCTCTCTTTCCATTCTCGCCTCTGTGAATGCTTACCTAAGCACCCTGCAAACTTTTCGGCGAAGCCTACCTAATTTCATGCCTGAGGAAAGCTCCTTGTATCGGACCACAGCCGGAGAAAGGACATACCTTCACCTAACTACCAAGGAAATACAGAAGTATGAGGCAGCACTCTGACACCAGGAGCCTCACGATAAAAAACTTTCACCTACCAACCTTCCCTCAAAGTAAAGGAA
>JANXDD010000140.1 GCA_025059915.1 Bacteroidia bacterium | reverse complement strand
GTGGGCCCCGCCCCCCCCCCCCCCCCCCCCACAAAAATCTCCCCCCGTCTGTGGTTTTTTAACTTTTGTGGGGGGTTTTGGGGGGGGGGCCCCCCCGCGGCGCCCCCCCCCCCATGCTTTTTCACCTTACAAGCCGTAGCAGGCTATGAAGGCGCCGAAAAGTACTGCGCCGAAGCCTTTCCCAATAAGACAATCGCTCACTCAAAGGCAGCTTTATCCGAATCGTCGTACCCCCTCCCAGCCCGCTCTGGGCAACAAAGATTTCCCCCCCATGATACTCTTCTATCACCCGCCTCGCCAAGGCTAACCCAATTCCCCAGCCATGCCCCTTGGTCGTAAAGCCGGGACGGAATATTTCTTCCCATTGGGTGGGGGGAATGCCTTTGCCAGTATCTTCTACATCTATCCAGGCTTCATTCTTTTTAGCTTGCACCCGAAGAGTGATTTCTCCGCCTTCGGGAGGAAGGGCGTCCAGACTATTCCGTATGAGATTCTCCACTGCCCAGCGTAGCAGCGTGGCGTTGATAGGTAGGCTAATAGGCTGATCTGCAGGGATATAAGTCAGCTTCACTTGGTGAGGGATGCGCTTCTCAAAGTACCGTACCAAATCTTCCAAAAGGGGTGAGAGTTCTTGAAGGTGAAGCTGGGGCTCCCTACCGATTTTAGAGAAGCGTTCAGCAATTTCGTTGAGGCGCTTAACGTCTTCCTCCATGCGTCCTAATAGCTTGTCCAGCATCTCGGGAGATTCCTTGAGAAGCTCTATGCTCCCTACTAAGCCTGATAGAGGCGTTCCCAGTTGATGAGCAGTTTCCCGTGCAAGCCCCACCCATAGTTTGTCCTGTCTATATCGGTGAGCCGTGTAGAGAAATCCCACCCACACAAGTCCAGCCATCACTATGAGTCCAGAACTGATGACGGGCATCCAGCGAATTTGCCTGAGTATGAGAGGCTCACCGTAGTATATCTTCAAGGTCTTTTTGGTGTCAAAGGTTACTGTGATGGGGGGAAACTCTGTCGTATCTCCCCCTAAATAGGGCAGGAAATCATTTATGTGCTGTCCCTTTGGGGCGAGGCGCAGGTCTTGTAGGTTATGGCTGAGAACCTTGCCTTTCTCATTGGTCAATACCAGAGGAACGATGAGAATGCGTGAGGGCTTCTGCTCAGTGGGATAGACATATTCCCAGAAGAAGTTGGCGAGGCACTCTTCTGGGGCGTTAGCGGCGTAGTTTAGAGCTGCTGCATAAAAGTGCACTATACTAATCTGCTGCTCCAGCAGCCGTTGGGAGAGTAGGCGAGCGTAAAACGAAACGCTCATGAAAAATAGAATCAGCACCGAGGAGATGAAGAGAAGCCATCGCAGCCGCATCTGCCTTTACTCTAAACTGCAAGGAGTAGCTGGACGGGGGGCGTTATTCAAGCGTAAAAGGTACTCAGAACAGCTATCTATCCGAAAATAGCGGCGAGCCGTCGCCATAGAGCCGAAAACCCCTAAGCCGTTTTGGACGTTTGTGTATTCCGGTTTCACCGTGGTGAAGTCAGTGTTAGCGGGGTCATTGACCCGTAGATAGTTGTAGAGAGCTGTGTCCAAAGCGGTGATTTGGAGGCTCCAAGCTCGGCTGAGTCGGCTATTGTCATACACATACGGATAGGAGAAAGGGTAAAGGTTAGAATAGGCGGTGGTCAGAAGCTCTTTGTCCTGGAGGGTATATACTTGTATGCCGGAGCCAGTGGAGGGGATGCGGCGCGGACCTATGTAGAGAGTTCGCCAGAGCGTATCGTTGCCTCGTACTTCTCCATAAGTGAAGGAAAAACTGATTTCATATCCCCCAGCTAAGGAAGGCAGTTGGGTGTTACTCTGGGGAAAAAACTGGATCACATTTCGTTTCGTCAAATCAAGGCTCGGATAAGCTGGAAGGGCGCCCAAGTAAGTAAGGCTTTCGGGACGAGCAATATAAGGAGGTGAAGGTACTGTCGTAGAAGCCTGAACATTCAGGGCAGGTTTCTCTGGTACTTCTACTATGAGGGTGTATTGCGTGCGAGGGGCTGGTCTCATGATGAATCTGTAGGCTACTTGCACGGGGAAAAAAGGTTTATCTGGCACTTTGATGACTGTCTCAGGAAGAGCAGTCCAAGTGTGGGTTCCGTCTGTGAGCTTCACTTGGGCAGCTACGCTAAGGTCAGTCCGGGCAGCATAGGCAGCTGCGTCCTCCTTAGTTACGAATAAGCGTCCGATGCGCACATACTGGGTGTCTGCTTCAGCTCGCAAAATCCCATATACTACGAGGCGCTCTCGGGCTTCTGGCGCCACGAGTTCAACCTCAGTACGGCAGCCTATAAGGATGAGAGAAAATGCTAACTTTGCGTAGCTTTGCCTAAGCACATGACAAATGTATCCTGAAAAAAGCATATCCCTTAGTGAAGCCCAGAAGCGGCTGATAGAAGTATGGGGTAAGCTGGCTTATTCGTGGGGCGTCGGCCCTACGATGGCGCAGATATTTGCGCTTCTGTACGTCTATCCTGAGCCATTGGATACTGATGTCATAATAGAGACTTTGGGAATCAGTCGGGGCAATGTAAGCATAAATCTTCGCAAGCTTATAGAGTGGGGGCTTATTCATAAGATAGAAATTCCGAGTAGTCGGCGTTCGCTTTACACTGCTGAACGAGACATATGGCTTATTGCAGCAAATATAGTTCGGAAGCGGTTTGAGCGGGAGATAGAGCCGATGAATGAGCTTTTGGAAGAGCTTCTCCAGCGTCCCGATGTGCGGTCAGACCCCCATACAATGAAAGTCCTTAAGCAGATACAGGAGGTTTTATCTGCTGTGAATTTAGTTACCCAGCTCGCGCTCCCCGTAATGGTAACGGCGGATCGCGAGCATATGCTGAGGATTTTAGAATATTGGCGGCGGCGCCTGAGTGGGGCAGATGCAAGTAGTTTATCAGGACAGCTTCCTGGCGATTTTAGAGAAGCCAGCGGGGATTCCCTCCCTTCCTGAAAGATCAGGCCCAGCGGGTAGAGATGCTCTGGCTTGGGCTCGCCAGAATGTACATCCAGAGGCTCTGCTCCTTCACCGATTAGACCGTCCTACATCGGGTCTGCTGACCGTATGCTGGGATAAGGAGATATTTCGGAAGCTGTATGCTCAGTTCTCCACTCATCAGGTGGAAAAGAAGTACTGGGCGCTGGTGCAGGGTGAGCCGAATTTTGAGGCGGCAGAACTTTCTGCTCCTATTGCCTCCGACCCACCGAGAATAGACCCTCGTCGAGGAAAGCCAGCCCTTACCATTGCACATACGATTGAGACTTTTCGGGGATATGCTTTAGTAGTGTGTGTGCCTGCCACCGGGCGTATGCATCAAGTTCGGTTACACCTCTCCTACTATGGTTTTCCGATCGTGGGAGATGAGATGTATGGGGGAAAGCCTCTTTTTCTGTCCGCTTTTCATCCTGCTTACAAGCCCTCTGCGCGTCATCCGGAGCGTCCCTTGCACCCACCTGAGGTAATTTTCCTCCACGCAGGCTATTTAGGATTTATCCATCCAGTAGAGGGAAAAAAACTAACTGCAGAATCAGCTCTCCCCCCTCATTTTGAGGTAGCTTTACGGCAACTGCGTAAGTGGGCTGCG
>JANXDD010000013.1 GCA_025059915.1 Bacteroidia bacterium | reverse complement strand
GAATCTTGAATAAAACCCCTCGTACATTCAAAGCTGCTGCTTTCAACGGAACCTCCTGAGTTCGCCCATCTGGGGTGGAGATACGAACTGAAAGCCTCTCTGATTCTGGCATGCTAAGGAGGCGGTCTATATTCGCTTGGCATTCTCCATGCCTTTGAAGGTTGAATTGGAGGGTGATGACTTGATACAAATGCTGAGGCGATTGGGTGATTTCGTAGAGCTTTTCGTATGCCTCTAATGCTCCTTTGGTATCTTGAAGGTAGTAGTAGGAAACTGCTTTCAGTTCTGCCAGTTCTGCATTGCGAGGCTGCTCGCGTAGAAGCTCATCAGCCACCGCGATAGCCTGCCGATAAAATCCAGCTTGGAAATAAGCCTGCGCCAAGGTATCCTTCAGTCCAAACCTCTCACCCTCTGCAGCTATCCGCCAATGAAGTGCAATGATTTGCGTAAGGGGGTCATTGTAGCGGATGCTCTGCTCATAGATTTTTTGGGGTATAGAGGGCATAGGGGGCAGTAGCTCAGATTTAGAACCTTTCTTTTGCGCTAACGCCCCTCCAGCCAGAATGATGCCTAACATAAGTCGCCGCATAGAGCAAAGGTAAAGGGGCAGGTTTCAAAATGTTAGGTATGTTTGTAGAAGTGTGAAATCTGCCGCTTGGCTGTCTGTAAGCCTTCTTTGGGCACAGGCGTGGTATGAACCTCCGCTGCGCGGCTGGCAAGCAATGGAGGTAGGCCCGATTGTAGTTTGGTATATTCAAGGGCAAGAGGGGCTTGCTCGTCAGGTAGGGCAATGGGGGGCTGATGTGTACAGGGAACTTACAGGCTTATTAGAGTTTCAGCCACAAACTAAGCTCACGCTGCGGCTTTATCCTACGCCTTATGCTTGGGCGCAGACGCCTCCTTCTACGCCCAAGGGTATGCTTGTTCAGCCTCCCTCTATAGCAGGGGTTTATCCTCTCCCCTCTCGGGCAGCAACAGCAGCTCTGGTGCGCAGTGAAATGACAGCCCTTCTGCTGCAGCAGCTTTACTTTTCTGAAGGGGTTCGCTTGCAGAATCGCTCCCTTCTTTATCTACCCGACTGGTTTCTCTGGGGGTTCGCTTACTTCTGGGGAGAAGGGTGGAATAGTGAAGATTTAGCCCGCCTTGAAGACGTCCCAGAGCAAGCATTCAGAGAGCTTTCAAAAAGGACAGCGGCTCCTTCCCCTTTCTACCGAAGCCTCTACAAGTCAGTATGGTTTTACCTCTATCGTACCTATGGGCAGCGCAAGGTTATGGATCTACTTTACATGACTCGGCTCACACGCAGCATTAGCGAAGCTCTTTACCTCACCCTAAATCTGACAGAAGAGGAGCTCTGGCAGAAGTGGCAAAGTTTCCTTCAAACCCTCAAAAAGGAGGTCCCAGACTCTGAAAATGAAGTTGAGCGTCGTCCCCTTCTTACCGCTGCAGTCGCTAAGGATGGGGAAACGCGTGCTTTTGCCATTCTACGAAAGCGGAGGGTGCATTACTACCTGAGATTAGGGGATGCCCTTTACGAACTGCCGGGTCGCTGGTTTTGGCGAGGGGGGTATTACGACCCTTCTATCAGCATGAGCTTTTCTCCCCAAGGAATGCTTGTATGGCTTACTTATGAGCGAGAAGGCTTAGTGCTATGGCAGTGGAATCCTGCGGAGCGCAAGTATGCTCGCTTTCCTCTACCTCTTGTAGCCGGGCAAGGGTTGAGCTGGGCAGGAGAAAATCAGCTCCTTCTCTCTGGTATGGGGCCTGATGGGAAGGTGAAAATATATAGCTTTACTTTTCCCCAAGGCACCTTGCACATAGTTGCAGAAGCAGAAGGGGATCTCCTGTATCCCCAGCAATTTGGTGGAGATATTTATGCTCTTTGGCAGCCAGATACGACGCGGCTCTCTCCCTTAGGAGTACTTTGGGAGCCCTTTCGTCCAGTTCGCCGAAAGGGCATGCATTGGAGCCTCCTTCCTTATCCACCCTATTATTCTCTCATGGGGGGATGGGTACTTCACGACACAGCTTTGACGAGTATCTCTGATATCACGGGTGCGGGCTACCCATGGACCTTCGGAGCTGATACCTCCTATGGTGCTGCGTGGGGGGAGGGAAGTGTATTTCAATGGGTAGGGGCTTCTGCGGAGGAGGTATTCTTCCTGAGGTATAGAGGAGGGCGACTTCGTTTGTATAAGGCACCTGCGCGTGAGCTTTTGATGGGTGGGAGTGTATTTCCCCCCATAACTGCTGCGGAGATAGT
This sequence comes from Bacteroidia bacterium, assembly GCA_025059915.1. Lineage (GTDB taxonomy): Bacteria > Bacteroidota > Bacteroidia > SpSt-205 > SpSt-205 > SpSt-205. Next base: position 28,585 of record JANXDD010000013.1, on the reverse strand, counting down.
ACAATTTCGCCTTCAGCGGCGAGCGGCGCTTCTATCTACTTATGCCATGGAAAAGCCTATTCTCCCAGAGGACTCTGACACTCTAAAATCTGACACGGCTCGCTCTCAGCGCCAGCCTTTTTACCTTTTTGATGAAGAGGTGCGCCGAACCTCTCGGCGTAAATCTCGCTTGCGTTTTTCCTCGGAGGGCTTGCGAAAAGAACGGCCTACTCTTCCTACCTCCCGAGCGCTTGGGAGGGTGCCCTATCACTGGATGATTTCGGACCTTCGTTTTCAGCCAGCCTTACATCCTCTCATGCGCTTCGGCTGGGAATTGCAAGCCAGTGCTACAGATTGGCAAGCGGATCATGCATGGAGCTTCTTTTGGCGCCCTTACATAGACCTGCGAAGTTCTGAGCTCAAGATAAGCTATACGCGCTATCGGACTGCTATTCAGCCTATCGTGGAGCTGAGTAAGCAGAGCCACTTTTTCCCCGCTCGTCGTTACACTTATACCCTGCGTATCACCTCTTGGCATGGCAAGGTAGGTGCGCGTTATCCCATTACGACAGCTCTGGTCAGCGAGGTCTACCTCAGCGGGATATTTTCTAACCGATACAACATAGGGCGCACTGGGGATCGCGACCTCTCAGCTGAAAGTCGCAGCATTGGGGGAGGGCTCAGAGTGATCTATGATAGTCGGATTCGGCGGGAAGGCTTCATCTGGTCTGGCTGGCAAGCATCTATAAAGGCGGAGGTTTTTCGCAGGGGAACTCAATGGACTTATCCCCTCGCCTTAGTGCAGGTGGAGAGGTTCTATCCGATAAAGGAGCGGCTCGTCCTGCAGCTTTCGGGTACAGCTGGGTTTGGAGGGCGAGGGGGGCGCTATTTTCTCTTGGGAGGGATTCCCGAATGGATAAATTATGAATTCCAAAACAGGGCTCAGGTTCCGCTTCTTACAGAGCCCGTAGGGTACTATCTTATGGAGTACGCCTTTTTGCCTGGCTTTCCGTATCAAGCTCGTCGCGGGCGCAACCTTCTGTTGGGCTCCATTACTGCTCATCTGCCCGTCTTAGCTTGGCGAAATGAGCTGCACTTGCCCATGCGGCCTATGTACAGTTTTGACTGGTATTTCGGCTTTCATATAGGGACCACTTGGACCACGGGAAACCCTTTTTCTCAAAAGAATCCGATTGATGCTGAGTTTATCTATCGTCCTCCTCTGGTTATTTCGGTGCAGACGCTCAAAAGTCCCTTTATCATGAGTATGGGCACAGGTATTTCTTTCCAAATCATGAAGCTGCCTTTTTCGGCAGAGGTGTATTGGCCTGTAGAAGAGGGGCGGGTGCAGAAAGTTACTTTTTTGGGCGGCATAAGGCGGGAGTTTTAGCGGGCGGCAGCCGGCTATAAAATCCAAAAACTTTTTATGTACTCCTGATAGGGTAAAGGGGCTTTACCTTTGCAGGCATGCGACCCTTACTGGCATTTCTCTTAGTAGGAAGTAGTATCCTTACAGCTCAGCAGTATTATCCCTTCTCTATAGGCCATTCTGCAGGGGTTATAGGGGCTCAGTTTAATCCAGCCTCCATCGCAGATAGCCGCTACAGGTTTGACCTCCTATTTATGGGGACGAGCTTGAATGTTTCTAACAACTACATAGGGGCTCGTCGTGAGCTTCTGTCTGATTTTATTCGGTATCAAGGGGATTTTCCGGATACCATAGATTTCCGTCGCACATATCTTGTAGATGACTATCAGAATACCTCTTTGAAGCATGCGCGATTTGAGCAGCAGGTTCTTTTGCCGAGTTTTCTTTTGACACTTGGTAGGCGTTCGGCTATTGCTTTCAATTTTCGCATGCGAAATCGCTTCAGCCTCAACAATGTAGACTACCGTCTTGCCAAGTTGAGTTATGAAAGTTTGGTCTATCCGCCTTACTGGCGGGAATGGATAGATGGAGGGGACCTGAGCTTCCAGTATGCTACTTACTATGATGTTGCTCTCACTTATGCGAGAGTGCTTGTGAATACGGGGCAGCACCTTCTCAAGGCTGGCGTAACGCTTCGTTATTTACATGGGGTTTATGGGGCTTACTTCTATACGGACAACTTCAAGTTTCGCTATCAGTTCTACAATGACGACTCTTTAGCGATACAAGATGGCTCTCGTTTCTACTGGGGGCATGCAAAGGACTTTGACTATGATATTTACCAAAAGCTGCTTGAGCACCCTTTGGATCATCAGACGAGATTCTCAATGGGAGGAGATGTGGGCTTGATTTATGAGTTTCGTCCGCACTACGATAGGTATGTGTATGATATGGATGGGGAGGTGGGGTTAGAGCGCCGGGATAGGGATCGCTACACCCTGCGTTTAGGGGTGGCGCTGCAGGATATTCGCTCCCGCATGCGCTTCGTCAAAGGTCCCTTTAGCAATCAAATAGAAGTAACCCAAAACAGGCTGGATGAAGCCATACATGAATGGAATCTTCGCCCTGTGAAGTTTTCTTCTGTGAGGGACTTCAACGATACGTTGAGACGGCGCTTTGGTATCGCTGACAGCAGTCCAGACTTTATCTTGCGGAATCAACCTGTACTTAACCTTCACATAGACTGGCACATTGGTGGTCCGCTGTACGTTGGCGGTTTAGGGGTTATTCCATTTGGAAAAGATGATATGCGTTTGCGCACTCTCCGCTTTTTCTCTATCTATCCACGCATAGAGACACCGAACATCACGCTGGGCATGCCCTTTACTATCAATGAATGGGGAGATAAGCTGTGGGGGGCAGCAGTGAAACTGGGTCCTTTTGTGTTCGGAACGAATAGCCTCGGCTGGTTCTTAGGACAGAAGACCATACGCACTATAGACTTTTACTTCATGTTTAAAGCGGGGATTCCGTATAGGCCTCCGCGAGATAAAGACAAAGACGGCGTTTCCGATAAGCGAGATATATGTCCCACTGTTGCAGGGGTCTGGGCATTCCAGGGGTGTCCTGATAGTGATGGAGACCACATTCCAGATAAGGATGATGTGTGCCCGTTAGATCCCGGGGTGCCTAAGTTTCAAGGATGCCCTGATACGGATGGGGATGACCTACCTGATAAAGAAGATGCTTGCCCCACAGAGGCTGGTTTAGCGAAGTTCAAAGGCTGTCCTGATACTGACGGAGATGACATTCCTGATAAGGACGATGCATGCCCTAAGCAAGCTGGGCTGGCGAAATTCAAAGGATGTCCAGATCGCGATAATGACGATATTCCTGATAAAGACGATGAGTGTCCGACTCAAGCGGGGCTTGCGCAATTTCGTGGGTGTCCTGACTCAGACGGAGATGGCATACCAGATAAAAACGATGCCTGCCCTACTCAAGCTGGGCTTGTAGCTTTCCAAGGCTGTCCAGATACTGACCGTGATGGAATCCCCGACAAAGAGGATTCCTGTCCGACGGCAGCTGGCTCTGCTGCCTTCAAAGGCTGTCCTGACAGCGATGAAGATGGGCTTCCCGACCCAGAGGATCGCTGCCCTACCCAGGCAGGTCCGGTGGAAAACAAGGGCTGCCCTTATGCTGACCAAGATAATGACGGCGTGATTGACAAAGAGGATGATTGTCCATTTACCCCTGGAAGCCGAGCCAATCGCGGCTGTCCAGATATTCCCAAGGAGCAGAAGCGCATCTTAGACATGGCGTTTAGGAACTTAGAGTTTGAAACAGGCAAGGCAATTATTCGTCCGCGCTCTTTTCCTTACTTGGATACGCTGGCTTTCCTACTCATAGAGAATCCTTCATATAGGCTCAAAATCTCAGGGCATACAGACAATCAGGGAACGCTTGACTTCAACCTCAAGCTTTCTAAGGCTCGGGCAGAGGCGGTGCGGGATTATCTTATTTCTCGGGGAGTTTCTGCTGATCGCTTTATTGTGGAGTATTTTGGTCCGCTGCGTCCTATCGCCTCCAATGCTACCCCCGAGGGGCGCGCTCGGAACCGCAGAGTGGAGATGAAAGTGATATTTGACTGAGCTTGAGAGTCTAACTCCTTCAGAGGGGAATGCGCTCTGCGTATTCCCCTCTTCTTCTACTTTTGGGCTGTGCTGAGGTACCCGTCTCTTCCGCCGGCATTTTTTCGCAGGAATAGGGAGCGTTTAGCCGGGCAGCTTTCGTCTGGTACAGCAGCGATTATTTTCGCCAATGAACCGCTGCCTGGGGAGGCTGATACTACGCTACCCTTTCAGCAAAATAGTAACTATCTGTATCTCACGGGGATAGAGACGCCAGGGGGGCTTCTGTGGCTATATCCTGAGGCGCCTGTGGAAGAAATGCGCGAGGTGCTTTTTATCCAGCCTCCCTCCCCAGAGAAAAGACTATGGGAAGGATGGAGCTATGACATAGAGGAGGCCCGAGAGCGTAGTGGGGTGCAGCACGTGCGCCCCCTTTCTGAGTGGAATACCTTTTGGCGCCGAATGGTGAGCCGTGTCCAAGCTATCGCTCTGGACTTCAATGAACATGACCGTCAGACGCAGGGATACCTTCCTACGCCGGCTCATCGCTTTGCTCGACGGCTGCAAACAGAACTGCCCGGACACCGCATTGTGCGTTTAGCTCCTATTTTGGCTCAGCTCCGCATGGTCAAATCGCCTGAGGAGCTTTCTCTCATGCGAGAGGCTATTCAAATCACTATTGAGGCGTATCACCTTTTGCTTCCCCTACTTAGGGAGGGGATTATGGAGTATGAGCTGGAGGCAGAATTGCTTCGTCATTTTGTGCGGCGACGGGCGGTCCCAGCTTTTTCCCCTATCATAGGGGGGGCAGAGCGCGCCTGCATTCTCCACTATACGCACAATAGTCAGCCGCTCCGGGCTGGTACGCTTGTGCTCATAGATATCGGGGCACGGCTGGGCACGCACTGCGCTGACTTGACTCGCACTCTCCCTGTGGGAGAAATATCCCCTACCGCCGAAAAATACCTTCGGTGGGTGGCTGACGTCCAGCGATATGCTCAGCAGCAGCTTCGCCCGGGCATTTCCATAGAGGCGTGGTATAAGGAGGTCGCAGCTTATATGCAGGAGGGCTTGAAAGCTCTTGGACTTCTCCCTTCTGATGCTCCTCCCGAAGCCTATAAACGCTACTTTCCCCATGGCTTGGGACACTTTCTCGGTATAGATGTACATGATGTGGGTTCCCGCTATGACCCGATTCCCGTGGGAGCAGTGATTACCTGCGAACCTGGCCTTTACGTGCCTAATGAAGGAATCGGCATCCGCATTGAAAACGACCTATTAGTAACCGAAAATGGTTGCGAGAATCTTAGTGCTGATTTACCTGATCTTTTGGGGGTGTAGCCCTTCGGGGGAAAAAATAGTAGAAAAGCGCTTCCCCCATACCCAGTGGGTTTTCCCAGATACGTTGTGGGGAACTTTTCAAATAAACGAGCCAGCATCCTGTAAGGATTTGGAAGTTCAGCTTGACTTAGAGGAGTCTTATCCTTGGCGGAATCTTTATGTGCTTGCGTTTATAGAGGCGCCGGATGGCTTTCGTTCGCAATCTCGTTTGGAGTTTGTCTTTTCCGACAGTTTGGGAAGGTGGTATGTCTCAAATCGGAAATTTCGTACCTTTGTGGCGCGTCAAATCTCTTTCGCCGCTGTCGGAACTTATCGGGTAGGGCTTCTCCCCTACATTCGGAGCGATACGGTTCGGGGCATTCGCAGAATAGCTCTGTATATGCGCTCCTGTTCCGCAGAGTGAAAGGGTGGCGCAATTTTTGTTTATATCCTATGTAGCTATGCGTATGTGGTTTGTACTTTTATGGCTTGGGCTTGTGGTGTGGGCGCAGACTCCGGAAGTAGAGCCGCGCCTGTCTTTGCATTATGACGGCTCGCGTCAGGTTCTTGTCCTCTCTGCTGATGCTATTGCCCCCAGTGATAGGCTGGAAATACTTGACCTTATAGGGCGTCGCGTTCGTCTTTTTGTACTTTCATCTCCTGTCTCGGAAGGGCTGACAGTTTCAGTTGCTGACCTGCCCGAAGGCCTGTATTATGCTCGTTGGATTACGGAGCAAGGGCGGGTGCGAGCTATCCGACGCTTTTCCGTCTCTCGCTGAGCCTTTTACCCTGTCCATAGGAGAAAAATATTTAGTCCTATCACTATCAGGCTAATAGCCCAGACGAGAAGTTGTCCTACTTGTCCGAAAGCGGCGCTTCGGATGTGATGAAAAAAGTAAAGCATCGGCGCTAACACAAAAGGCAGCTGAAGGGACAAAAGCACCTGGGACAGGACGAGCATCTCACTGATATGGGCTTTCCCCCAGAAAGTCAGGGCAAGTAAGGCAGGTACAAGACTAAGGCTGCGTACGAGAAGTCCCCGCCAAAAAGATGACAGCCGCTGAGGCAAAAGATACTCTAGTACCAGCTGCCCTGTGAGCGTGCTGGTGAGGGTGGCATTATGCCCAGCAAAAAGAAGAGCTACGGCGAAGGCAATTCCAGCCAGCTTTCCTACCGTAGGCTCAAATAGCCGATAGGCATCCTCTATGCCCCAAGCTGTGCCAGCTCCATGCACCGCACTCAGGGCAGCAGCCGTGAGAAGGAGAGCTATATTTACAAAGAATGCAAGACTCAGGCTCCAAGCAGTGTCGCGGGCTGTAGTTTGGGCTTGCTGGGAGAGAGAGCCGTAAAATCGCCCTTTCACCCATGCGCTATGGAGGTAAAGGTTATGAGGCATGATGGTTGCCCCGATAAGCCCCAAAGCCAGATAGAGCGCTTCACGGTCCTGAAATATCAGAGGGGAGGGGACAAATCCTCGTAGCACGGATTCCAAAGGAGGCTTGAGAAGCACAAGTTCATAGATGAAAATTCCCAGTATCCCTAATGTCAAAGCTCCTACGATATGCTCCAAGAGCTGAGGGCGGTGCGCCGTCCAGTAGAGTACTATAATAGTCTCAATCAAGGCTAACACCGCTCCCACTTCTAAGGGTAGCTTGAAAAGAAGGTGTAAAGCCAACGCAAAACCCAACACTTCTGCTAAGTCGGTCGCCATGATGGCAACGAGAGCGGTCAGGGCCAAAAAAGTCCCTACCCGCCGCCCAAGTAAGCTATACCCTAACCCTACTAAATCCTGATGAGAAAAAATCCCCAACCGAGCAGCCGCAATCTGAAGTAAAATCGCTGCTGCACTTGAGAGAAGAATCACCCATGCCAGCGCGTATCCAAAGCGACTACCAGACTCTATCCCCGTGGCCCAATTGCCAGGGTCCATATAGCCTACTGCTACTAAAATACCTGGACCTATCCATCGCCGCATCTTGTAAAGGTAGCAAAAAATGTTTTTGACGAGCTAAAAGTTAGACGGAGTTTTCGTACAAATTGAAGGGACGGGGGGCTCAGATTTGTCGGGCTCCTCCCTTATAAGATCCTCTGAGCCCCAAATATGGGAGAGGCTTTCCTGCTTGCTGATAGATTTAGGCTTGAAAGTTTTGCACATGTCAGCTGAAGAAAGCAATGAGTAAAGTGTCCTTTCTCAAAACTCAGCCTTGAGAAAGGAAAGGCCCCTTTTGCGGAAAGATTTTTGGATAATCCCCTCCTATCGTGTCAGGTTTGAGCCTTGGGATTGTCTTTACTCAAGATTCTACATGCTTTTTGGTGAAGGGTGCTGAGACTTTGGCGATTGGACAGAGAGGGAGACTTCTTTGGGCAGTGGAAGCTCATTGATTTTTCCGCTCAGCTCTTTTATTTTCTTCCCTGCGGGAATGAGGCGATGTTCCAGAGAGCCTATGGATTCGTTGTATGCTTTTACAGTGGCTTCTAACCTCTTACCCAGCTCTTGTAGATGATATACGAAGGTTATGAGCCGCTCGTACAGCTCGCCGCCAATCTGAGCAATAGCCTTGGCGTTTTCTGAGAGCTTATATTGCTGCCAGCCATAAGATATGCTCTTTAGAATCGGAAGCAGGCTAAATGGAGAAGCCAGGATTATCTTTTCATTAGCAGCTTTTTGATAAAGGTCATTATCCTGTAGAGCCACTACAAGAATTGCATCGTTAGGTACAAATAGAATGACGAAATCTACGCTGTCTTCTATATGCTTCCAATATGCCTTCTTGGCTAAATTTTCAATGTGGGTTTTCAGAGCTTTCTTAATGTGGTTTTTCAGCTCGTCCAGAGGGTGATTTTGATGGTCTATTGAGTTCAGGTAATCTGTGAGGGGGAATTTGGCATCTATGGCTACTTTTCGTTGATTGGGGAGATGGATTAGCATGTCGGGCCGCAGTCCTCCTTCTATCACTGGCTGCACATCATAGCTTATATACTCTTTCATTCCCGCAGCCTCTACTACTTGCTGCAGCACAATCTCTCCCCAGCTTCCGCTGACTCTGGGAGACTTGAGAGCTTCTACGAGCTTGGTGGTGGTAGTTTTGAGCTCGTTATTTGTTGAAGCCAGCTGGTTAAGGTACTGTTCTAAGCCTTTATAGGCACTTTCACGCTTAGTCTCTAACTCCCGAATCTCTTTATCTAATTTAGCCAAGTCCTCTTTGGCTTGTTGGAGGAGGCTTCTAATATTCTCTTCGTGTCTGCTCCAAGAGCTTTGTTTTTCGGAGAGGAGCCTGTCTAGCGTGTCGGAGGCTTGCCTGACAAAGTGTTCGGTGTTTTTAGTGAGAGCATCGCTAAGAACCTGATTGGAGAGGGCGCTAAAAGTTTCTTTCATGCGGTTTTCCAGAGCTTGCAGCTGCTCTATTTGCTTCTGAATCGCTTCGCGGTCTTTTTCAAGCTTTGTAAGCTCAATCCGAATTGCCTCTTTCTCGTTCCAGAGAGCACGGTTCTCTTCTGTAAGCTCTGAGAGCTGCTTCTGGAGCTCTTCTTGGCGGGCCTGGGCAGAAGAGAGTTGAGCTTCTAAGGAGCTACACTTCTCGCGATAACTCCGCTCGGAATTTTCTATCTCTCGCTTTTCTGCTTGAAGGCGCTGAAGCTGGTCTTCTTTTTGGGCTTTGTCTATTTCCATCGTTTGAAGCTGGGTCTGAAGAACTGCCAGCTTGCCCTGAAAGTATAAAAAAGCCAGGACTGCCCCGAGAGTAGCTCCGAGGATAAGGAAAGCTATCTGCATCCACATAGGACGAAAAGGTTTTCAGGAGAGGAGTGAAAGGTCAGGCATTTCAGCCAAGAAGCTAAGCTCAACCTTTCTACCGAAAGGTTCGTGAAAGGAAAGCTCAGTAGAGCTAAAACGCCCTGCACAGGCGGTGAGGCTTATGGGTATTCCCGCTTGTTCGTAGAAGGGAAGTCGAAGAGAAGTGAAGCACCCCTTTGCCATAGGGGGACAATGATAATAAAAATCCCTACTCGCCGATACCTCTGGCCAGTGTATGTGAGGGCTGAGAAAGCTTAGAGATTAGGTCTGGCTCACTTTCTCAGAATAGCCGAAGACAGGAGACCGTCCGATGCTGAAATAGTCTATGCCCAGCTTTTGCATGAGCTCTCCCTCATATAGGTTCCGTCCATCAAATATGACAGGAGAACGCATCTTTTGAAGTAGAAGTGTCCAGTCTGGCTGGCGAAACTCTGCCCATTCTGTCAGGATAAGGAGAGCTTCGGCTCCTTCTGCTGCATCATATGGATTTTGGGCGTAATAGAGGTCCCAATCGGGGTGCTGTTTGCGGAGAGAGGGCATGGCGACGGGATCAAAGGCGCGGACTTTAGCTCCAGCTTCCCGCAGCCACCGAATCACATCCACCGCCGGCGCCTCCCGAATGTCATCCGTATCGGGCTTAAAAGCAATGCCCCATACTGCGAAAGTGAGATTTTGAAGCTGTCCCCGGAAATAGGTGCGTACCTTCTCCCAGAAAAATTGGCGCTGGCTTTCATTGATAGAGATGGTGGCTTCTACCAAACGAAGGGTAACTCCGTAGCGGCGCGCAGTAGCGGCCAGCGCTTGCGTGTCTTTAGGAAAGCAGGAACCCCCATATCCCACCCCTGCAAAAAGATATCGTCGCCCTATGCGGCTATCTGCTCCCATACCCAGTCGTACCTTGTCAATATCTGCTCCTACCCGCTCGCATAGCCGTGCCAGCTCATTCATAAAGCTGATACGCATGGCTAAAAAGGCATTTGCTGCATATTTTGTTAGTTCTGCGCTTTCCCAGTCCATGATATAGATGGGGTTTCCTTGGCGGGTGTAGGGGAGGTAGAGCTGTCTGAGCTTTTCCCCGACTTCGGGTTTAGGGGTGCCTATAACTACACGATCTGGTTTGAGAAAGTCTTCTACTGCATAGCCCTCTCGGAGAAATTCTGGGTTGGAGGCAACCTCCACTTGTCCAGGATTTCTCTCGTCAAAAAACTTCTGAAGCTGTCGTGCAGTCCCTACTGGGACGGTGCTTTTAGTGATGATGATCTTAGGGGTAGGATTATTTGCTGCGTTTGCTTGGAGAATGAGGCTAATAGACTCTGCAGCAGAGAGGACAAAAGAAAGATCAGCTTCTCCTCCTGCACCGGCAGGGGTAGGCAAAGCCAGAAAAACCAGTTCTGCAGGCAAGATAGCCTCCTCCAGCTTGTCTGCAAAGCTCAATCGCCCTTCTCTTATATTCCGCTCTAAGAGGCGTTCTAAGCCAGGCTCATAAATAGGGGATATGCCTTGCCGCAGCTTTTCTATTTTTTCCTTGTCTATATCGTAGCCGATGACGATATTTCCCGTTTCTGCCAACCCTGCGGCAGTAACTAGACCGACATATCCCACGCCAATCACTGCAATACGCATAGCTTTCCTTTACCTTTGCGGCAAAGGTATGCCTTAATGCGCTGGCTGGTAGGACTACTTACGCTGAGTTGGGCGCAGCAGAGCATAAGGGACTCCGCTATTCACTTTTTTTTCCCCACTGTGATGTATCAAGGGATGTTCCCGCTGGCGGACATGGCGAAGCGCTTCGGCTATAGTAGCGCAATCAGCGCAGAAGTAGCCTACAAATTACGCAGCGGGCTATATCTTGCTCTCCAAGGCGGGGGCTTGATTGGCGATAAGATTGTAGAAGAGGGTTTTTTAGAAAGTCTTTCTCTTCCAAGTTTTCGGAAGGTGGGGCTATTGGCTTTCATAGATGAGAATGGCAAAGTTTTTACTCCCGCTCTGCGTCAGCGTGGGTGGACAGCTAATTTTCGCATAGGCTATATTCTCTCTGCTTTCCGACTGCCCGGGCAAAATCCCAACTGCGGCCCTTTCATAGAAGTAGGAGGAGGCTATCTTTCTCATCGGATTTTGATAGATAAAGCGCGCAGCGAGCGACTGCCTCTCTTAGAGGGAGAGTACCTAAAAGGATTAGACCGGCTTACGGGAGGATGGGGCATAATGCAAAGCATAGGATATCGGTTTTTCAGTAGTAACGGCTTGATAAACTTCGTAGTAGGTTTGGAAGGGGGGCAGTATTTCACTCGGAGTCTGCGGGGATATGTGTATGATAAAGGCGAGAGGGATACTGCGCGTCGAAGGGATTTCTTTTGGGGCTTTCGGGTTGGATGGAGTTTGCCTTTGTATGAAAAAGCTCCTTTGGAATGAGGCTCTGGCGATTAGTTTATACGCTGCTGATGGCGGTGGGGGTATCGGCTATTCCCCTCGTTGGATTAGTGAATCAAAAAGTGCGCCGTTGGTGGAGGGCCCGTCGGGCCCCTTTACCCGTTCCTCCGCCTGATCGTCCTGTACTTTGGATGCATTGCGCTTCGGTAGGGGAGTTTGAACAGGGGCGCCCTGTATTAGAGCATATACTTCGTCAGCTGCCTTACCGACCCTTTGTGGTGATTACTTTTTTTTCGCCTTCAGGGTGGGAGCGTTATAGTCAGAGCTATCCTTTAGGAGATTGGATAGGACCTTCTCCAGTGGATCTGCCGTGGGTGGTGCGTCGGTGGGTCAGGCAGCTGCGTCCGGCTGCTGTATTTTTCGTCAAGTATGATCTTTGGCCGAATTTGCTCCATGAGCTGCGGAAAGCTGGGGCTTCTCTTTACCTTCTGGCAGCTCATGTAGAGCCTCTCCAGGGTCTGCGATGGTGGTGGAAAAAGCAGCTTTTTCCCTACTTGGATTGGATTTTTGTACAGACTTCTGATGATGCGGGAAAGTTGGCGAGGGCGGGCTTTACGCGGGTTACAGTGGGTGGAGATAGTCGCCTCATTCGCGTGCGTCAGCTGGCAGAGAACTGGCTCCCAGTGTCAGGACTCAATGAGTGGATAAAAAACGGTTTCTGCATCGTCGCAGGAAGCGTCTGGGAAGAGGACGTGCGTTTTCTCAAGCAGGCGTATGAGCATTTGCGCGGCTATGGTATTCGCTGGATCATAGCCCCTCATGAAGTATCCCCCAAGCAAGTAGAATACATTCATGAAGTGTGGCCCGGCCGGTGCGTGCAGTATTCTCACCCCGAATGGGACGAGGGAAAGGACACTTTGATTTTAGACACAATGGGGCTTTTGGCTTATGTGTATTTTTATGCAAATGCTGTATGGATCGGAGGGGGGTTCGGGCGCGGAATCCATAACATATTAGAGCCAATCGTCTATAAAAAGCCTGTATTTTTCGGACCGAACTACAAGGATTTTTCAGAAGCTCGGGAGCTTATAGCCCTCAAAGTCGTAGAAAGCTGCCAGTACCCCATGAGTTTCTCAAATGCTATCAAGAGCCTCATCAGAGACAAAAGGCGGACTCAAGTTATCGCCGAGAAAATAGAAAAATACCTTCAAAGTAAGCCCAATACGCCCGAGATTGTATGGGAACATTTGCGGAGGGCACCTTGGGCATTAGAAAGACCGAATGAGACCTCGCAAGAAAGTGTCTGAGAGGACATGAGCAATCTCCTTAGGAGTGAGGGGGCCACCAACCTCGTACCAGGTAGCTGTGGCATTCAGCGCTGCCAGCAAGGAGACCGCCATGAATCGGGGCTCTATTGAGCGAAATAAATTAGTTTCAAGTCCCTCACGCAAAATCTTTTCAAGTCGTGCTTCGTACCTTTTCTGCCGTTCTATGAAGGTGCTGCGTTGAGGCTCAGAGAGAAACTGCGGCGCCTCTCGCAAAAATATAGCAGCTTGTTCAGGGGCTTGGAGGAGGGTGGTAAGATGGGCTTCGCAGAAGCGTTCCATTTTATGGGGCACCGTCCAGTCTGACTCAGCGATACCTTCCGTTGATTTCTCAAAGCGTTCTGCTATCTGATGAGCCAGAGTTTCTAAAAGCGCCTCTTTCGTCGGAAAATAGTGGTAAAGGGTAGGGGGGGTCAGACCTATAGCCGATGCCAGCCGGCGGAGAGAGACTCGCTCATACCCATATTGGGCGAAAAGCTTTAGTGCCTCTTGCAAGATGCGTTCTCGTTGCATAGCTATCGGCTGGGGATAGGGGCGGTTTCTATTCGTTTGCTCAGTTCGGGAAGGAGCTTTACCGCTTGTACAAGCTCTTCGGCTACTTTTTCTGAGGCTGTCCGGATGGCGTCGGGATGGGCAGCTTGGGTGAGCTCGTGGAAAGCGGGTACCTCTACCCGGAGGAGATTGACCTCACGGGCGTGGTAGGTATCTATGCCCTTGAGAGTGCCACGCGTGCGCCCCAGAATAAACCGCTCCGCTAAATAGAACTGTGCTTGCTTACGAATGTAAGAATGGAGGCTGCGGGCAGCTTTCTCTCGCATGGGCGGCAGACCCATTCGTAGGAAAAGTCCATCTTTTCCCAGCTCCCAAAATAGGCTTATTTCAAACCCTTCATTTTGCAGCCGATAGGGCGGATACTGCCGCATGAAAACTTGGTCCAGATGGGAGGAATGCACATGCGGCTGAGTACGGATGTCCCACTCTACGGGGGTGGAGCTTAGACGCTTGTTGATTTCTCTCCGAATATGCCAGAGAATAGCATACTGCCGCAGGCGCATATCTACCAGCTTCGCAGGGGAAAGGATACCTTCATACTCTTTCTGAAGGTATCGGTAGTAAGCTTGTATATCTGCCTGAGAAGGTGCAGGGAAGGAAGTCAGGTCCAGTTCTGCGAAGTGAGACAAAAGCTCTGCATAGCCCAGCTGATGGATAGGGAGCTCTAATCGCCGCCTAAGGTAGTCATCTCCCCACTCAAACCATGCTTCCCTCAAAAGCAGAGCAAAGTAATGGGCATCAGGGTTTCGGTGGATGAAGGATGCCTGCTCGCGAATCTGGTCATATTCGGTTTTAGGGCTGCCGATGGTGCTGGCGCGGAAATAAAGGTAGACGGGCAAGCCGTCGGAACCGCTATATGTGAAAGCAAAAAGCCCGTTATTCGGTTCGCGCTCCACAGACGCTTTTCCCTTAGGAATGCCAGTAAGCCTCTCCAAGAGATCTGTATGAATGAAGAGATGGGAGAGTAGCTCGCGCTGAGACCTCTCCGAATAAGGGAGGAAAGCAAGCACGAAGCGAAGGTAGAAAAATTATTTATCCGTTACTCAGAGACGCTGAAAGCGGTGGTGGAACAGCGGAGAATAACCCGTCGCAGCTCTCGGGGAGAGGGTTTAGGGATTTCTTTGGGGAGAGGGGCTATACCCCATACACAAGCCCACCAGCTGCTGAGAAAGAGGTTTTCTGGAGCGTAAAGCCAACTGAAGAAAGCGGCTCCGCTATGTGCAGGGGGCCGATAGGGACGTGATAGAAAATCTCGTACTGCTTGTTCGGTGGCTGCCGGGAGAGCCGTCTCTATCCATCCCTCTATGCCAGTCGGGAGGGGAACCCACATCGCCCGACAAGCCAGCTGACGCTCCTCACATAAGAAACGAGACAGAGCTTGGATGTGAGACCACACAGCTATCAAAGCAGACAGAGTGAATGGCTGCGGCACGCTCCAGCGTAAATAGACCACGCTATTACCCTGACGAGGTGGCTGGTGGAGAGGGGGAGGCAATTCAGGAGGGAAATATGCTATGGGCATCGTTTCTCCCTCTGTGAGTAGGCGAGCAGCTCGTAATAGAGGAGAGGGCACACGCCCCCGCAGAATGATGCGCAGCCGCCCTTCCTTCCAGTAGCTGAAAAATGACCGGCTGATAGTGAGCGGCGTGGCTTCTATTTCACTCGTGTCTTCATACACATATCGGAAAAACGGGCTCAAAGGATGTTCGCTCAGAGCGAGCGAGATTCCCTTCTGGAGCCGCTGGGGAAAGCGATCAACCGCCCCCCGTAGGGCAGTAAAAAAGGCGTATAATCCTTCTGGGGTAGCGCTGCCTTGTATTAATAGCCATGGGCCTATGCGCTGAATGGTGTAGGTGATGCTATGGATGTAAGCGACTTCTTTTAGGAGGGAGTCTGAAAAGAGGGCCTGAGCGATTCCGTATGCCAAGGCCTCTCCGCGCCCTCGCTCCAAAGGGTGATAGATGCCCCAGACGAGGTAGTTAGTCTCTTGAGGGAGGACGCATACAGCCTGGGCAAAGAGAGAAAAAGAAATAAAGCTCAGGGGGCGTAGCATTTTAGCCGTATAGCTTTAGGGGAGAGATCAGGGGGCATGAGGCGCAAAGTTATGCGTAAGGCTTCAGGGGGGACGTGGTACTGCTGAATCAGGCGCCGCCGAAGCTCATGCAGATGCCGAAGGCGCTTAGACCGTTCCTTGACACGCTTGTAGTAGCCGATAAGCTCACAAGGGGAGGTTTGACCTTCCCCCCAGAAAAGCTGTAAAGCAGAGGCCCACTCTGACAGAGGCAGTTCGCCTTCTCCTGTCCATACAAAATCAGGAGGCGCTACCTTAGAAGGAGAGGGCAGAGGAAAGGTATCCGTCCGGAGAAGCGTATCCACCGCAAGCCAATCATTCAAGAGCCATATGCCCCGCGCAGAGAAGCTCCATCCTCTCCACCACCGCTGTGAAGGCAGAGTGTCAGGAAGCTCAATAGAATCTCCCCTCACGGTAGCTGTAAGCCAAACTTCTGGGTGGAGCTGGGGATAAAATAAGAGCTGATGCCGACTGAGCGTGTAGGCAGCTTGCCAAGCGAGAAGTTCAGCTGAGTCGCACGGCGCTAAGTGGCGGAGGTTTCGCAGAAAGTTGTAGCTTTTTCCATCCAATCGGGCTTGGAGGAGGTAAGTAGTGCTACTCCAAAATTGTCCTTTCCACCGTAAGGGGGGCGCTTCTCGATGCCAGCGAGAAAAAAAAGCCTGAAGAAAAGCGATTTTTTCTGCCCAGGGCTGCGGAAGCTCTATAAGCAAAGCGACATAAGCTGGGTAAGCCCAGAGATTTTGCTCTACTGTATCCCGCAGGTCTGGCTGAGTCGCAGTATTAGCTGGGTAATGCCCTTCTGGGACGAGAGGCGGATGAAGCCGGTCAAGGTAATTTTTTTCCCGAAAGGAGGGGTTCCCACTCACAATCAGATGTAGATTTTCAATCGTGAGATGGGTCTGGAGGTAAAAAGTAACCTGTTCCCAAGAGAGAGTGCCTGGCGCTGTGGGGGAGCCATAAAGCCGCCAGAAAAGTTCTCTTTCCAATGAAAAACCTTCCCACTGCTTTCTGTAGGTATGAAAGGCACTTTGCCATGAGAGATCAGGGGCATGAGGGAGCCGAGTAAAAAGGCTATACAGCCACTCCACCGCCGCAATCAGATGGGCTCTGGGGGCAACCACCGTCAGCCCCGCTCCTTCTGCGTTGCACCACCGATCCAAAAGCAAACCCAGACTTTCGGCTTGTTCTCTAAAGGGAGGTCTTTTGGCTTCCTGGACTAAGTAGCTCGTTAGAATTTCGCCTATCTCCCACTGGTGGGGGGCATGGGTCCATGCTACGGCGATCCATGTGATAGTTTTATTCTGGATTTGAGGAAGGTAGTGAATCTTCGGTTTGACTTGCGCCCAGAGCAGTCCAGCTACGATGAGACTGCGGGCACCCATGCCAGCTGTAAAACTAATCGGCGATTGTAGCTTCTCTCAAAAAAGTCCTGCACCTCCGCGTAAATAGAAGGAAGATGCCTTACCGCAGATGCGTTTGGAGTAGGGATAGAAAGTTCTACCTGTGTGTCCTTGATGGTAGCAGTGAGGTTTGTGGGCGCATGCTGGAGGTATTTAGCCATCAAATCCGATAAGCGTAAAAGAGGGGCTAAAAGTCCTATAAGCTTTTTCTGAGAGCGAGGTAAGGCGCTGTAATGATAATGCTCCGAGGAGGGAAGGCTTTTTCGGTGGTAGCGCACGAGATTTGCCATAAGGAGGAGCTCTTCGGAGGAAAAGCCTGGCATGGGGCTATTGAGAAGAATGTACAGGCCATGTTTATGATGTCCGCTGGGGTTGATGAAATGACCAATGTCATGAAGGTAAGCGGCATAAGCAAGCCACTCACGCTCTACATTCCCAAGCTGATGAAGCGGCCGCAAAAGATCAAAAAGCTCTTCTGCCCACTTCCGAGCGAGCTCAGCGTGCGTAGAGGAAATTTGATACTTCTCTCCTAAGGCCTGGATAGTGCGCTCGCGGAGGGGCTTCTCGCTCAGAGCGGGAAGGTCAAAAAGCTGCTGTGCATAGTCATATACTATTCCTTCGCGTAGGGCATAGTCGCTGATGGTAATAGTCTGGATAGGGAAAAGGCGCAATACTTCATGAATCAAAATCGCTCCATAAGGGAGGAGAGGAGCGCGCTCTGCTTGCATGCCTTTGAGCTGGAGCCGAGCAGAAAGCGGCAAGGTCAGAAGCTTCTGATAGACAGGGTAAAAGAGCATAGGACCGAACCGATATCCATGCACTGTCTGGGCTGCGCTGCTGTCTCCACTATGATGGGCAACTAGCCGGGCAATAGTTTTGAAGGTGCCAGAGGTCCCGATAAGGTGATGGATCGTTTCACGAGGAATGGTCCGCAAGTGCCCGCTCAGGGTTTCTTGAATTTGAGCCTGAATAGCCTCTACGATAGAAGGGGAGAGTGGATCCGGCTCCGGGTATTGCTGCTGCAGGAGAGTAACGCCTAAAGGCACGCTGAAAAGGTATTTTATTTCCCCCCCTTGTCCCCAGATAAACTCTACCGAACCGCCCCCTATGTCCATGACCAGGTAAGGCTCTTCGGGGAGAAGAAGTCCATTTTTTACTCCTTCATGAATGAGGCGAGCCTCCTCTGCGCCAGAAAGTAGTCGTACTTCTAAGCCCAGCTCCTGGCGAAATGTCTCTATGAGGATAGAAGCATTAGCCGCTCGGCGGAAAGCCTCAGTACCGTAGGCGAGAAAAACCTGTGCCCCGGCTTGCTGGGCTTCTTTCATTAGCTGGCGAAGGGTCTCTACTGCTCGCTCCATGCCCGCCTCGGAAAAAGATGGCGGCTCCCCCTGCAGCTCCCGCCCTAAAAATACAAACTCCCGCCGCCGGCGCTCTATGCGAACCTCTTGCTTCTGCTCATCAATAAACGCTGTCAAAAGATGAAAAGAGTTTGTTCCTAAATCAAAAGCAGCGACTTTCTTAGGCATGGGAACGAATAAGTAGGTTACGAAGGTACGCCAAAGCTTCAGGTGCAGCAGCAAAGTCCAGAGCCTCGATAAGCCGTTCTATCTCCATGCGCTCTTTGTCAGAGATCAGCTCTACCTCTTCATTGCTTAGAAGGTCTCGGCGCTGAAGCTTGAGGAGTAAGTTCCGTACCACGTCGCCCGTGCTGGCTGCGGCTGTAGCATACAGAAACTCGGCTTGCTGATAATAAAGCTCGGGCTTTTCGTGGAGAAGTTCCTTTAGAGTCTCTAAAAATGAGCTGCGCCAGAAGTCCGCATCTACGGCGAGGTATCGCAGCTCCGCTGCCCAATCATACGCATGGAGAGGGAGATTTTTTTCCTTACAGAGGAAAGCAACGATTTCTTCCAAACGCTGAGTCTCTGTGGTATCCGTGAAGCCGTCAGCCTGAGCTACAAGGATAGCAGGAAAGGTTCGCAAGAGAATCTCTGTAATCTCTGGATGAAGTACCTTGCGCCGCTCCCGCTGGTAGCTGTCATGAAGAGCAGCTAACTTCTCTGCGTAAGCCATAATTAGTCTATTTTGAGCACCGCCATGAAGGCTTCTTGGGGCACTTCTACGCTACCAAGCTGGCGCATGCGCTTTTTCCCTTCCTTTTGTCGTTCCAAGAGTTTGCGTTTTCGGGTGATGTCGCCGCCGTAGCATTTAGCCGTAACATCTTTTCGGAGAGCTTTGAGGGTTTCTCTGGCGATGACTCGCCCATAGATAGCCGCCTGAATAGCTACTTCAAACTGCTGCCGCGGGATAAGTTCTTTCAGCTTTTGGCAGAGGCGTCGCCCCCAGTCGTACGCTTTATCCCGATGAATAATACAGCTCAGCGCATCTACCCTATCCCCATTCAAGAGAATATCCATCCGAACAAGGTCGCTCGGACGATACCCTATCAGCTCATAGTCTAAAGAAGCATAGCCTCGCGAAAGGGACTTTAGCCTATCGTAAAAGTCAAATATCACCTCTGCCAGCGGCATCTCAAAAACCAGCTCCACTCGGTTCGGAGAAAGGTAAGTCTGCGTCTTGAAAGTGCCCCGCCGACTGATGCACAGCTCCATTAGAGGTCCGATGTAAGCTGCGTCCGTGATAATTTGCACGCGCACGAAAGGCTCCTCTAAGTGATCCAGCTTAGCGGGGTCTGGCATCTGAGCTGGATTAGTTACTACTACCATTTCTCCTGTGCGAAGGTAGGCATGGTAAGGAACATTCGGAACGGTAGCCAAAACCTCCATCCCGAACTCACGTGAGAGCCGCTCCTGAACAATCTCCATGTGCAAAAGTCCAAGGAACCCCACCCGAAACCCAAAGCCAAGCGCTGCCGAAGTCTCTGGCTCAAATTGAATAGCAGCATCATTGAGACGGAGCTTTTCCAGAGCTTCCCGCAGGTCCTCAAACTGGCTGGAGTCTACTGGATAAAATCCCGCAAATACCATCGGCTTCATCTCCCGAAAGCCCTTAAGGGGTTCGGGGGCAGGCTGCTGAGCATCCGTGATAGTATCACCGACTTTGATTTCTTGAATGTTCTTAATCCCAGCGATGACATATCCGACGGAGCCGCAGGGGATTGCTTCTGTGGGCTCTCGGCGCAAGCGAAAAATACCCACCTCTTCTACCACATATTCTGCGCCGGTGGCCATCAGCCGAATGCGCATACCTGGACGCAATTCACCTTCTTTCACCCGTACATAGGCTATTGCGCCCCGATACGGATCAAACTGAGAGTCAAAAATCAGGGCTCGCAAGGGCTCTTTCGCTTTATCCGCTGGCGGGGGTATTCGCTCTATGATCGCCTGCAGAATCTCATCTATTCCTATCCCTTCTTTGGCGCTGGCATAAATGACCTCTTCGGGCTTACAGCCCAGAAGTTCCACCACTTGCTCCCGAACTTCATCAGGGCGGGCGGCAGGAAGGTCAATCTTGTTGAGTACAGGGACAATCTCTAAATCTTGCTCTAAAGCCAGATACAGGTTAGCTAAGGTCTGGGCTTGGATGCCCTGAGTGGCATCTACGACTAAGAGCGCTCCCTCACATGCAGCAATCGCCCGAGACACTTCATAAGAAAAATCCACATGCCCCGGCGTGTCTATGAGATTCAAGATATAGCCATTGTAGCGCATTTGAACGGGATGGCTTTTGATAGTGATGCCTTTTTCCCGCTCCAAGTCCATGCTGTCAAGGACCTGGTCCATCATTTCTCTCTTAGAAAGGGTGCCCGTGCGCTCAAGAAGACGGTCAGCCAAGGTGCTTTTCCCGTGGTCTATATGAGCAATAATGCAGAAGTTGCGCAGGTGCTGCGTGGTCATACCTAAACAAAGATACCGCAGCCGAGTGATTATTTAGTATCTACTCCACGAGCAGCTTTTGTAGGCTATTCCCTCGGCGAAGCAGATAAACCCCAGGGGCCAGCTTTTCTCCTGAAAAGGTGCGCAGGTTCCAGCGAGTGGGCCCTTCGCTATCTGAGACGTGGATTATAGCGCACAAATAGCCCGCAGGCGTAAGCACTTGGATAGTTTCACCTGCCGAGAGTCCCCACAGATACAGTTCTCTGTCGGTTGGGCGGAGGGGATTAGGAAAAAATCCCCATGAATGTCCGTCCCGCACAGGAGAAAGAGCTACTTGCTGCGGACAGTGCTGCTCTCCCCAGCTCCATCGCACGACTACTGGCTGCGTCTCCAAGTTTAGAGATACAAACAGCCGGATGCCATAGGGAGTCGCCTCTACTTTTTCTACTGAGCCAAGGGGTAAAAGCTGATAGTTTTCCTTTTCATAAGCCTGTGCTGGCAGTGGGGCCGAGAAGTCTATAGAAAGGCTATGGGAGTTCTCTATGCGCCATTCCGTGGGAACGCTGCACGAGGGTGGAGCTTGCATTCGGATAAGTAAGCGCCCGCAGTCGCCGCTTAGATACATTCCGTAGGCATCTGTAAGCAAAGTATCTACCATAATAGAGTCCAGGCTCAGCCTTGGAGGGAAAGAGAGTACCCATGTCTCTCCACTGGCCCATGCAGTCAGAGGCCTAATGCTATCGGAGAGAGCCCAGAAAGCTTCGGGGGCTTCGCCTATCCAAAGGCCTTCTCCTCGGATTATGCAAAGTCCTGTTGTGTCTAATGTAGCGCTGTGCAGACAAGGACGCTCTCTCGGGCGGAGGAAAAAGGGCTCTGATACTGCTCCTCCCGACTCTACTACGAAAGCGTATGTTTCTCCCGGCGTAAGCCCCGTTTCAATGAAACTGGTATCTGGTCCCGAATAGCGCAGAAGGGGAGGAGCCGTAGGCGATAAACGATACAAATTGTAAGAAGGAGGAGCGGGCGATAAAGCATGCCATCTTAGGCGAGCAGTAGTAGGAGAAATGCCGCCGGGCTGAGCCCACACCACTGCCGCTGACATCGGAGGGGCATAGCCAAAAAACCTCGGCACAGAGTCTTTTCCTAAAAGAAGCCGATAGCTTCCGCCTTCTTCCCACATTCCAAAAGTTTCCCATGCCCTAGCGTCAAATCCTTCTCCTTTCCAGCCCTGCGAAGTAAGCTCCCCAATGTATAAATGAGGGGGAAGCCATATCAGTGCCTTTCGCCCTGAGACGAAAAGGCGACCTATTCCTGCTATCCCTCCCCAAAATCTCTCGCGCCAGAGCACCTGTCCCGTCTGCACCGAAAGAAGGCCCATTTCCCACCAGGTTCCCGAGACCCCTTGCCCCAAGTAGAGAATCTCTTCCCACCCATCTCCATCTAAATCAAGGCTTTCCAAAAACGAGCCTACTTGATTTAGTCGTGTGTGAATGGCCCTTAGAAGGCTGCCATCGGGACGATAGAGAAAAATCCACCCGCTGTAGTTCCCAAAAGCCCATAAGGTTTCTGTAGGTGTGCTCACTGAAAGGAGGCGAGGAATAGTAGTGCTACCCGTCCAGCTTACGGTGTCTGGAAGGGAGAGAATACGCTGTCCTTCGGTGGTCCATAGCTCATAGTTTCCTTCTGGACTGCGCAGCCAGACTTTTCTTCCTACTGCCAGGCGAGCAGCGCGTCCAGCACCTTTCCATAAAAGGTTTTTAGGAGGACTTCCGCCCAGTATATAAAAGCTATCCACCCAAATGCATAGAAGTTCTAACCTTCCATCTCCGTCCCAGTCCATTAGGTGCCGCGGCAGAAGAGGAAAGGTAGCTACGCTGTCATATGGCTCATACCACGTGGAAGTGCGCCGAAGGTAGTAGAGGCGTCCAAGGCGCCCATCTTCTGGACGAATGCCAGTGAGAATAAAATCCCCTTCTCCATCTCCATCCCAGTCTGCCCCTCGCTGAGGAAAATAGATTCCTAAAGGCGTTGCCACAGACTGAGCTTGCCAAGGTGCATAAGGAAGGCTTTGAAACCGCTGAGAAGTGAAAGAAAGGCTCGTACGGACAGTGTCTGAAAAGCTATAAACGCTAAGCTGCCCCTGCACTCCAGGAGGAACCCACAAAGCACCCACAGAATCCACCTTATCTGCGCAGAATAGACCCCTCTCTGTGGCCAGGCATCCTATACTCGGCTCACTAACCTCCCAATCTATGATATTCCCTGCAACTCCAGCCCCCCATCCACGAGCTGTGCTTACATGCCGCAGAGAAAGTCCCTGAGAGGCATAGGTGAAGCTGAGTAGATAGGCAGTTTCATGACCATTTTTTAGGCGAAGGAGGAGACGCAGGATACCTCTTCCTGCTGGCGGAGTCCATCCGCGTAAAGTATCTCTCAAGCGAGCAGCAGTTCCGCTTTTCAAAGGGCTCCAGGGTCCTTCAAGGCGCTGGGCATAGCTGATTTCCCATCTCTGCAGCAAGCTATGGTAGGTAGAGAAGACAAAAGCAACTGTTCCTCTAAGGGTACTTTGGTCTGGAGGGCTAATCCATCCAGCGGTAGCTTCTTGAGGGAGGTCTAAGGCTGGCAAAAGGCTCAGCCGTCCGCTTCCTGTGAAAGAAGACCATCCTTCTCGTCCGATGGGAGCGGTCCGACTTGCAAAAGTAGCTCGCACTCCCTCAGGTGAAAGGGTCGGATAGCGACTCAAAAGGAGAGCCACCGCAGCAGAAGAAAGGGCCGCAGCAAGGCTAGTCCCACTAAAAGCTTTCACAGACCCGTCTGGCAGAAGAACTGGTACTTTATCTGCTGGAGCCACCCAATCTACTCGGTAGTAGCCTGAAAGAGGCCAGAGATAGTACTTTCCCGAAGCCTCATCGTATGCCATTCCCCCAACCGCTATCACTTCAGGAAATCCAGAAGGGAAGTGGGGTGCTCCTCCTGTGCCATTGCCAGAGGCAGCTATGACAACACAGCCCCGAGATACTGCATACTGGATAGCCGCATGCATCATGCGCGAGGGGATTCTATCTCCGAAGCTGCAGTTGATAACTCGGGCTCCATTATCTGCGGCATAAACAATTGCCCGCGCAATGTCATCATCCTCGCCATACCCATCTGCGCTAAAGCAGCGCAATATCATGAGCCGTGTCCCCGGCGCCAGGCCCGCTACAGGCGAAAGGTCGTTTCGTGCTCCTATAAGGCTGGCAACAGCTGTACCATGGCCGTTCTCATCTCGGGGAAAGGGATCGGGATACCGATTATCTCCAAACCACGGCAAAAAAGGCTGCTCCGTGAAGTCAAATCCAATAACATCATCCACAAAGCCGTTTCCGTCGTCATCCATATGATTGAGGTCGGTGGAGTCTGGGATGCCGTTGTGATTGAGGTCTTCGGGAAGATTTACCCACAGCTGGCGGTGGAAAGCAGGCAGGCTCCACTCTATTCCGCTGTCTATGATGGCTACCGTGATTCTACTACTGCCTTGGGTGCGTGTCCAGGCTGCCACCGTTCCAAGCGCCACATGGTGCCAGCCTAAAAGGCTTGGGGTGCAAAGGCGGCGTCCAGAAGCCCCTTCCGCCCACTTGACCTCTGGGTGATTGCGAAGGGCTTCCAGCGCTGCTGGGGAGTCCTGCTGAGCGAGTCTTACGACAAACCACCTGCTGAGCGGATGAAGAGAATCTGACAGTAGGGGGCGCACCTCTTGGAGGTGTCGCCAGATACCTCCTAATCGGGCAATAGCTGTTATGTGCCCCCGACGGAAGACTTTCTCCAGCGCCTCAGAGCGCACCTCTACATAGAAGCTCTGGGCAAAAAGAAGCCCCCCCAACCCCAGAAGGTGTCGCACCATTCAATACTACGAAATGCTGCTAATATGCTCTAAGCTGCGTTTCCTCAGATGGGCTCTTAGCGCCCGCTCACTCCTTGAATATACTGCATTAGCTCTTGCTGACTTGCTGTGGAGGAGAAGGCTTGGGTTACGATAAAGTAGTTCTGAGGGTCGCAGCTGCGGCTATAAGCATACTTAGCGAAAGCCAGACGACTTGTTTCGGAAGAGAGGGTTCGGCAAATTTCCCGTACCTGCTCGGAAGAGAGGCAGTTTGTGGAGGCTATTTGCTTTGCTGTCTCTAAACGAGCGGTTTCACTTGCTATGCTACTAAGGGTAGGTATGACCTGACTAAAGCTTTGGGGGCTCATGCATGGTCCGCATGGGCGCCCCGGAGAAGGAGTCGTAAGCCCACTACTGGCTAAGCCACACTGCTGTCTTGCAGGGCGAGAGCGAATGTACCGCATGAGCTCTTCCCGACTATTAGCGAAAGTCAGTGCTTCCGCTACTGTGAAGTAGTTTGAAAGGTCATGCACATAGTCATAGGCAAACTTCGCCAGCTCTAAGCGGCTGTCTTCAAACTCCAGCATTTGTATCATACTCCGCACATCCTGAGCCAAAAGGCAGTTTTGACGAGCGATAGTTTTAGCTATTTCCAAGCGCGTTTGGTCAAAGGGCTCCTGCCTTAGGGTCTGCAGGGCTTGAGTGAAACTTTCTCGGCTCATAGGAATGAAGCAGTTGCAAGGGCCTACATAGCTGCTATTTCCTATTTGCGGAGTTGTAGGTGAAGCTGGGGCTGAGGGAGGAGCGGAGGTATTTACTTGGGTCCCGCTTCCAGTCTGTACTTGGATAGTGGGATTGAAAATGATAGTGGTGTTTTGGCTCGGGGAGGGAGGCTGTCCGCTAGAGGTGCCAGAAGGGGTAGAGGAGGGGAGAGGTTGCGGAGGAGCAGGAGGAGGGGTCTCTGCTTTGGGAGCACGATTGTAGAGAATAGTAGTGTATTGTCCTTTTCGCTTGCGCAGAGCGTAATATTCAATCATCCCTCCTTCTACATAAAAGGTGCGGCGCAGCTGGATGACTTTGCCTTCTGTAGGGTGGATGTAAATCGTAGCGCGTTGAGGCCCTTCGGGTAAGTCATGTACTTCTGCGCGTGTAACTGGACCTTCAGAAATCCATTCACCCCCCATGTACAGACGAAAAGGCTCCCCCGTCTCAGAAATGAGTATGAGGTCGCCTGTTTTTCCTTGGGCTAAGAGAAGTATTGGCAAAAAGCCTCCTGCCCAAAACTTGGCCATAGTCCAAATGTAGGCAAAAAGCATGCCCTCTTCCTTTTACGCTCATTTTACTTGTAGGGGGGTATCTTTGGAGGGATGAAAAAGTTTTGGTGGCTGTGGCTTTCTCTCCTTCCCCTTGCCTGCCGAAAGAAAGAGACGCCTCGTCCCAAGCTGCCGCCAGTAGTTCAGTTTTTCGTAGATTCTATCAAGCTGGAGGGGGAAAGCCGTCTTCCTTCACGATTCACGCTGCGGTGGTACGGAGATGATCCCGATGGGTATATCGTGGGCTATGAGATACGCATGGAGGGGGGGCCTTGGGCCTTTACCACTGCCCAAGAGAGCACTTTTACGGTGAGCTTCGAACCGGGGGTGCAGTATAAGGATTTAGTCTTTGAGCTGAGGGGCGTGGACAATGATGGTTTGCGCACTGATCCCCCTGCTCGTTTGAGAGTACCCTTAAAAAATTCACCTCCCGTTTGTGAAATAGATGATTTGACAGCTCCGCCAGATACGGCCCTTGTGGCAATCACTATTTCCCTTCGCCTCAACGACCCCGACGGGGTGGAGACGATTGATAGCTTGTACATTCGCATTGGTAGTGGTCCATGGACAGCTTTTCCACCCAGATATACGCTTCTCACCCTCACCCCCCAGAGCCCCTCTACCTTTTCACCAACCTTGGTGTATGTCGGGACTAACCTTTCGCCTTCCTTTACGATTGCGACGCCCCTGCCTTTGGATGACACCGTGCGCGTATATGTGCGAGCGAAAGACCAAGGGGGCCTCTTTTCCCCGATAGACAGTACCAAGCGGATTTATTTTCGGCGGAAGACGGCTGATTGGCTTGTTTTGGATAGCTGGAATAGCTCGGAGGCTATAGATACTTTGGCTGCTGCCTTTTCCCAAGCATGGGGAAGGTATGATTACTGGAACCTGCGTCTGGCTACTCAACGTCCCCCTTTGCTGATACCTACGTGGCTTCACATTTTTCGGGCTTACCGGTACGTTTGCTGGATAGGGGCAGCGCCAAACCTCTATGAGCTGGAAGATGCTGAGACCCTCATAGAAAGGTATCTCTCCGCTGGAGGGTATCTCTTTATCAACTTTCCTCTCAGTGGCAGTTTAGGCGCTAACTCTCCGATTTTTCGCTGGGCTCCGATGGACAGTATTTCTTCCACCGTTCAAAATGGACTTTTAGCTCCGAATAGCCCGGTTACTTCTCTTTTACCTGCGTTCCCTTCATTTTCTAATGGACTTCCGTATTTCATGAATGGTATCAACCCCCCTTACCCTAAAGGCACTGCTATAACCCTCTACGAGATGCCAAATTTGGTTCAAGGTACTGGGCAGCCCTGGCCTCCGGGACTGAGCAGGGCGGCAGCGGTGGGCTTTCCCACCGGTGGAGGTAAGTTCCGACAAATCTTTCTCATCCTTCCCCTGCATCAGCTTAGAGGGGATAGGGTGGCTTTCCTTACAGCCCTTCAAAACGCATTTCAGCCATGAGGTTGCATATATTCCTTCTCGTTTTCTGGGCGGTAGGTTGGGCGCAGAAAGCGGTGATTTCTGGGATAATAGTGGATAAATCTACTCGTGAGCCTCTTATTGGCGCAGCAGTCGCTTTAGTTGGTACCTATAAAGGAGCTTACACCGATGAAAATGGGCGTTTTACCATTGCTGATGTTGTACCGGGCACTTATACCTTGCGAGTGTCATATGTTGGCTATAATGAACTTCAGCTGACTGGGGTTAGCGTCAAAGCAGGCCAACAGTTGGAGCTTAAGCTGAGCCTTTCTCCTACGGGAACTACCCTTCAGACCGTGGAGATAGTGGGGGACCGTCCTGTGGTGAATTTAGAGTCAGGTAAATCTGACCTCAAGGTAAGCGGGGATGAGATTTCCCAGACTACGGCAGTGGATGTCCAGACTATGGCTACGCTGATGCCAGGGGTGGCGCAAACCCTGGACGGGCTTCAAATACGAGGAGGACGGGTGTATGAGACGCAGTATGTGATAGAAGGAGTGAATGCGCAAGACCCCCTTGCTGGTACGGGATTTGGGGTAGATGTTTCTCAAGTAGCGATTGAAGAGCTGGAGGTGATTACAGGAGGGGTGGATGCAGAGTATGGAGATGGTACCTCTGGGGTGGTAGCCGTAAGACTCAAAGAAGGGGGGGACCATTGGCGCTTTTATGGGCGGTATATGAAGGATGCTTTAGGGGGGGCTGTGCGGGCATGGGGATGGAATACAGACATTTTCAACTTTGGCTTAGGGGGGCCCCTCTGGCGTGATTCAGTAGGAAAGCCTCGCTTGACATTTTTCGGGAGCTTTGACCTGCGGCTTTCTGATGAGTACTTCGGCGTACGAGCAAATCAGCTGCGCAGCAGCCTACTGGAAGAGACTACCAACAGAGACCCAGCCTATCGCTACCTAAGTCGGCTTTTCGGCAGCCCTACTAAAAGTGAATTTTTTGCCCCTCGTCAAGACAATAGATGGTCTGGCACAGCCAAGCTTGCCTATCGTATAGATCCGAAGACGCGAGTTTCTCTTTCTATCCAGCAAAGTTTGGCTATCAATCAAAACACCCGCTCCTTGCAGATTATCGGCAGTGACCAGATTATGGTTCCCGGCTTTCAATATGCCTTTTCCCTCCAGCCTGACAATGGTAATACTTATACTCACCGCTCCAACCTCACTATCCTCAAGTTCAATCGCATTCTCTCTCGGGTGTGGACGGGAGAGCTCACGCTTAGTCGCCTGTTTGTGAATTTGCGGGCGGATGCTAATGGTCGTCCTTTCCGCGACTCTGTCATT
>JANXDD010000139.1 GCA_025059915.1 Bacteroidia bacterium | reverse complement strand
ATCTGGCGACCTTTCTGGATGCATGCTTCCCCTACTGCCCCTGCTAAACAGCTTCCCATCTTCATAGGGCCAGATATGCTCTTTTACCCCATTGTAAGACCTTATCAGCGCTATGCCCGGGTCTTCCTTCCACCTGGCAAATGGCGCTCTTGGATTACCCATCAGGTCTATGAGGGCGAAAAGGCAATAAAACTACCTGTTCCCTTAGGGAAGCCTTGTCTCTTTGTGCGGGAAGAGGCAGAACTGGCGAGGGTTCTTTTTGAGGAGAAATTCTAACGAAGTCCGAGATAGACGGGAAAGGCGCTTTGGCTGCTAGGGTTGCCCTTTCACCATCAGCCTCTCAGTAGGTATAGCAGGGCGCTTTGCTCTACCCTGGGGGTGGGCAATTTTGACTGGGGGGATAATACTTGAGGACTGTATTTTCTGTTAAGCCTGCTATGCGATTTGAGCTGGGCATTTACACCTTTGGTGAGGCGACTTACGACCCAGAGATGGGACGTGCGCCCACCCCAGCAGAACGTCTGCAGCGCCTTATTGAGGAGGCGGAAGTAGCCGATGAAGCGGGACTTTCCATCTACGCAGTGGGGGAACATCATAGACCTGAATATGTGGTCTCTGCTCCCTCTGTAGTGTTGGCGGCCTTGGCCGCGCGCACGAGAAAAATCCGACTTTCCAGTGCAGTTGTCGTTTTAGGCTCTGCTGATCCTATCCGGGTATTTCAGGAGTTTGCCACCGTAGACCTACTCTCAAATGGGCGAGCAGAACTAATGGTAGGGCGAGGTTCCTTTACAGAGTCATTTCCTTTGTTTGGGTATGACTTGAGTGATTATGATAAGCTCTTTGAAGAGAAGTTGGAGCTACTCCTAAAGATTCGGGAAGAAGAAATCGTTTTCTGGCTCGGCGGGCGCTTTACTCATCCTATACCCAACTTGGGGGTTTATCCTCGTTCTCTTCAACGGCCATTGCCTGTATGGTTAGCGGTAGGCGGCACGCCTGGCTCCCTGGAACGCGCCGCTAAACTGGGGCTCCCCGTATCGTTAGCTATTATTGGCGGTAGCGCCAGTCGCTTCAAGCCTCTGGTAGATATGTATAAGCAGCGTTCTATGGCTTATGGAAACCAGGCGCGTTTGGGGATAGCAGCGCATGGGTTTATTGCTCGCTCGCGCCGGGAAGCGCAGACCTTAGCTTTTCCTGCGCATAAGCTGACTATGGATCGTATCGGGCGAGAGCGGGGATGGCCTCCTTTTACTTGGGAGCGTTTCCTCCATGAATGCCGGTTAGATGGGGCCCTTTTTGTAGGGGAACCCGCCGAAATAGTGGATAAGATCCTCTATCAGCATAGCCTATTTCGTCATGAGCGCCTTATTATTCAACTTACCGTAGGAACTATCCCTCATAAAGCCGTGTTGGAGGCCATCGAGCTCTTAGGCACAGAGGTACTTCCAGCCGTAGAAAAAGCCCTGGATAGCTGCTGTCCTTTGCCAGCCTCTGTCTAATCCTGTTTGGGCATCTATTTGGGTTCAGCTGGATTGAAGGCCTTCTCCAAGAGATGCGACGCCCATGTATGCGCCATCGGCTTTCTTCAGCTGAATATCCTGAGGGTCCGTTGGAGGCGCCTCTTTTTAAGCCGTTTCATGATGCCCTTCTGCCTGCAAACTTTCAGCTGATAAGTGCGTTTGAGCGCAGCTACTGCACCCGACTGGGTTCTACCTTGGAAGAGGCAGCTCGTTTGATAGCCGAGGCTTATCATGGAGAAGCGCAGAGGGGATATAACCTTTCTGGGCGCGTAAGTGAGGCTGGTCTAAATGAGCTGGAAAGGATACTCACCCAAATAGATAGAAGTCCAGAGAAAACTATCTCTATGACGGGCATGAGAGAACGCCTCCATGAAGCTTCTCACACGGGAGCTAAGAATAGAGAGATTAGGGTCGTAGTTGATCTTTTTGTAAAAAGAAAAGATGGGAGCGAGTGGTACTTTGAGCTCAAATCTCCTATGCCAAATAAAGGACAGTGTCTTGAAGTACTTCAGCGGCTTCGGCGGATTTATCTAATCAGAGGCTCAAGGGCTCGCAAGGTGCATGCTTACTTTGCGATGCCCCATAACCTTTACGGAGGCATCAAGTTAAGCTATCGCTGGACTTATGCTCTTCGCTATTTACCGATGGAAGACGGGGTATGGATAGGAGAGGAGTTTTGGGACTGGATTGGAGGCAAGGGGACTTATTTGGCTCTTTTTAGCTTTTTAGAATTGTACAGAGAGGTGGGCAGGGAAAAGGAAAAAGAGTTGAGGCGGGTATTTGAGCTGGTGGGCTAAAGGAGCGAGTTGTCGGTAGCATACATAGGGTAGGACCAATTTTATGGCGCCAAGAGCCCCTAACCCCCTTGGGCTACTGCTTGAGGACCCTGCTTTGAGATTTGAGAATCTCTCTCCCATCCACCCCCTCTTCTTCAGCTGTGGCTTTCATCTGTTTTTCGCTTTTTAGGTACGGAGTTACTTAGGGGAGTTCCCCGCCAGCCTTGATATATAGTCCGAGACCTTTCAGCATTTCATACTTGCAGTCCCAATAAAGTTTCCTCAGCTTCCTTGTTAGCCTACACATACCATACCGCCTACGTTGACAGAGAGGAGTTTGATGGGCTCTTCTGAAGAGTTGGGCTCAGCATTCAGTGCCCATAGAGGACTCTGCTGGGGTATTTCTGTAAGGAAACACCCCCCTACGGATGTCTCAACTCTTCAGTCCTAGAAGTCTGACCATGCCTCCACTTCTTGTATTTTTTTCTGTAGGGTCTGTTTTGCCGTGGGAGATTTCTGGCTTATCCTTAGCCGAGGGTATTCCAGCAGCGGATGATCCTCCATTTTTTGTAGGGCAGTCCGATAGGCATGCAAGGCAGCATTTTTCTCTCGCAGCGTTTTATACACATCCCCCAAGGTTGACCAAAAAAACGCCACAGCAGGCATGCGCAAGACTGCTTCTCGCATGAGGGCAGCCAGCGTCCATAACACCTCTACAGGAGGCGACTCATCCAGAAGATTGTTCACGTATTCATCTACTTCTATCAGCCTGCTTATGAGTAGAGTTGTATCACGCAGGGTATCTATTTGGCTAAGGTGATCTCGCCAGAGATAACGCAAAATCATCAGAAAGCCTTCCCGGCGAGCCAAAGAGTCCTCAGACTCAATGAGTTTCCAACTTACAAACCTCAGGCTTACCAAACGAGCGGAAGGAAATAGAGGTTCGTAGGCTTTAGCGATAGAATCGCAGTAATTTCGGGCTGCGGGTAATGGATGAAGGTTCCATACTGAATCTAATAGGTTTGTCAGGAGCTTTTCTCCTAAGCTCTCATAGAGTCCTAGGCGTAAGATTGCCCGTAAGCTGTCTAAGTTTTGCCAGATATAGCGACTGTATGGCCCACCAGCCTGAGCCATTTCTATAGTGAAAAATTCTAACTCAGGGTCTTTCCAAGCAGCGCGGAAAGAGCCTTTGGCTCGGATGTATTCACGAAGGATTGGAAAGAACCGAGCAGAGTCACGCACGCTAAAGGCGATTTTCAGATAGTCTCGCAGAAAATCAGGGTCTCGGTCCCCTTTAGCAAAGCGACGCTGGTACAGTCCTCTCTGAACCTCCTCCGCTTGTTTGAGATGTTTTTCCAGTTCTTCTATGGAGGA
>JANXDD010000138.1 GCA_025059915.1 Bacteroidia bacterium | reverse complement strand
CTTACAATCCAGATATTCAGGAAGCTATCAGGGTTCCAAAAGATGAAATTTTTCAGAGAATCTTCTTGGGTGGACCAATCGTGGGAGGCGAGGGGGGAGACGGAGCGAGTTATGCCGCAGGTGGGTTCTCCATTGGGACCATAGCGAGGGAGGTAAAATTGAATTTTAGCTGGGGCAAAATCGCGGTTGAGAGCTCGGAGTTGAGCACCGATTCGGTGGAGAGGGAATTCGTCGGGCTGTTGCTCTATAATGTGAATGGCTAAAGGCACCCATAGCGTATCTTCAGAGGAATAAAGCCTCTGGGAGGATAGAGAGACAGGCGCAGCCAACCTGAGAAAGGCTTTATCCACTGGGCAGAGCTTCTGAGCTTGCCCTCCGGTAGAGAGCAGAAAGAGAAAAAACCCGAGTCGGGCAATGTCTCTCATTACACAAATATATTCAGTTGGGGGAAAAGCGTACATTTGTGCAGGGCGGGCCTGTAGCTCAGCGGTTAGAGCAGCGGACTCATAATCCGTTGGTCGGGGGTTCGAATCCCTCCGGGCCCACATGCAAGTAACCCTCCGCTGGGCGGGGGAAGGGCTGCATCTTGCCGCCCAGACGGCAAGTGGTCACCAGCTTTTTTACGACTCCCCAATAGAAGTTGGAGGGACGAATAAGGCAGCTCGCCCGATGGAAGGGCTTCTCTCAGCGATGTCTGCGTGCTTCGCTGCCGATGTAATTAGCATTCTTCAAAAGAAGCGTAAGACGCTTCGCAGCTTTACTCTTCAAGCAAAGGGAACGCGGCGAGAAGAACACCCTCGGGTTTTTACCTCAGTCCAGATAACTCTAAGGGTAGAAAGTCCAGACGCTACCCCTGCTGACCTGGAGCGGTCCATAGAGCTTTCCCGTACGAAGTACTGCAGTGCTATGGCTATGTTTGAGGCAGCGGGCTGCCAGATACAAATAGACTATACTCTCACGCCGTGAGGACACTGAACCATCCCCCCACAGCCATAGCTCCCAGGAGAATCAGCCCTCCTATAAGTACGCCCAACCAGAGATAAGGGGCTAAGGGATAGGTCTGATAATACTGCTGGGGAAGAAGGAGAGAGGTCAGGTTTATATTCTTCTCTTGAAAGGCGCCCCCTGTTTTTTCGCTTAGAAGGCGTAAAGCCTCTGGATATACTTGGCTGCCCTCCTGCCCTATGAAGACTGTATGAATGCGTATCCTCTGCTCGTGAGCCTTTTCTGCGAGAGCAGCGAGAGAGGGGGTGCCGGGCATATTGTGAGCCCCGTCACTGATAATGAGGATTTCAGCGGGATGATTTTCTATGAGGGCAAGGGCGGTCTCTATCGCATCGGCTAAGTTCGTGCCTTCTCCGAGGTCTAACCGAGCGACTTGACGCAAACTGAAAAGGAAGGCATCTTTATCTTCCGTGAGTGGAAGCACTGCATATGCCTTGCTTGCGAAAATAATAAGCCCCAATCGCGACGGGACTGAATGAGTAAGGGCTGCTTCCATGGACTCCACGGCGTAGCGTTGGCGGGTGGGTGCTATATCAGTTTCTTGCATGCTGCGGGAGACGTCCCATAAAACCCACAAGTCAGGAAGACGCTCTCCTTTATCTAAAAAGCGTAGGTGAGGTCGGCTCAGAGCTATGCTGCCTATACTTGCCAAGATAGCTGTGCCCCAAGTGGGTAAAAAGGCGCGGAAAGAAGGGGACCTCCCCTTTTCTGGGACGAATCCTAAGGGAAGCCTTACCCGCATGCCCATCCATGCCAAAGCTACCCAGAGGGGAATGAGAAGAAGGTAAAAGGGCGCCTCTATGCTCATGAAAAGCAAGGAAGGAAAGAGACAGCAGGCCTCTGTCGGAGAAATGGCTTCCCCTGCCTAAAGCTCTGAAACTCATAGCCCTCCCAGCGGCTCCGAGGTCCTGGGCTACCTACTATTCGTTTGGCTTGAAGCACCACTTCTTAATCCGACTGGGGAGAAATAGGAGGATGAAAAGTACTGTAAAACTTGTCCAGCTTCCCCAAGAGGCGAAGCTGTCCGCCTGCAGCTGCATAACCCGCAAATCCGTAAGAACCTCCTCTGCAGCAGTAAGCAGGAAAATAAGCTCCATTGCAATAAAAAAAGCAGCCCAGTTCATCCATGCGATAGCGGTGGGGCTGTGCTGATGGAGTTTTCTCCCCGCTAAAAAGAGTCCTGCTACTGCCGCTACTCCCCAGAGGGCTGCGATGAGATAAATACTTCCCGCCACCGAGGCATGAACCTTGGCATGTCCTCCCCACATATAAAGGTAGGTTTGTTGGCTATTTTCCCAAATCTGAAGGCGGAATTGCGGCATTATCAGAGCTACGGCGCATACCCCTGCCAGTCCATAGAGGACCTTTCCCCACAGCCGTGGATTTTTCACACAGCGAAGGTAGCTAACAAGGTTTATCCTATCACGCCGCTCTCTACCAGCTGTTCAAGCCTTTGACTACGAGAGCCTTTGAGGTAGATTACGGAAGAGCTATGAAGCCACTCCAGCTGGTGCGGAAAATCTTCTACACGATGGACCCAGTGAATAGGAAAAGGATAGTCCTGCAAAAAAGCCCTTTCCCAGTAAGGACCTATCAGAACTATGCCCTTTATGTGAGAAGCGTGCGGTATGAGATTGGTAAGGGCTTCTTTGTGAGCGTTTTCAGTGTGGCTGCCAAGCTCCTCCATTTGCCCTAAAATCAAGCTAACCTGATTTCCTTCGGGAAGGGACTCCCATAGAGCGGCTAAGCTGGCAGAAAGAGAGGAGGGATTAGCATTATAGGCGTCCAGAATGATAGTTTTTTCGCCGCGCCGCAGAACTTGAGAACGATAAGCCTCGTTTCTGAAGGTAGAAAGGGCGGCTATCATCTGGTTGAGGGGAACTTTTAAGGTATGGGCTATCAGAAGCGCAGCCAGAACATTTAGCCGATTGAAGCTGCCCCAGAGGGGAATTTTCGCCTCAAAGCTTTCCCCGAAGATAGAGCCCCAAATTCGGGAAGCCTCCCAATCTATGGGCTGCCAAAAGGCAGTCCCAACGCTGTTAGGTACATTTCCGTAGCGGTACACTCTAAGAGTAGGAGGGAGAGGCTGTGAGCTGAGAAGGACATCTTCCCCATTTAGAAAGAAAGTAGCGCCGCTTACTTTTGCAAGATGTTCTACGAGCTCCCATTTCGTAGAAAGGTTAGTGGAGATGTCTCCGTAGCCCTCTAAGTGGTCTTGGCCTATGTTGGTAATGGTGCCGATGGTAGGATAGGCTATATCACAGAGGGCATGTACTTCTCCAGGGTGATTGTCGCCAAGCTCTATGACGACAAACTTATGACTGCGCCGCAGGCGGAGGAGAGTAAGGGGCACGCCAATAGCATTATTCCAGCTGCGTGGAGAGACTAAGGTAGGAGCGTATTGGGAAAGAATATGACCTAAGAGAGCTTTCGTCGTAGTTTTTCCGTTAGAGCCGCCGATGGCGATGACAGGGACGGAGAACTTTCGTCGGTAGAGGGCAGCTATTTGACCCAGCAGGCGAAGGGGCTCTGGATGAATAACTACCTGACTCTTGGGTAGGTTTGTAGCGTATTCTGGGGGGACGACGACAGCAGCTGCCCCTTTACTCAGGGCTTCGGCGGCGTAAAGGGCCCCGTGAGCTTGCTTGCCAGGAAGAGCGAAAAATACCTCTCCAGGGCGTAGAGTGCGAGTATCTACACTTGCTCCTACCCCAGCAAGGAGGAAGTCTGT
>JANXDD010000137.1 GCA_025059915.1 Bacteroidia bacterium | reverse complement strand
TGGAACCCCCCCAATCAAAGTAAGGGAGGGGCGTCCGCTTTCTATGCCTTTGCTAATCTCCTCCAGAAGACGCTCATCCCCCATAAGCACTACAGGCGTATTCTCTTCCTTCAGATAAAAAAGCACAGCCGAACGAAGATTCTCCGTGTATTTGACTAAAGCCATGTGATAGGCAGAGCGGGCCATCTGGGCGAAAAGGTCCCCATAATGAGAAGTATCCAAAGAAGAAATGTTCTGAACCTGCGCCCGAGCTTTTTGGAGCTGAGCCAGTGCTTCCTTGATGTGAGCCGGCAAGGCCACCGGAAAAAGCCGATCCCCTATGGACTCAAACCACCGTGTAGTGTGTTCGGAGACTATGATTACAAATACGATGGAGGTGCGATAGAGTGCATACAAGGCGGGATGAACCTTGAGGGATTTTCCGATGGATATTTCCTCTTTCCAAACAAATGGCAAGAAGAGAGCCTCAGCTATCGTAGGGGTGATAGCAATCAGCCAGGTGCCGGGTGGAGGCATTTCGGTCAGCTGCCCGATTGCAAAATCCAGGTTAGTTCGGAAGTTCTCTGCTTCTCTGCGGTCGGGATGTTTAGCCAGCGCTTTTTCGGCTTTCTCACGCAGTTTTTCTATTTGAGCTTGAGATAGCAAAGGCTCCTCTTCCAGTGGTAGGAAGGCAGTAAGGGCAAGCGGCGCACTTTCTATCTGAGCCAATCGCCGCACCCGCGTTAGCCTCAGAGACTCCATAGTTGTGGATAATGCCCTAACTTTAGCGGCACTTCTGCCATAGGCATGCAAAGTAAAGGGTTTCTGCTATTCCTTGTATCGGTTGCGATATTGGGTACGATAGCGACTCTCTGGCTTCCCCATTGGAGTGGGAGCTTATATGTGCTGATTATCGTGGGGTACTTTTTTCAAGGCGGGTGGCTCTATAGTTTCAGTGCTGGCGGGATAATGGCACTGATATGGCTTATTGCTGCATTGAGCTGGGATATCCCTAATCACGGTCTTCTCGCCGAGAGGATAGCCGCTCTTTTTGGAGTTTCGCGACCCATATTGTGGTTTATCACGAGTCTAATCGGGTTTATTTTGGGCACGCTGGGGGTAGCTTTAGGGCAGGCTTTAGCCCGATTACTTCCTCAAAAGCCACCTCGTCTAAATGGAAGCAGAAAAGCATAGTTCGCTCTCCCTACGGCTACTCAGTGGATTTATCGTAGGGCTTGTAGCAGCCCTAAGTGTGCGGTTTTTACATATACCTGCTGACTCTTTGATGGCTGCTGCCCGCTTGGTGGGAGATGTGTTTCTGCGGGGAATATTCATGCTGATTTTGCCGATTGTTATTCCTGTGCTTCTAATAGGCATTCAGCGACTGACGGAAACGGGGGCGATGGGGCGTATTGGCTGGCACACCCTTTGGACCGTAGTTGGACTAACAGGTATTGCTGCTGGGATAGGGCTTCTTTTAGCAAATCTCCTTCAGCCAGGGAGTTATCTTTCTGAAAGCAGTCGGCTTCTCCTTCTCCAGCGTTTCGGGCAGCATGCCCCAGCAGCTAAAGCCCTGAATGCCGACCTTTTTCTCAACCTCCTTCCTAAAAATCCCTTTCATGAAATGGCGATGGCGCTCACCCCCGGTCAGCAAGGCGGGCTCTTGTCTGTAGTGAGCTTTACCATACTCTTCGGCGTGGCCCTGGCTAAGCTTCCCTCAGAGCAAACCCAGCCGGTGTATCAAACCTTAGACATAATCTACCAGGCCAGTTTGTGGCTTCTTCTTTTGATCATGCGATGGGTGGCTCCAGTAGGGATTGCCGGGCTTATCTTTCAGGCGGTAATGGGGGTAGGATGGGAAATCTTCCCTCTATTAGGGGCATATGCGGGGGCGGTGGCATTAGGACTACTGCTTCATGGCGTGGGGGTATAT
The DNA here is from genome assembly GCA_025059915.1 of Bacteroidia bacterium. Taxonomy (GTDB): domain Bacteria; phylum Bacteroidota; class Bacteroidia; order SpSt-205; family SpSt-205; genus SpSt-205. The sequence continues at coordinate 1,863 of JANXDD010000137.1, read as the reverse complement.
ACGCTCTTTTTGCATTTTATCGCACGAGTCAATCCGCTGAAAGTGTTGAAGGGGAGCTTGCCAGCCTTGCTTATGGCATTTTCCTCTGCAAGTAGCAATGCTACTCTGCCCACCAGCATTCGTGTAGCCATAGAAAGACTTGGTATAGCGCCCCCTGTAGCTCAGTTTATTTTGACCTTGGGAGCGACGGTCAATCAGAATGGCACAGCTCTATATGAGGGGGTGACGCTTCTCTTTTTGATGCAGGTTTTTGGGGTGCCTCTTGATTTATCTGAGCAGCTTCTCGTGGTAGCTTTGGCTATGCTCATAGCGATAGGAGCGGCAGGGGTGCCGGGCGGCTCCTTACCACTGCTGGCAGGTATTTTGCCCAGCTTCGGCATTCCTGGAGGCGCGATTGCTCTCATCTATGGAATAGACCGTTTTCTGGACATGATGCGTACCACCCTCAATGTGTATGGAGACCTTGTGATAGCAACTTACCTCAATCACCTCTACCATGGAAGTCATAGAAACACGAGTTCAGCTTAGGAGTTGGCGGGGGAAAATACATGGCTCGGTGGGGTTTATTCCCACTATGGGAGCCCTGCACGAAGGGCATCTCTCTTTAGTTCGGCGCAGCCTTGCGGAAAATCCTTGGACCATCGTCAGCATCTTCGTCAATCCCCGACAGTTTGGTCCTCAAGAAGATTATCACCGATATCCCCGCACCTTAGAGACCGACCTACGCTTGCTGCAAAATCTGGGAGTCTCGGCGGCTTTTACACCCTCGGTAGAAGAGATGTACAGCCCAGAAGATGAAGTCTATGTTTCTCTCACGCGCCTTGGACGCCTATGGTGCGGTAGCTATCGCCTTGGGCACTTTGATGGCGTAGCTCTCGTGCTTATCAAGCTTTTCAATCTTATCATGCCTACTCGGGCTTATTTCGGAGAAAAAGATTTTCAACAGGTGCGGGTGGTAGAAAAACTGGTAGAAGAGCTGTTTTTTCCGATAGAGATTGTGCGAGTGCCTACTGTGCGTGAGCCAGACGGGCTTGCTATGAGCTCTCGCAACACTTACCTTTCTCCCAGCGGACGAGCCCAAGCTCTTGCGCTCTACAAGGTTCTTCAGTACATCCAAACTCTCGTACCAACGACCCAGCTTACGGCAGACCTTATACGTGAGGGCGAAGCTTTTCTCCGAGAGCGATTCCCGGAGGTGAAACTAGAGTATCTCGCCATCGTAGACGAGTATTCTCTGCAGCCGATAGAGCATTTGCGACAATCTTCCAACCCTCGCATCCTCATCGCGGCGTATGTAGAAGGGGTTCGGCTGATTGATAATCTACCCCTCAGCTTGCCGGAGGAGAGCTCGTAAGCAGCGCCGTTCCCCTTCCTGAACCGTCAATTGCACCTCCACCCAAGGAGACGGTGGGGGATAGGGAAGTTTTTCCGCCCATTCAACGAAAATCAGCGGGGCCTCTTCCATAAGCGAATACACCTCTTCCCATCGAGAGGGAATCCCCACAGGAAACTTATACAGGTCCACATGCACGCCTTCTGGATAGAGGTGGATATAGGTAAAAGTCGGACTGGAGACCATTTCTCCGAGCCATGCCCGAACAAAGGTGGTTTTCCCCGCTCCGATAGGTCCAAAAAGAAGCCAGCGCGAAACTCGAGGAGCCCAGGTTTTCAGTTCTCGGACCACCTCTGGAAGCTCTTCTAAGGAAAAACAGCGCTCGTAAGTCTTCATTTAGCGCAAAGCTGATAGGGGAGAATTGAATGAGAGTTATCTATGAAGTTTGATTTTGCTTTTTGTGTAGGGGGCGGGGGGGCGCCCGGGGGCGCCCGGCCCCCCCCGCAAGCGGCCACAAAAAAAAAACGAGA
>JANXDD010000136.1 GCA_025059915.1 Bacteroidia bacterium | reverse complement strand
GAGCGATGAGGCCCCCAGATTTCTACTTTTTCTCCTATGTGAGCCCTACCCGCAGGCACTGCGATAAGCATAAGGTCCATATTCAGAGGTGGCAAAACAGTACATGCCTCCCCCTGAAGAAAAACCTTAGCTTCTTTTTCAGCCCAGTGGCGAGGAAGTCCATCTCCATACCCTATAGCGACAGTAGCCACCTCATGCCCCTCAGGTACAGTACTGACAAAGCCGTAATTAACCCTCTGCCCCGTAGGAAATTTAGCCACCCGCAAAATCGGAGCATATAAGCTCGTCGCCTCCTCTAACCCCTCCCCTATGCCATAAAGCCCTACTCCTATTCGCACCATATCATAAGCTGCCACTTCTCCCAGCGAGAGCACTCCAGCTGTATTCAGAAGATGTCCTAAAGCGTCAGGATATACGGATTTCACTCTTTCATAGGCTTCTGCAAAGAGGATTAGCTGGCGCTTTGTCAAGGGATGGTCGGGCTGGGAGGCTTCGGCTAAATGACTAAATACCCCCTTCACCTCAGCTCTACGCTGCTGAAGGAAGGTTAGAACCTCCGAGAGCTTATGGGGAGGAAGCCCCATGCGTCCCATTCCCGTATCCACCTCCAAATGCAAAGGCACTACCCCAGCCCAATACTCCAAAGCCTCTTCAGTACCTACCGCCACCTCCAGCTCATACTCTACAAAAAGGGACTGAGGAACTTTCCCCGGGTAAAAAACTAAAATAGGCATGCGAATGCCAGCTTCACGTAGGCGAATAGCTTCGCGAGCGTAAGCCACGCCGATATACGCTACCCCTTGCCGCTCTAAGAAACTCGCCATAAGGAGGTCTCCACTCCCATAGGCTTCTGCTTTCACTACCCCCATCACCCGAGCAGAAGAAGGCAGGCGAGCTCGCAGCCGAGAAAGATTGCGATAGATTTTCTCCCAGTCTATGTGAAGTTCGGGACCTGGTCCATATCCCATGAGCCGCTCCAAGGCCTCCTCCAGCCTAAAGCGACGACTCCCCTTGAGAAGGATAGCGCCTCGCTGAGGTAGGCGCGCCCGCCGAAAAAACTCCTCCACAGAAAGGTAGGTATTTCCCCATCCTATTCGGCTGAAAGTCTCCCCAATCAAATGCACAGAATCCTCTGGCAGAAAAGCCTTCAAAGCCTCCACCGCCTCCCGATGCGACTCTTCCGTGTAAGGAGAAAAGTCCGTCAGAATAGCCACTTTAGGCTGGATAGAGACAGCTCGCAGCTCTTCTATAGCCGCAGCGACCGAAGCCTCATCTGCATGATAGGTATCGTTGAGCCAGAGGCGCCCACTCAAATCTTGAATCCATTGCAGACGACTATGGAGTCCCGGTAGAGTGGCAAGCTTTGTCCGAATCGCTTCTATCCGAAGGCCAAGTTTATAAGCTGCAGCAGCCGCTAAGAGAGCATTTTGCCATGTGGGCTTACTATCGGAGGGAAGCTCAAAAGCTACCGCTTGTCCATCAGGAATGTGCCATACGCCTGCCTTCGGGCTGAGCCTCTCCCAGTAAATGTCATCCTCTGGCGAGAAGCCCGCATAGAGCACCTTTTCTTTTTTCTTCAAAATGGATACGGTCTGGGGCTGCCGAAGGGCTATAAGCCATTCTACTTGCGAAAAAAGCTTGAGCTTCTCTTCCAGCTTCTCCTCAAAGCTTGTAAAAGCCTCATCATGGGCACTTCCCATGAGAGTCAGAAGGCCATACTGCGGACGAATAAGCTCTGCTAAAGGTTTCATCTCTCCCGGGGCAGAGATGCCGGCTTCTACAATAGCTACGTCCCCCTCCTTAGGAAAGCTGAGAAGGCTCAAAGGCACCCCCAGTCGGCTATTGAAACTACCTGGACTGCGATACGCCCGCATCTCCCCCTCCAAAAGGTAGGCTATCCATTCCTTCACCCACGTCTTTCCGACCGACCCTGTCAATGCCAAAATGGGATATTCCAGCTGGGCTCGCCAAAAAGCAGCCCACCGATGGAGAGCCTCCCAAGTATTTGGTACCAAGATATACGGAAGGGGGAAAAAGGGTTCTCTTTCTACCAGTGCAATAGCAGCCCCTTTGCGATAAGCCTCCGCCAGAAAGTCATGTCCATCCCGCTGAGCCTTTAGGGCGATAAATAAAGTTTTCCCTTCTCCAGAGAGTCGCCGAGTATCCCAGCTTATGTATTCTACTTCTATGGTGTGGGCGGTAGGACTGAGCTGACCGCCAACGGCTTCCGCAATTTCTTCACTTCGCCAGGGGCGCCCAAGTTTCATACAATCACATACATGTCATACAGAGCATGGGCCCAGGCGGTGATCCCTAAGCCTCGCAAAATATATAAGCCGCTCATGATGAGACCGAAAAGAAATCGGTAGAAAAAGGCATAGGTTGTAGGCGGCTCATAGAGAAAATGAGCGGCAGAAAATAGCGCTGCTGAGATGGTCCAAGCTCCAATCAAGTGAATCGGAGCTGCGCGGCGAGACTGCAATCCAGTAAAGACAAGCAAAAGCCCCTCTACCAGCAGCACCCGAAAAAATAACTCCTCATAAAACCCCGCACCCATGCATTGAGCTATGCGCTGCCAAAACTCTGGCATAAGCCACCCCAGCTGAGCTGCAGAAACCTCCTGAAGCCGCCCTGCCAGTAAGGGAAGTCCCTTGTACAGCAAAAAAGCCCACCCCGCCGCCTCTACCAGCATCAGAAAGAATACCCACTCCGTAAGAAGAACCTTCTCTTGCCGAATGCCATATATGTACGCAAGCCCTACCAGCGCTATCCCCAGAGAAATAACCCACTCATACGGCGCTGCCCAACTCAAAAATCGCATAAGCCATTGATCCACAAGATTTCGGTCAGCCACACTCCCACCCGTGACCCGCATGAGAACCTCATACCCCACCAGAAGCCCAAGCGACATAAAGAAGCTATACGCCGCACTCGCCGAAGCTTTCCAGTACGCAAGCATCAGGGACGGGGAAAAAGAACTTCTACCCGTAGGGACTTTATACCATTGACTCGGGCCTGGATAGAACGAGTCATGGATTCGCCCGCCTTTATCTGCTCAAACCGTAAAGTGTCGGTATATTCTACTGCCCCCTTCTTATTGAGGAAGTGAATGGCAATCACTGCTGGCGAAGCATCGGCATTTCCTATATTGCGAATCATCAGCATCCCCTTGGCTTTAGGGTGAATAAGAGAGCCTTCCTTGAAGTTCTGAATCTCCGTTTGGATAACCGCTTTCCCCGCAGGCTTAGAAGGGATAGTTTCTCTGATAGGAGCTGAAGTAAATGAGGAGGACTCTTTAGAGGGTCTTTTATGCTGCGAAGCAGGCTTGTCCTGAAGTGCAGCAGCCGGCGAGCTTTTCTGAATAGTATCTTTCTGTGGAGGAAGGGTGGAGACCGCCTTTCCTGTCGTATCTGTATTTTCGGAAAGTGCAGGGGATGAAGGAGGCTCACGCAGTGCCAGCCACCAGAAGGCACCTCCTCCCGCCACTAGGCCAATAAGCGCGCCTATCCAGAGCCACTTGCTATTCTTGCTGGCTTTTTTAGAAGGAGAGCCGCTCCCCGAACCAGAATATACCTGGGTGGAAGAAAAAGTAGCAGAAACCTCCTCCTTGAATGCCTCTTCAAAGCTTCTTAGAAACTCTGCACAGCTGGCGTATCTGTAATCTGGCTGCTTCTCTGTCGCTCGCAGGATAACCTCCAGAAGCCGCGCCGGTATCCCTGCTGGCGGACGACTCAAGTCAAAAATAGGCTCCTGGACAATCTTCAAACTCAGATCAAACTCGCTGATATTGAGCGGATAGGGAGGCCGTCCTACCAAAGCTTCATACAGCACCACCCCCAGAGAGTAAATGTCAGAGCGATGGTCT
>JANXDD010000135.1 GCA_025059915.1 Bacteroidia bacterium | reverse complement strand
AAAACCCCGCAGGAAACCTTGTTTCCACTCCACCGAGGACCGATAAAAAGAGTTCTACGGCGTAGCAAGCCGCCAAAACAAAAAAAGTTTCCACTCCACCGAGGACCGATAAAAAGCCTTCCCCCCCCTTTCCTAATCTCCCAGTCAAAGAACAACAACCCCCTAACTTCTCCGACAAAGGTAAGAAAGAGTAGTGATTTATGTCTGGCTTGGCTGAAGGTCCAGGAGGACGCCTTTCGTCGATCCTTCTTATTTCTCTCCGAGCCCGCCATCGACGGAAGGCCTACAAAATGCTTTCTGTATTGCCCTTTTGCAGGCCTAATATCGTGCGATCCACCCATCGCTCTTGCCTAAACTTGAAAACTATTACACTGTCGCTGTCCTGAATAAGCCCTTTTAGTTCGGCAAGTAGCTGCTGCAGCTGAACTTCGGTAAGTTCTCCCTCTAACACCGAATTTTGCACCCAGTGGAGGTAGCGGCGGCAGAGCTTGAGCACTTTGGCGTTGCGCTCCACCGCCACATCATAGACTAAAATCACGTACATTCTACCACCAGGGTTTGATGGGCTCGTAGGGCTGGATGCCCAAGAAATGTTTGAGGAGTTTATAGGCTTCCAATCGGATGAGGTAGCGATAAGAGACGGGGCGGCGCAGGGAGCGATGTTGGAGGGTCTCAGAGAGTCGCTCTTCCCAGACTTTCAGAACGGTTCGTAAGGCGGTGGGCTTGAGCACTAAGCCCTTCAAAGCGGGCTCAAAATCGGCTGGGCTTAGCTCCCGCCGGTTGAGTAAGCGAAAAAGGAGTCTATCCGCCAGGACAGGTTTGAAGACTTCGGCTAAATCCAGTGCTAAGGTATAACGGGCTCGGCGCGGCGCATGAAGGAAACCGATAGTAGGCTCTAAGGGCGTATGATACAACTGCCCCAGCACGACGGCATAAGTCAGGCTATTGAGGAAGGAAATGAGGACGTTGACAGGATCTGTAGGGGGGCGCTTGCTACGGCCAGACCAGTCCCACCCCTCTAAGATAGCTCCAAAGGCTGCATAGTAAGTCCGTTTAGCGGCTCCTTCTATCCCCATGAGCGCCGGTAGGGAGGGCGCAGTCTCTACCTCCTGCAAGCGCTGATTGAGTTCCTCGTAGAAGGGGGTGGTAGGTCGCCCCCGATTCGCATAATAAGCTAAGTTTCGCTGCATGAGCCAGAGCGTGCCGCGTACCAGCCGGCGTGCCAGCTCTAAGCGCTTTTTGCGGTGAAGGACATGGGCCGCTTGCCGGAGGCGCACTTCACCCGAGAGCAAATAGGCTTTGGGCAAAAAGCTGCCCCGATAATGCCCATAAGGACTGAACACATGAGCCGGAATTCGCTTCTCCCCTAAAAACCGAAGCAGCGGCGTTCCCAGCCTAATCGGAGCCAGCCAGTAGAGTTCGCTTATAGCTTCTACAGGTAGCGTGCGTGGAGGGCCCTCCTGGGGCTCCCAATAGAGGGTATTTTGCTTACGGCGCAAACGGCCTGCCTGAGTGAAGTAAAAAGCCTTCCCCATAGCTAAGAAGTCTGAATTTGCGGCTCTGCTACAAAGCAAAGGTCATAGAAAGCACAGCGCTTACATATAGGCTTGCGTTTGAGGGGCGGAGGCGTGCGGCGGCGCCTCACCTCGGCCATAGCCTGTAGAATTTGCTCTACTTCTCGGCGGGCCTCCACATCCAGTTCCACTAAAATCCGCTTTTTCTGACGGGGATAAACTAAAAATCCCTTCACGCCCTCTATTCCCATCTTCTCTAAGGCGTAAAGATAGAAGAGGAGCTGGGCTCGGTGAGCCTTCACGAGCCGGGGCGCGCGCTTGATTTCATACACTAAGCGGCGCTCAGGGTCATAAGCATCTATTTTGAGGCGGCCAATTTGTACTTGGCGCCAGCGGGGGCTGTGGTGCTTGTAGGTGGCATCACTGATAAATTTCCCCTCGGCTACCAGCTCTGAAAAGGGCTCTAAACGAACGCCTCGTGTGATATACCAGTACTTGCGCGCACAGGCTACGAAGGACTCTACCTCATGCCCGGCTACTTTTGACACTTGCATGAATGCAAGATAGGTATTAACTTTGCCTCAGATGCGATTTTCTATCTTTCTAAAAGTAGCCCATAATTCAGCTGCTCTTCAGGGCAAGCTCCCTTTAGATTATCGGCAAGGGATTGCCTCTTTGCTCAAGGCGGTACTCAAGAAAAAGGCACCCCATTTGTATCGCTTCTTTTATCATAGGGAAGGGCACATCAAGCCTTTTAGCTTCGCAGTATATTTTCCGGACCTGAGGGGGGACGAAGTAGTAGAAGGGGATAGAGCCGAGCGGAAGTACTTGAAGGTAGGTAGCCGCGCTATATGCAACTTTACCTTTGCTGATGAGATAATAGGGGCACAGGTTTTGAATGCCTTTTTAGCCTACTACCACTCTCGGCAAAGAAACAAGCAGCGTGCCTCTCCTTATGGTGAGAGTAGGCCTCTTTCTTGGCATGTGTGGCGCAAGCAGTGGGAGTTTGAAATCACGCATGTTCGCCTTCATCCCCTTCGGCGTATACCAGGGGAGAGGGCTGTTTTCTATACCCTTTCGCCCTTCCTCGTGAATACCCAAGGGGAAAAGTACCTCTACCTTACGCCGGAGGCTGGAGACGCCTTCAGAGAAGGCTTGCAGTTCCATCTCCGAGAGCTCAGCCAGCACTTCTTAGGTCGGGCGTATGAGCTGAATTGGGCGCAGTGTGATTTTAGTCGGCTTCGGCCAGTCAAAGTGTGGCATTACGATCAATACATGACAGCCAATCGGGGAAAACTGGTACTGGCTGGCCCTGCGCCCCTTTTAGACCTCATCTATCGGGCAGGATTGGGGGTCAGAAGAAGTCAGGGTTTCGGGATGCTGGAAATCTGGAAGCTCCTATGAAACTTAAAGATTTCTATATACTGCCCTCTCACTGGCTGTTCAATGCAGGGGTAATTGGGCTACTAGAGGTCTTGGAGAACGGCTTGAGTCCAGAGGAGATAAGAAAAGATTTACTCTTACCAGAGGGTGGGCTAAATGGCTATCGGTTGATGAAGCTTGTGAAGCGATACCTTGATGAGCCTGCCCCTATCTCCGAACTACCCCATGCGAGTAAGTTACACTGGTGGTATCTCGCTCATCCTAATCAGCCTTCTTCTGTTTCGTTAGATAAGCCCAAAGATCGGTTAAGGGACGTGACTGGAAAGCTATTTAGCCATCAGGGTATATATGGAAACATGATCAGCCTAGACGAAAGTAGAGGGAAGAGTAGAGAGGAGAATTTTGCCACAGAGTTCTCTTGTAGCAATATATTCATCAAGGCAAGGAGGATATCTTACTGCTATATCTTAGGTGAGACGAAATTTAGCGTGGAATCTTTGTCATACAAATGGGCTACTTATCTTTTTCCTAGTCCCGGTGGGTTTCCGAACTCCTTTTGGGAAGGCTCTCAGGAGAAGGGCACGCCGCAAGTAGCGACACCTATAGCCTACCTCCTTACATGCCATCACTTAGCCTTTACCAAGGTCAGCGGGGGAGTAGAGGTTTTCATCAATGCTCCCTCTTTTCGTTTGATGTATGACTTGAATAAGATTCTGCGCAGTCTGGATGTTATGGGAAAAGCTCCTCAGGATATTCTTGCTTTTTCTCTTGTAGGGTATGCTTTACGCGTTCAACGGATGCTTACGGCATGGACCTACCAGAATATAGAGCTTATCGTCAAGAGTAGGACCTCTGTAAGCAGCTATAGCTTGCCTGCGGATGTAGCTCGTATGCTTCTTGATGCCCAGATTGGGCGTTCGCTTTCTCAGTTATCACCTAAAGTATCCACACAGGTTTTACAGCTGCTTCTTTCCAGAAAGTTTGGAGAGATAGAGGGGATTCTATATGGGGAACTACGGGATACCCTTAAAGGAGAGAGGCAATCTTCGGATGTGAAAGCTCTTCTCCAGCTTACAGGGCGGATTCGGGAAGTTCATAAAAAGTCTCTATATGAGCAAAGCAAAGTATAATAACCTGGCAGAGATAGAGAGGCAGATTGAGGATTTGGAGAAAAGTACGCGTGGGTCGGTAAGTGTCGAAACGGCTAAGGATGTGGAATCTTGGCTCACCCTAGCGCGTAAAAT